>CAMCCS010000030.1 GCA_945873295.1 uncultured Clostridia bacterium
CCTTGGCGGGCAGCACCACGTTGGCAATGGCCTCGGTATTGGAGGCGGCGGTGTTGTCAGTGGGGATATAGAGCACGTCGCTGCCCGCGCAGGCGGTCTGGGTCACGGAAGCAACATCGTTGGTATCGGTGAAAGGATAGGGGGTCACGGTGAGGCCCAGCTCCGTCAGGTAGCCGGTGATCACATCCACCTGGTACTGGCTGTTGGCCTCGGCGGAGCAGTAGACGATGCCCACGGTCTTTGCATCGGGGCACAGCTCCGGGATCATGGCAGCCTGCTCACTCAGCGGGGCCAGGTCGGAGGTGCCGGAAATGTTGGTGCCCACGGTGCCGGTCCAGCCCTCAATACCCAGAGCGGAGGCGTAGTCGGTGACAGAAGTGCCCAGAATGGGAATCTTATCGGTGGCTTCCTTGGCCGCTACCAGAGCGGGGGTGGCGTTGGCCATGATGAGGTCCACCTTGGAGGACACGAACTTATTAACAATGGTGGTGCAGTTGGCAGGCTCGCCGGAGGCGTTCTGCACATCAAAGGTCACCTTGTCTCCCAGCGCCTCGGTCAAAGCGTCCTGGAAGCCCTTGGTGGCAGCGTCCAGGGCGTCATGCTGCACCAGCTGGCAGATGCCTACGGTATATTTGCCGCTGCCGGAACCGGCGCAGGCGGTCATGGATGCCAGCAGCAGGACTGCCAGCATAACAGCAAGAATCTTTTTCATTTTCTTTTCTCTCCTTCGTTTCCTCCGTGTGTACGTTTGTTTCCCACCGGCGGATTATTCGCGTCCTATGATACCACCAAAGCATGGGAATTGTCAACAGGAAATTTTACAAAAGAGAGGGGAAAACCGCATATTGATACGAACGGCTGGAAAAACACAGAAAAGCAAATTGGGAATTTGTCGGGCTGGCAGCGCAGCCGCCCATGCCTCTCCCTTTGGGAGAGGTGCCCCCGAAGGGGGCGGAGAGGGCCCTCTCAGTCACGGCTTAAGCCGTGACAGCTCCCCCATAGGGGGAGCCAAGGCATTTCTGGGAATTCGCCAAATTCCCATTTGTCTGCATACCCAGGCAGCGTGAGAAATCATCCGTTCACCGACAGACGGCGGCAGGCGCCCGTCAGCTCCCGGAGGGTGCTGCAGGGCAGCATGGCACATACCGATGAAAAGGCGGCAACACTGCGCAGGTACTTCCACTTCCCTTGCGGAATGGGGTTCAGCCACAGCACCCTGCCGGACAGCCGCTTGGCCTCCCCCAGAGCGCGGAGCGCCCGCTGCTGGTCGATGGTCTTGGTATCCGAAAGAATGAGCAGAGTCGCCCCGGCCCCCAGCACCGCGGGCTTACAGGCACAGAGGCTTTCCAGGGCGGTGCCCAGGTCCGTGCCCCGGCCATAGATGCCGGACTCCTTGACATACTCCCGGAACCTGTCCATATTCTGCAGCCGGAATGCGTCCGCTTCCATGAGCTTTTCCGAAAAGAGGAACACCCGGCTGTTTTCCGACACCCGGTTCAATGACTGAATGAACCGCAGGGCAAATTCCGAAAACTGGACCATGGAGCCGGACACGTCGCACAGCACCACCAGATGCTTTCGTCTGGGAGGCCTGCGGCGAAAGCACAGGCGGTAGTTGACCCCGCCGGTTTCCAGTCCTCGGCGGATGGTCCGGCGAAAGTCCAGCTTGCCGGAGCGGCCCGTTTTCCGCTTCCGGGCGGACAGCTCCCCGTTGATCCGCTGGGCCACCGCCTCAATGGCAGCGATGGCCCGGGGGATCTCATTGTCCTGAAAGGCGCTGATGTCCCGGTACAAAATGCCCAGCTCCGGGTCAAGCCCCTCGCAGCCCTGCCCCGCGTCCTCCATGAGCATCTGCTGCTCCATGATGGTCCGGGCAAAGACGGAATGGATAAATTCGCTGTACAGGGCCGGGTTCCGCTCGGCGTTTCCCCGGTACCGGTCCATGAAGCTGCGAAGCCGCTGCCGGGCTTCCTCGCTCATGAGGGCATAGGTCTCCTGCTGGGCTTCGGAGAGGGAGACTTGGGAGGACATGCTCTCCAGTTCCTCCCGGGCGGCCCGGCGCTGCTCCTGCTGCTTAACTTCCTGCTCCGCCTGCTCCCGGGCCTGGGCGCGCATGGCTTCTTCCGGCAGAAAGTAGCCGTCGAACACCCGGTCAAAGGTCAGCTGTTCTTCCCGGGACTTGGCGTACACCGTCCTCAGGGCGGTCTTCACCCGCTCCCGGTCCTCAAAGCCCAGATCGGTGAGGATCCGGGCCGCGTCCGCCGTCTCCCCGGGGCCGACGGGAAGGCCCTTCATCCGCAGCAGCCGCGAGAAAGCGGAAAGCTTTGTGAGATACACCCCGGGATCAGTCATGGGTATGTTCCCCACAGTGTCCGCAGTGCCCGGTCAGCTCCCGGGTCACCGGTTCCGATTCCAGGACTTCCAGGTCCTCGTTGTTTTTCAGCACAAAGCCCGCGGTCTGCCGCAAGGCGTCAGGGGTCAGCTCCCGGATGCCCAGGGCGTCCAGCGCCGCCGCCCAGTCCAGGGTCTCGGCAATAGAGGGCTTTTTGAGAATCGCCTCCTGACTGCGCAGCTTCTGCACCGCGAGAGCCACCTGGGCGCAGAGCCGGTCGTCCACATGGGGAAGCTTCTCCCGCAAAATGGCAAGCTCCTTATCTAAGTCGGGGTAGTCGATATAAAGGTAGGCGCACCGGCGGCGCAGGGCCTCGCTGAGGGGCCGGGCCCGGTTGGAGGTCAGCACCACAAAGGGTGTGGTTTTGGCCCGGATGGTTCCCACCTCCGGCACCGTAACCTGCATTTCGGAAAGCAGCTCCAGCAGGAAGGCTTCAAATTCCTCGTCCGCCTTGTCGATCTCATCAATCAGGAGCACCACGGGCTTTTCCGAGCGGATGGATTTGAGCAAGGGCCGTTCCAGCATGTATTCGTCACTGAACAGGGATTTTGTCAGAGCGTCCCGGTCCTCGCTTTGATTCACCTGGATGGCAAGCAGCTGCTTCTGGTAGTTCCACTCGTACAGGGCCTTGCTTTCCTCCAGGCCTTCGTAGCACTGCAGCCGCACCAGCTCCCGGTTCAGGGCGGCGGCCATGACCTTGGCCACCTCGGTCTTGCCCACACCGGCGGCGCCCTCGATGAGCAGGGGCCTGCCCAGGGTCAGAGCGACATACAAAACCGTGGCCAGGGTGTCGTCGTAGACATAGTGTGCCCGGGACATTTTTTCTTTCAGTTCTTCTAGTGTCATAGCGTTCCTCCGGTTTTTAGGGAAGCTCTGAATAAATCGTTTAGCGCTGACAGCGAGAGATTTTGGGCAGCACCACATAATGGGGCAAGGAGATTCGGGCAGTGTTTTGACACAAGCGAAAGTATGGAAAATGCGGGAATACTGGATGTATTTCCCATTTTTCATACTGCACGATTGGGGCAAAAGATCCGCCGAAGCCCGCTGTCCCCACCCAGCGGTGTTGCCTTTGTTTACCCGGAAAGTATGAAAAGCAGAGGAATACCGGATGTATTTCCTGATTTTCATACTGCACCGGGGAAACAAAAGATAAGCTTCTCAGCCGCAGACGATTTGTTCAGAGGTTCCTTAGGTTTTCTTCCAGTATACCACAAACGGCGGCTTTTCGCAATCTATTCCCCGTCATTGCGAATCCCGAATTCTCCGTCATTGCGAGCCAGTTCTCTTTCCTGGCGTGGCAATCTCCATCTTCAAAAGCAATGCAGTCTCGATGACGATGGAGATTCCCACACCACTTAAGCGGACTGGTTCGGAATGGCCGATGCTTAGGAATGCCGCCTGCTGTACGGCCCCCTCACAAGTGCGGAGGGCGAAAGCCCGTACCGCGTCCTCCCGGGTACCAGAAACGATGCCAAGCATAAAAGAAGTGAAAGCATGCGCCTCCACTTCTTTTTACGCAATAGACAACCTCTAAAAACTGGTTTTCGCGGTTTTATACTAATATGCGATTGAAAGTAGACTTGGCTTTCCGAGCATAAATCGTGATAAAAAAGGCCGAGGACGCAGATGGGCTTTCTGCCCATCAAGGACGAGAACGCATTTTAGCGCGATTTAGGCCGGAAAGACTGTCTGATTTTAATCGCATATTAGTATTAGGCAAAGGATCCGTCCAAAACCCAAAAGGGCAGTTTTCAGCGGTGCCCTTATCTTTCATATCTTCTATTCATATTGCTCTCTCTTATCCGTGATAATCGCCTGTTGCGGAGTCTACCGTAACGAAGGGGACGATCTCACCCCCCACCTCCACATAGACCAGATAGATGCCGTCCCCCAGATCCTCATAGTATTCCGGAAGTACGCCGTATTTTTGGAACAAGTCCTCTGCAAGCGCTGCTTTCCACGGCTCATCCTCAGACGCTTCCTCCCAATTGGTCGGAACCGTTTCCTCTACAGTGGTTTCCGGGACAGTCTGCGGCTTTGTTTGCTGGGCGGCAGTGACCGATTCGGCTGCTCCGGCCGGGGACTGGGTTTTGCCGCAGGCTGTCAGAGTGAGCAGCAGGATTGCCGCAAGCACAGCGGTCAAATAGGCTTTGTATTTCATTTTGGTTTTCTCCTTGTTTTCGCAAATAAGACACGGGTTGATTGCCTGCTTTGAACAGGCAAAAAAGATTTACAGAATTCCTGTGATGGTCATTGTGGAAACCGTCTCAGCAGCTTCCTGCTGGCTCTGTCCGGCAGGCTTGCGGATGGGCACCCAGATGCCGCATTCGTAATCGGGGCTTTGCATATCGCCGG
This sequence comes from uncultured Clostridia bacterium, assembly GCA_945873295.1. Lineage (GTDB taxonomy): Bacteria > Bacillota > Clostridia > Oscillospirales > Oscillospiraceae > Faecousia. Next base: position 4,751 of record CAMCCS010000030.1, read on the forward strand.
GGGAGTAGACCTCCAGCATGGCGTTTCCGTTTCCCATATATTTCTGCCCTTCGGTGGGATACCACTCCTGCCAGACCTGGGTGTTCAGGGTTTGCAAAGAGCCGGGCAGGGGGCCCTTGGCGCTGAACTGTGCCCAATCGCTTTCCGGGAAAGTGTAGAGCTTCAGGCCCTCCGGCACCTGGCCGCCACGGTACAGTCCGGCGATCCAGTATTCAAAGGAGCTTTCTTTCTCGTCGCAGATGGCAAACAGACCCACGCCGTTTTCCAAAATGGCCTTTTCAACCGGGGTTTCCGGCTGCATGGTCTGCCAGAGCCGTGCGTACTTCCGGGCATACTCCCTGTCCCAAAATTCGGGGCACTTCTGATAACCCTCCTCCGGACGGATGGAGGTGGAAAAGCCGATAAAGGTCATGGTGGGCTTGTGTTCGTATGTAACTTTCATTTGTATCTCTCCTTATTGGTTTTGTGAGTGCATTGTGCGGATACCGGCAATTTGGGATTTATGCTATCCGCCTTACGCAGCAAACTGATAAATGCAATTTGGTGCACTGCGCGGCAGCGCCATGGCTTCCCCCGGGGGGAAGCTGTCGAGGGTCGCGAGACTGATGAGGAACGGCGAAACAGACCGATTTCGCATGCTGTTCGTAAAAAAGGTACAACTTGAAAAGCGGTATGTTCTTATTTACCTGCATCCCGTATCGAAAAAAGTCGCCGTTCCTCATCCGCCCCTGCGGGGCACCTTCCCCCCGGGGGAAGGAATTGGCCTGCCGAATTTTAGGTTACAATTCCTCGTGGAAGAATTCCGGAAAACGGCAGGAGAGAACAGTCTGTATGACGATGGATTATTTGGAATTAGATGGAGATTCCCACACCAGTTTGAGAACTGGTTCGGAATGACAGTGTTGTTCGAGGCCTTGGCTCCCCCATAGGGGGAGCCAAGGCATTTCTGGGAATTCAATAAATTTCAATTTTCCTATTTGCTGTTTTAAGCCGATAGCCTGAATACAAATTTAGGTTATCGGCTTAGAAATCTGCTGTCTCCGTTCATCCTGATTTTGTTTGCGCCCGTTTTATTCTTCTCCGTCAGAAACCTGCTGAATATGAATGGTTCCTTTTGCGCGGCGGGCCTCCACAACAACCGTATAGACGCCGCCTTCCCCAATGTTTATGGTAAAATCAGTGGTTTCTTTTCCGTTTCCACGATAAACAGCCGTTCCGTCCGGGGCTTTGATTTCCATGTACATCTCGCCCTTCACAGTTTCAAATTGAATTTGAAGGACATCCCCCTCGTGCAGCTCCAAAGTGTGCAGATCGGTTCCGTTCATTCTCTCAATGTCCAGCAAATAGGCATCCGGATTTTTCACACGGCTGCCTGTGAAGCCCTCCTGTTTGCAACAGAACAGGAATACGGCAGCCCCTGCAAGAAGCAGCAGGGAAAGCCCGGTCAGAATCGCGCTTTTACTTTTGGTCATTCTCCTCACCACGCTCCTCTTTTTTGATACAGGTTCCGATGGCCAGACCGATCAGCATACCGAGAGAAATGCCGATGCCGGTATTGTTCCCCAGAGAACTGCCGATGGCTGTGCCAAGGCACATCCCCAGGCACATGCCCTCGGTTCCATAATTATCGGGCGGTTCTTCATCCTTTTTCTTTCTTGCGCTTCTTGCACAAAACACCGCCAGCAGCAAGCCCATCGCGATCCACGGCAGCGCCGCCCGCAGAAAATCAAATACATCTTTCATCATCAGAAGTTCTCCTTCCTTATCGTTTCAGAAAGCCGCCCTTTTCCAGAAGCAGCAGCCCGTAGCTGTGTTCATAGTTTTCGGCGAAGTAGAAATCGGCGCAGCGGCGCCCGCTGCAAGAATGACCAGCAGGGAGGCAAAGATGCCGCAGATCCATTTGAGAACAGTTTTCTTTTTATGATTCATAATTTGTGTCCTCCAGAATGCTGCCGTCTGCTGTAATGGTAAGATACATTTTTTCCGTACTGGCATCAAAGGAGAATTCCCCGGATGCCACCACGGTGCCCTCTGCATCTTTAACCTTTATGGTAAAGGGCACCGGAGCCTCCGCATCCTTGGATGCCATCATGATATCGTTATCCATAAAGAAGTATACACCGCTGTCCATTGCTGCATAATCAGCGCTGCTTCCGCCTCCGCTGGAGCCATCGTAGGACATGGTGAGGGAATACACATCGTTTCGCTCCAGCTTTACATACACGCCATACTGCTCTGACTGGGAGAGGAAACCGGTCTGCGCGTTCCAGACAGAGGTTTCGACCATACTGGTTTTCAGGATTACCTGGTTGATCTTGCCCTCGACCGGGATGGTGACATCAAAGTCTCCTGCTTCAAAGAAGCCGAACACAGCACTGAACCGGAAGCCTACATAGAGCTTGCCGTCCTGCTCTTTGGCATAGCAGCCGCAGAAGCCCTCCGGAAAAGAACCGGGATAAAACCCAGTGATATGTACTGCCGTCTGGCTGACTTCCACAGAGGTGATCCCGGCGCCCTGGCAGGCGCGGAAGCCGCCCAGCTTCCAGCCATAGCGTCCGGCAAGGAAAATCGCCGTCAGGATTACCGCGATGACCAGCAGCACAACCAGTATTCTTTTCAACGCTTTCATTTCGTTTTCTCCAGCATGGCGGCACCTGCGCAGGCAAGGCCGATGCCGAGCAATGTAACAGCGGTTTGCGGTTCCAGACTGCCCAGGCAGGACAGCACTACAACGGCAACACCCATGGCCAGGGTCACAGCTTTGAAAATGACAGAAATGATCTCACGAATCGACTTCTTTTCCATATTGTTACTCCTTAATCATTATGTATTTGTGTTAATGCGTATATTTTACAAAAGAATGGCGGCTGTATATAGGCGGTTTTTGTATGCGTATGTGTTCGTTTTATAGATTTTCTTACCTTCCTTTCAAAACCGGCAGAAGAAATGCTGCCAACAGCCCAAGGATCAGCAGGGGCACCGCAAGAGATACCAGCCCGGCGATAAACAGCACAATCAGCAGGGCGGGAATTCCAATTACAAAAAGGACGCCTTTTGTGATCCCCCAGGCCGCTTTCAATGCGAAATGAACGAGCTTTCCTGTAAATACAAGGATACCGATTACAAACAGTGTAACCATACAAATCCTTTCTTTTTATCAAGCGCTACCTATCGTTCGGTAGTATATTGTTTTCAGATGAAGCGGCTATGCCCGGGCGGACACAGCCGCAGAGCGCCGCAAACGGGAAAACGGCCCGTTTTATGCATTGAAATACATATCGTAAACGATATAACCGGATATGCCATCCAGGGATCCTTTATAGGTTTCCTGACACATCATGCATCGGGGCTCTACCATCGGATACCCGCTTGTTGGAAAAATGTTATATTCGGATGACGTTCGGAATCCAACCTGATTATAAAACTTATAATTTCCTTCAACGGTGATCCCTTTGTAGCCCAATGCTTTCACTTTCTCAATTCCCATGGTCAGCATGGCAGTTCCGATTCCCCGGCGGAAATAGTCGGCATGGACGGATACCGGGGCCAGCATCACAATTCCGGAATCCGTCTTATTGCCGTGTCCGCCTTCCGGGGAAGGCGACAGCGGGAATTTTGAAAACAAAAAGTGCCCGTCAATCTTGTTATCCAATTCCGCGACAAAGGACAATTCCGGAATATAAAACCGCGAATCTCTGATTTCCTCTACTAAGGCAATAATATCGGTTCCGTCAGAATAGTCCGTTCCCTCCTGAAACGAACGCAGAATGAGGGAAATAATCTGCTTATAATCCTTATGTTCTTCCGGACGAATTGTAATCTGAGTATTCATCATAGGCATATACTCTCCTAAAATTCTATTTTGTGCTGACCATCTTACCGCCGCACCGCGGAAAATTGGAATTTGCAGAGAGGAGCGCACCCCGAACAACACTGTCATTCCGAACCAGTGCGCACACTGGTGTGGGAATCTCCATCGAATTTCGGGCTGCTTTTCGTCATACAGTCTGTTCTATCCTGCCGTTTTCCGGTGTCTATCCACGAAAAGTGGTACGTCTAACCGGGGGATTGCCACGCCAGTGTGCGCTACTTTATCGCAATGACCGGAAATTCGATACAGCACCCGTCGGCCCGCCAAATTCCAATTTACTGCACCACAGAACGATACCGAGCGGGTCAGGAAAAAATCGATTACAGACCAGGGGCGTCACGACTTGGCTGTCGGCCCTGCCGCCAAATTTCAATTTTCCTGTTTGCTCCGGAACGCCGGTATGCTTATATGCCCGTGGAATCACCGTTCCGGCCGCTGATAGACTCTGAAAAACTGCCGGATGTGCTTGGCCACCAGAGCCATAACCTCCGCTTCCCGTTCCGGTTCCCGGTCACAGAGGTTAATCCACACGGTAATGGGCAGGCAGAGCTGCGCTGCCATAATCTCGGGGTCATCTTCTGCCAGATCGCCTTTCTGGATCAGGCACCTTATCAGTCCAGTAAAATACGCCAGCACATCGGAATAATTCTGTTTTGTTTGCAGCCTTGCCAGCTCCGGATTCTGGAACTGTTCAATCACCAGCATTTTCCGTGCCTTGCTGATATAGGGGTCATGGAGGATATAGCGAATCTGCCCCTCAATCATCCGTGCGGCTTCGTCGGGAGTCCGTGGCAGACTATCGGCATCATTCTTCCAATCCGCTCTGGAAAAAATGGAATGTGCCCCATACTGCTCCAATACTTCTTTCACCAGCCCATCCAGAATGGCCTGTTTGCTTTCAAAATGGCTGTAAAGCGACGCTTTCCGAATGCCCACAGCGCCTGCAATCTGGGAAATCGAGGTGGCTTCGAATCCTTGCACGCAGAACAAATCCAGCGCCGCCTCCAGAATTTCCTGTTTTGTATTCCCCCGATCCATAACCATTTTCCTCCCCTGTAATCAAAGTGTCCGAATGTCCAATATTAGGGAAACTGCCTATCGGGTTCAATCAGCAAACGATAATTTGGCGGGCTGCCGACTTCCCGGTCATTGCGATAAAGTAGCTCAGTACTTCCGTGGCAATCTCCCGGATAGAAGCACAATTTCTCGTGGATGAACACCGGAAAACGGCGCAAAAAGGGTAGTCTGTATGACGATAGGCTGCCCGGAATTCGATGGAGATTCCCACACCAGCGTGCGCGCTGGTTCGGAATGACAATGTTGTTCGATGCTTTGACTTCCCTCGTCAAATTCCCAATTTTTCGTTCTGCCGCGCAAAGCCGATAGCCTGAATTCCAATTTATCTCCCTGCTGCGTTAAGTTGATAAGCAGTTTCCGGAAAACTGTATCTATATTATAGCTTCCTATCGTTCGGTAGTCAATCATTATTTCTATCTCTACAGGTACTGATTCAAAGCGGGAGGGCCGGATGTTGGTCAGAGAGCGGTTATCTTACAAAAGAAGCGAAGGCAGCTGCCTCCGCTTCTTTTGTACGCAGTTTTTATTTACGGTTCTACCGGAATACCGGCTTTCCGGAGCTCCCGGCGCAGCCGGGCCACATCGCCGTAGAAAACCGTACCGGAAAGGCCCGCTTCCATAGCCCCCTCCACATTGGCGGGAGCATCGTCCACAAAGAAGCACTCCTCCGCTTTCAGACCGAACCGGGACAGCAACGCCTCAAAAATCTCGTGCTGGGGCTTCAGGAGCCGTTCCTCCGCCGACACCATCAGACCGTCAAAGTATTCCGACCCGGGAATCCGGGGGAAGTATTCCCGCAGCTTTCGATTGGCGTTGGACAGCAGATAGATGTGCATTCCCAGCTCTTTCAGCTCGCCCAGCAGCGCCGCCATGCCCTCCATGGGCACCAGCGTCCAGGCATCCCAGCGGGTGACTACCTCCCGGACGCAGGGATGCAGGCTCTCCGGCAGTCTGGGGCAGACGGCTTGGATGGCCTCTCCGGGGGTCATGCTGCCCCGGTCCAGCTTAACCCATTCCACACTTTGAAACAGCTCCCGCAGGACCATATCCTCCTCCTCCGGGGTCAGGTGAAAGGGGGTCAGCAGAAGATGGGGGGTCCAGTGGATCAGCACCTGTCCCATATCAAACACAATGTTACGAATCATTTTACAGCACGCTCCAATTCTTTCTTTCGGAACAGTCCGGCAAGCTTCTCCCGCTGCTTCCGGCGGCGGTCCCGGATTTCCAGCCGCTCACCCAGATCCCGGCTGCCCACGCCGTAGACCAGATACAGGATAATGCCGGATACAATCATGATAAATACGGTACTGGCGCACCGCCGTCCGGAGGCGTTGACATTATAGCCATACATGCCCTCCTCGGCGCACATGCTCTGGATGACCATGGCGTAGGTGGTGCCGTAGGAGCTGGCAAAGGTGGCGGACATATCATACTCCGTAAACAATGCGTTAAAGTTCAGGGCGAACACCGCCATCACGCTGGGCAGGATAATGGGCAGCTTGACCTTGAGGAAAGTCAGCACGGGACTGGAGCCCAGGTTCCGGGCCGCGTCCTCCAGCTCCTCGTCGATGGCATAGAAGCTGGCCTTGATCATCCGCAGGGAGAACGGCAGCTTGGTCACGGTATAGGCCATGACAATCAGCAGCCGCACGTTCTGGGCGTAGTACAGATTCCTGCCGCCCACGTAAAACACGCTCTCGGTATTGAAGAAGGTCCGGTAGGAGTAGCAGATCAGGATGGTGGGCAGCAGCCAGGGGAAGAGCAGGCTGTATTCCAGAACCTTGCCGCTGATCTTCTTCCGGTTCTTGAAAATGAAGTTGCAGGCCACCACCACGATGATACAGGCAAGAGCCGCCGCCAACGCGGACATCACAAAGCTGAGCTTGATGCCCCCCAGAGTGGCCTCATTGGAGAACAGGCCGGAGATTGCCCCCTTGCGCAGCTTGTAGGTGCCCCGGGAGGTCAGATACTCGTAGTCCCGGGAGCCGAAGAAGTTGAGCATGGTCCAGGAGGTCAGGTCCAGGGTCTTCATCCGGATGGCTTTATAGGTCTGGAAGGAGAACAGGACGATCATGACCACGGGGGTCATGTAGATGATGAAGAGAACATAGGCATAGATATGGGCAAAGATATTGCCGACCTTACTCGTGATCTTCTGCTTTTGGAGCTTTGCCTTTGTCTTGGATACGGACAGGTAGTGGCCCTTGGATTCGTAGGCCGTCAGCACCGTAAGCAGGACAATGGTAAAGATGGCAAGGATCACCGACAGCAGCGCCGCCCGGGCCTGGGGGAATGCCTCATCCGCGGTCGACGAGCCTGCCAGGCGGACAATCTCCGGGTTGATGGAGTCGTAGCCCAGCAGCGTGGGGGCGGACATGGCGCACAGGCCGGTGATAAAGGTCATGACGGTGAGGGAGAACATGGTGGGCACCAGGGTGGGAAATACCACTTTCAGCAGCACCTTGAAAGGCTTGGCGCCCATGTTCCGGGCGGCCTCCACGGTGTTGTAGTCGATGCCCCGGATGGCGTTGCGCAGAAACAATGCGTGGTTACTGGTACAGGCGAAGGTCATGGTAAACAGCACCGCCCGGAAGCCGGAAAACCAGTCCTTGTTCATGTTGGGGAATATCTTCACCAGCTGGCTCGTGATGATGCCGTCGCTGTCATACAGGAACAGATACCCGGTAACCAGGGCCACGCCGGAGTAGATCATGGTGGTCATGTAACCCAGCCGGAGAATTTTCGCGCCCTTGATGTCAAAATACTCCGTCAGCAGCACAATGGACACGCCCACAATGTTCACGGTGACCACCAGGCACACCGCAAGCTTCAGGGAATTCCACACATACCTGCCCATGCTGCCCGCGAAGAAGAACCGGATGACCGCGAAGGGGTCCCGGCTGCCGTCGGGGCTCACCGTGGTAAAAACACTGGTCAGGGTATTGAAGCAGGGCACCAGCATGAAGCCAACGAAGAGGTACAGGTACAGGATAAAGCCTATGGCCTTGGGGATGAAATCCCTGCCCAGGCGGATGGGCTTTTTCTTCATTGGGCATCCGCCTCCTGTGTGGGAGGATAGGCCATCACATCCCGGGGATTCAGCACCGCTTTCACGGTTTCACCGGGCTCATAGATGTTAATGCCGTCGTTTTTCTCGATGACCTTGATGACCTGGCTGCCCAGATTGATGTAATACTTGATGTACAGGCCGTAGTACTCACGGCTTTCCACCCTGCCCTCCAGGACCACGTCGGTTTCCTTGGGGGGCACGTTCACATGGATCCGTTCCAGGCGGATATAGTTGTGCATTTTGGGATCCGCGCCCAGGGCACGGCTGACTTCCTCGCCCAGGCGGTTGATGTCGCCGATGAAATTGCACACAAACTCCGTGGCGGAGTGGTTATAGACTTCGTTGGGGGTGCCGATCTGCTCGATGTAGCCCTTGTTGAATACCGCGATCCGGTCGGAGAGGGTCAGGGCCTCCTCCTGGTCGTGGGTGACATAGATAGTAGTGATGCCGAATTCCTTCTGCATCCGCTTCAGCTCATTGCGCAGCTGGACCCGGAGCTTGGCATCCAGGTTGGAAAGGGGCTCGTCCATGCAGATGATGGCAGGGCCGGTGACCAGCGCCCGGGCAATGGCTACCCGCTGCTGCTGTCCGCCGGAGAGCTGGGACACGGCCTTTTGAAGCTGCTCGTCGGAAAGATCCACCTTTTTGGCAATCTCCCGGACCCGCTTGTCAATCTCCGGTTTTTTCAGCTTCTTTACTTTCAGGCCAAAAGCGATATTGTCGTAAACGGTCATGGTGGGGAACAGGGCATAGCTCTGAAATACGATGCCGATGTTCCGGTCCTCGATGGGAACGTGGGTAATGTCCCGGTCCTTGACCCGGACGGACCCGGAAACCGGGTCAATAAAGCCGGTAATGGTGCGCAGGGTGGTAGTCTTACCGCAGCCGGAGGGGCCAAGGAAGGTAAAGAACTCCCCCTCGCGCACATCCACATTGATATTGTGCAGGGCCTCAAAGTTTCCGAAGCGGACCACGATATTTTCCAGCTGGATCATTTTCTCTTTCATGCGGCGGCACCCTTTCTTGTTCGTAGGCTTCTTTTTAAGTGCATATCGGATTTATGCGAGAAACAGATAAATAGGAATTTGACGAATTCCCGGTCATTGCGAACCAGTCCGCAGACTGGTGTGGCAATCTCCTGGATAGAAGTACCATTTCTCGTGGATGAACTCCGGGAAACGGCAGGATAGAACAGTCTGTATGACGATGGGCTGCCCGGAATTCGATGGAGATTCCCACACCAGCGTGCGCGCTGGTTCGGAATGACAATGTTGTTCGATGCCTTGACTTCCCTCGTCAAATACCAATTTGTCTGTTTGCCTTGCTGCCCCGATAAGCATAATTTTCTATATTCAAATAAACCGATGGCGAGCCGGGGGAACCGGCTCGCCAATGGATGCGGAAAGGATTAACCGGCAGACTGGGTAAGTGCGGCCCAATCCAGGTTGTCCCAATCGGGCTCGGCAGAGGCGGAAGCGTCATCCTTCCAGAAGAAGCCCAGGTTGGTCATGATGTTGGTCCACTCGGCGCTGTGGGCAGCAACATACTCGGCGTAGGTCAGATCGGTGCCCTCCACGGTGGAGCGGGCAAAGTTCTTCAGGGTGTAGATGGCGGGTACGCCGTCGGGGTACAGGATGGAGGCAGCGCCCTGGTTGCAGGGATAGGAGTCGAACTCGTCGCCCCAGGCAGCCTGGACTTCCGCGGAGCCGAACCACTCGGCAAAGGCCTTGACAGCCTCGGTCTGCTCCTCGGTCCGTCCGGCTTTGTCCAGGATGCCGATGTACTCAGCGATGTAGTAGGTGCCGTCGTCGATGTCCACGAGAGCCCAGTTCTCAGGCTCCATGGTGCCCTTCAGCGGGTTGGCAGAGCTCTCAGCCGCGGCGTCGATCTTGCCGTACAGGGAGGAGGAATAGAAGGTGGAGACCTGGACATCGCCCTTGTTCAGAGGATCGAAGCCGTACTTGTAGTCGTCGCCGCCGAACTTACCGCCCTCGCAGTACTTCCACAGGGTCTTCCAGCCGTCCACGGTAATGCCGCCGGCGGGAGAGGCAGGATCGGTAAAGGCATAGAGCATGGCGGAGTTGATGTTGGAGTTGGTGGTGCCGCCGACCTTGTTCTGACGGTACCAGGTGTAGCCGCAGTCCACGATGTCAGCCCAGTGCTGGAAGTGGAGCTCCTCGCCCTTGGTGCCCAGATCATCGGTCCGGTACAGCATCAGCACGTTCTGGATGACGAGGCCGTAGGCCTGGCCGGGGTAAGCGTACTCGCCCACCTGGTCAGCCCAGGAGGGAGTCCAGTCCACCAGGGACAGGTTCTCGTACTGGCCCTTGACGACCTGGCTCCAACGGGTCTCGTTGAGGCCGAAGAGGATGTCGCCGTCCTTGTTCTCGTTGGCGGCCTGGATGGCCTTGTCGTCGCCGGAGATGACGGAGTTGTCGTCAATGGAGATGGTGAAGCCGGCGTCCTTGGCTTCGTTGATCAGCCAGGTGGTACGCTCGGTGGTGTTGGAGTTGGAGTAAATCCGGATGGTGTAGCCGGAGTAATCCTTGGGCTCTTCTACAGCGGGTTCCGTCTCGACGGGTGCCTCAGTCTCCTTGGGAGCTTCGGTAGCGGGAGCGGGATCGTCCCGGACGGGCTCCTTGGAATCGGCACAGGCGGCCAGAGACAGGATCATGCAGGCAGCCAGCAGCAGCGCAAGCAGTTTTTTCATGATACATCTTCTCCTTTTTGATTTTGGGGAGTGCTCCCCGGTTACCTATATTATATAGGAGAAGCCCTAAAAAAAGGAACCGGGCAATTCTGCGATTCTTTTGAAATACCTGTCAAATAGAACGA
>CAMCCS010000031.1 GCA_945873295.1 uncultured Clostridia bacterium
GGAAGCGGCGCGGTAGATTTGATCACAGTCAGAGGCGCAAGACTGCTGGCGGAAGCGGACGTGGTGATTTACGCGGGGTCTTTGGTCAACCCGGAGCTTTTGGACTATACAAGCCAGGGCTGTGAGGTTTATAACAGCGCGGAAATGACCCTGGAACAGGTGCTGGAAGTGATCAGGAGTGCCGAAGCCCAGGGAAAAACCACCGTCCGGCTGCATACCGGTGATTCCAGTATCTACGGCGCGGTGCGGGAGCAGTTTGACGAGCTGGATGAACTGGGCATTGCCTACGATGTCTGCCCCGGCGTCAGCGCCTTCTGCGGGGCGGCGTCCTCCCTGCGGGCGGAGTACACTTTGCCGGATGTGAGTCAGACCGTTATCATCACCCGGGCGGCGGGCAGGACACCGGTGCCGGAGGGACAGTCCATCCGGGAACTGGCATCCCATCAGGCCACCATGGTGCTGTTTCTCAGCACCGGCCTGACAGAAAAGCTGCAAAGGGAGCTGCTGGAAGGCGGTTATCCCGGCAGCACGCCCGTGGCAGTGGTTTACAAGGCCACCTGGCCGGAAGAAAAAATTTTGCGCTGCACCGTGGAGACCCTGCACCGGACGGTGACGGAAAATCATCTTACCAAGACAGCGCTTATTATCGTGGGTGACTGCCTGGGTGACCGTTATGAACGCAGCCGCCTGTACGCCCCGGATTTTTCCACAGAATTCCGGGAGGCCAGCCAATGAAAATCGCCCTGTTTGCATACAGTCGTCAGGGCTGTAAAACCGCCCGCAGAGTATTGGAACACTTCAAGGGCAATGAGATTCAGGTATTTACCATGGAGCGGTTTTCGGAAGCGGGCTTTGCCCCCATTCAGCGTCCGTCGCCGTCCTTTTATGGCCCGCTGTTTGACTGGGCGGACGCTTTGATTTTTGTCGGCTCCTGCGGCATCGCCGTCCGGGAAATCGCGCCACATGTAAAAAGCAAGCTGACGGATCCGGCGGTTATTGCCGTGGATGAGCTGGCAAGATTCACGGTTCCTCTGCTTTCCGGACATATTGGCGGAGCAAATGCGCTGGCAATGGAACTGGCGGATTTCCTGGGGGCGACCCCGGTGATTACCACTGCTACGGACATCCACCAAAAATTTTCTGTGGATGCCTGGGCGGCAAGCCATGGGCTGCATATCGCCAGCCTTTCTGCCGCGAAGCACGTCTCCGCCCGGATTCTGGAAGCAACCGTGCCAATCTGCTCGGATTTTCCCATGGTAACCCCTTTGCCCGGCGGCACGGTGGAAGGAACGTCCGGAGAAATCGGAATCTGCATTTCCTGCGGAAAGCGGGAACCCTTTGACGAAACCCTGCTGCTGGTGCCGCCGGTGCTGCATCTGGGCATCGGCTGCCGCCGGGGAACGTCCTGTGAGGCCATCGAGTCGACAGTAAATCAGGTTTTCCGGGAGCATGGCATTCACCCTAAGGCCATCCGGCAGGTAGCGTCCATTGACTTAAAAGCGGATGAAGCCGGGCTGCTGGAATTCTGTAAAAAATGGGAGCTTCCCGCTGTCTTCTACTCCGCCGGGGAGCTGCAGGCTGTTCCCGGCGAATTTACCGCGTCAGAACGTGTACTGCGGGTAACCGGGGTGGACAATGTATGTGAACGGGCGGCGATGATTGGAGCGGAAACGCTGCTTGTAAGAAAAACCGCAATGGACGGTGTCACCGTTGCCATTGCACAGGAACATTGGGAGGTATGTTTTGCGTAAAGTAGCGGTTGTGGGCATCGGCCCCGGTGATTATGAGAATATGACGGTGGGAGCCGACCGGGCTCTAAAGAACTGTGATGTAATAATTGGCTACCATGTGTATGTGGATCTGGTGAAGGAGCGGTATCCGGGCAAGGAATTTCTGACTACCCCCATGACCCAGGAGGTGAAACGCTGCCAGATGGCATTGGGTCTGGCCTGGGAGGGGAAGAATGTGGCCATGGTGTGCTCCGGCGACAGCGGCATCTACGGCATGGCGGCCCTGATTTATGAGCTGCGTGGGGAAAGCCCTGACCCGGAAATCCAGGTGATCCCCGGTCTGACTGCGGCTTGCAGCGGCGCTGCGCTTCTGGGTGCCCCTCTGACCCACGATTTCGCGGTCATCAGCCTCAGCGACCGGCTGACCCCCTGGGAGAAGATCGAAAAACGGCTGGAGAACGCCGCTCAGGCAGATCTCTCCATTGTGCTCTATAACCCCGCCAGCCACGGACGGCCGGATCACCTGCGCCGTGCCTGCGACATCCTGCTGCGGCAGCTGCCCGGGGATCGGGTCTGCGGCATTGCCAGCCGGATCGGCCGGGAGGGTGAAAGCAGCCGGCTGCTGACGCTGTCGGAGCTGGGCACCGCTCCCGTGGATATGTTCTGCACCGTATTCATCGGCAACAGCATGACCAAATCCATTGGCGAAAAAATGGTAACACCGAGGGGATACCGGGATGTATAAAATCTGTGTCTTTGCCGGAACCACGGAGGGGCGGGAGCTGATTGAGTTCTTAAGCACCCAGGCTGTTTCCGTCATGGCCTGTGTGGCAACGGAATATGGGGAAACCCTGCTGCCCTCAGCGGAAAACTTGACCGTCTCCGCAAAGAGGCTCCCAATCAATGAAATCATCACCATGCTGCAGGAAAATGGATTTGATCTGGTGATCGATGCGACCCACCCCTATGCTGCATCCATTACCCGGAGCATCGGGAGCGCCTGCGCGCAAACGGGAACGGAGTATCTGCGGCTGCTCAGGGGGGCTTCCGCAATCCCGGAGGATGCGGTGTATGTGGAGAATGTTGCCGCTGCCGTGGACTTCCTCAGTGCCACCCAAGGGAACATCCTTCTGACCACGGGAAGCAAAGAACTGGCATCTTTTGCCGACCTGCCTGGTTTCGGGGAGCGGGTCTACGCCCGGGTACTGCCTATGGAAAGCTCCCTGGAAAGCTGCCGCAGCGCGGGGCTGAAGCCAGCCCAAACAATCGCCATGCAGGGGCCCTTTTCTCAGGAGATGAATGCGGCAATGCTTCGTTTTGCCAACGCAAAATGGCTGGTCACAAAGGATGGCGGGGATGCGGGGGGCTTTGAAGCCAAAGCCGTCGCTGCCCGCAAAGCCGGTGCCCGGATGGTGGTCATTGGCCGTCCGCCCCAGCAGGATGGAGCGGATTATTCCCAAGTGATTGATATGTTATGTAAACGATTTGGCTGTACCTGGACACCCGATGTCAGCATCGTAAGCCTGGGTCCGGGGAACCGGGGGGCCATGACCGCGGAAGCGGAGACGGCGATTCGAAATGCCGACTGCCTGATCGGCGCCGGGCGGATGCTGGACGCAGTGGCAGTACCGGGGCAGGCTGTGTACAGCGCCATTGCCCCCCAGGCAATTGCGGACTTCATCACTGCCCACCGGGAATACCGGCGGTTTGCCGTGGTGATGTCCGGGGACGCGGGTTTTTTCAGCGGCGCGAAGAAGCTGCTGCCAGTGCTGAACGGCTGGAAGACACAGGTGATTCCGGGTCTGAGTTCTCTTGTGACCCTGTGCGCCAGACTGCAAACCTCCTACGAGGATGTGTATGCCGTGAGCCTTCACGGGAGGGACCATAATATTGTCCCCGATGTTCGCGCCCATCGCCGGGTGTTTGCTCTGGTGGGCGGCGAAAACGGAATCGGACGGCTGTGTGGAAATCTGACGCGTGCGGGGCTGGGAAGTGTGACCGTCCATGTGGGGCAGCGGCTGAGCTACCCGGACGAAAAGATCATCAGCGGTACGGCAGCATCCCTGGCGGAAGGAACTTATGAAAGCCTGAGTGTCGCGCTGATCGAAAACGATGCGCCTGATGCTGTTGTGACCCACGGGTTGCCGGATGCCGTTTTTCTCCGGGAGGAAAAAGTACCCATGACGAAAAGCGAGGTCCGTGCCGTGGCGCTTTCCAAGCTGCAGCTGACGGAGAACGCTGTCTGCTGGGATGTGGGCGCGGGAACCGGCTCTGTTGCCAGTGAAATGGCATTACAGGCAAAACGGGGCTGGGTGTATGCCATTGAGCGGAAGGACACTGCTCTGAAGCTGCTGGAGGAAAACAGAAAAGCGCTTTCTGCCGAGAACCTGACAGTGGTTTCAGGACTTGCACCGGAGGTCTGTGAGGCGCTGCCCGCTCCCACCCATGTGTTTATCGGCGGCAGCGGCGGCAATCTGCGGGGGATCCTGACTCTGGTATTGGAGAAAAATCCCCATGCCCGCATTGTGGCTACTGCCATTTCTTTGGAGTCCATTGGGGAGCTGACGGACTGCATGAGGGCGTTTCCTTTTACCGAAACGGAAGCGGTCAGCATGAGTGTCGCCAGAGACCGGAAGGCCGGAGGGTATCACCTGATGATGGGACAGAACCCCGTTTCTATTTTCACCATGCACTCTGGAGGTGACCGGGCGTGAAATGGTCTTTATTTGCCCTTTTGATTGGTTTTGGCATCGATCTGCTGATCGGGG
Source organism: uncultured Clostridia bacterium (assembly GCA_945873295.1). Taxonomy (GTDB): domain Bacteria; phylum Bacillota; class Clostridia; order Oscillospirales; family Oscillospiraceae; genus Faecousia. The sequence goes on from CAMCCS010000031.1 coordinate 4,499, forward strand.
ATCCCCACAGCATCCCCCACCCGGTGGTGGGAATCGGGAAACTGATCTCTTTTTTGGAAAAGGGGCTGCGGCAAATGTTCCCCAAAACCGACAGAGGGGAAATCGCTGCGGGCGGGGTGCTTTGGGTACTGGTGGTCGTTATCTGCACAGCCCTTCCTGCCGGAATCCTGTACCTTTGCCATAGGATCAGCCCCTGGCTTCGGCTGACGGGGGAGAGCATCATGTGCTGGCAGATTCTGGCCACCAAAGCCCTGAAGGACGAGTCCATGAAAGTCTATACGGCCCTGGAAAGCGGAGATTTGGAAAAATCCCGCCACGCGGTTTCCATGATCGTGGGCCGGGACACCGCCCGGCTGGATGACGCCGGGGTGACCCGAGCCGCCGTGGAGACTGTGGCAGAGAATACCTCCGATGGCGTTGTGGCACCGATGCTGTTTCTTGCCCTGGGCGGCGCGCCTCTGGGATTTTTCTACAAGGCCGTCAACACCATGGACTCCATGCTGGGCTATGTAGAGCCGCCGTACAAAAATATCGGCTTGGTTCCTGCCAAAATGGACGACCTGGCAAATTTTATTCCCTCACGCCTGTCAGCGCTGCTGATGATCGCGGCTGGTTTCCTTCTGGGCTTAGATGGGAAAAACGGCTGGCGGATTTTCCGGCGGGATCGCTTCAACCACGCAAGCCCCAACTCCGCCCAGACCGAGTCGGTTTGCGCCGGGCTCCTGGGGGTGCGGCTGGCGGGAGACGCCTGGTACCACGGGGTGCTGCACAAGAAGAAATACATCGGCGATGCTGCCAGGGAGATTACCCACCGGGATATTATTCTCACCTGTCGGCTTTTGTACATGACCGCGTTTGTGACCCTGCTGCTTTGCGCATTGGTGAAAGGAATCATCATCCTTTGAGGAATTAATATGCTATATCATACCACAAATCTCCATGGGGGAGATGTTTATGATGGAGAAATTCAACTGGATTTCTCCGCAAATACCAACCCTTACGGCACCCCCCAGGGCGTGCTGGACGCCATAACTGCCGCTTTGCCCCGGGTACGCCAGTACCCCGACCCCTATTGCCGGGAGCTGGTGAAAACCATCTCGGAATTTGAATCCGCCCCCAAGGACTGGATCCTCTGCGGCAGCGGCGCGGCGGAGCTGATTTATTCCTATTGTGAAGCCCTGCGGCCTGGGCGGGCCATGGAGCTGGCCCCCACATTTTCGGAATACTCCCTGGCACTGGAACGGGTGGGCTGCCAGGTGGAGCGGTATTCCCTAAAAAAGGAGAATTATTTTTCTCTGACAGAGGATTTTCTTCCGGCGTTAGAGCGCAGCCGCCCGGATGTGCTGTTCCTCTGCAATCCCAACAACCCCACCGGCCAGGTGATTGGCCTGCCGTTGCTGGAGAAAATTCTGGATGTGTGTGAAGAACAGGGCACCTGCCTGTTTGTGGACGAATGCTTTCTGGATTTATCCGATGACGGCGTCAGTCTGAAATCCCACCTGGGGGAGCATCCGAATCTTTTTATTTTGAAGGCGTTTACCAAGAGCTACGGCATGGCGGGGGTACGGCTGGGCTATTGCCTGTGCGCCCAGGGGCAGCTGCTGGAGGAGATGTCTCACACCGTTCAGCCCTGGAATGTGTCGACTTTGGCCCAGTCTGCGGGAGTGGCGGCGCTCCATGAGCGTGCATTTTTGCAGAGAACCAGGGCGCTGATCCCTGTTGAGCGGCAATGGCTGCAAAGTCAGCTGGAAGCGCTGGGCTTCTGGGTCTGCCCCTCCAAGGCCAATTACCTGCTGTTCCAGGGGAGTCAGGATTTGTGGGAACAGCTTCGCAAACAGGGCATCGCCATTCGCAGCTGCGGTAACTATCATGGTTTGGGGACCGGCTGGTATCGGATTGCGGTGCGGCTCCATGGGGAAAATGAGTGCCTGATCCGGGCAATGAAAGAGGTATGCACATGGCAAAAAATATCATGATTCAGGGCACCATGTCCAACGCAGGAAAAAGCCTGTTGTGCGCGGGGCTTTGCCGCATTCTCAGTCAGGACGGCTATCGGGTGGCGCCCTTCAAAAGTCAGAACATGGCCCTAAACTCCTTCATTACCAAAGACGGCGGCGAGATGGGCCGGGCCCAGGTAGTACAGGCGGAAGCCGCCGGTATTGAACCGGATGTGCGGATGAATCCCATTTTGCTGAAGCCCACCACCGATGTGGGCAGTCAGGTCATCATTGCCGGACAGGTTCAGGGCAATATGCGGGCCATGGAGTATTACCGCAGGAAGCGGGAATACATCCCTGCCATTCTGGAGGCCTACAACAGTCTGGCCTCCGAATACGACATCATCGTCATCGAGGGTGCGGGAAGCCCGGCGGAAATCAACCTGAAGCAGGAAGACATTGTGAATATGGGCCTTGCCAAGCTGGTGGATGCCCCGGTGCTGCTGGTGGGTGATATTGACCGGGGCGGTGTCTTTGCCCAGCTCTATGGAACCGTGGCCCTGCTGGAAGAGGATGAACAAAAGCGAATCAAAGGCACCGTCGTGAACAAATTCCGGGGAGATCGATCCATCCTGGAGCCGGGCATCCGGATTCTGGAGGAGCTCTGCGGCGTTCCGGTGGCAGGGGTTATCCCCTATACCCATGTGGACATTGACGATGAGGACAGTCTCACCGAGCGGTTTGCCAGAACCACGGAGCGTAAGCTCCTGGACATTGCGGTGATCCGCCTTCCGCGGATTTCCAACTTCACGGATTTTGCCCCCTTTGAGCGGTACGCCAATGTATCGCTGCGCTATGTGGAGCGGGTCGCGGACCTGCACAGCCCGGATATGATCCTGATTCCCGGCACAAAAAGCACCATTGCCGACCTGAAATGGCTTCGCCAGTCCGGCCTGGAGGCTGCGATTCTGAAGGCGGCATCAGCAGGAACCCTGATATTCGGCATCTGCGGGGGCTACCAGATGCTGGGCCGCAGGATCTCCGACCCTGATCGGGTGGAGGCTGCCGAAACCACCGAAATTCAGGGCCTGGGGCTGCTGGACATGGACACGGTTTTCCTTGGAGAAAAGGTGCAGACCCAGGTGGCCGGAACCTTTGACGGTGTGACCGGGCTGCTGTCCGGCCTAAACGGAATGGACTACACCGGCTATGAAATCCACATGGGCTGCAGCCAGGAAAAAAAGCCTCCCTTACAGGGACGGAGCAACGTTTACGGCAGCTACATCCACGGCGTTTTCGATGCCCCCGGCGTGAGCGATGGGATTCTGAAAGCGCTTTGCGCCAAAAAGGGGCTTGACTTTTCCGCTTTAGGCACCTTTGACCTGCAGGAATATAAGGAGCGCCAATATAATATGCTTGCCGATGCTGTCCGGGGCGGGCTGGACATGGAGCTTGTCTACCGCGTCATCAACCGGGAAGTATAAATCGAGAGGGGAGCAAACCCATGAAGCAAAACGATCATAGCTTTTTCCAGAACCGGGCGTGTAAGTACTTTCCCTGCCACAAAGGTTCAGCGGAAGATTTTAACTGCCTGTTCTGCTACTGCCCGCTGTACGCGCTGGGTGACCGGTGCGGCGGAAATTGTCGTTATACAGAAAGGGGAATCAAGGACTGTACCAACTGCCTGATTCCCCACAGCTCCGGCGGTTATGAATATGTCCTATCCAAATTCCCGGAGATTTCGGCACTGGCAAAGCAGAACCGTCATGGGGAATAAGGATATGGCAGAGATTCTCTGTATCATAGACGGCATGACGGAACCGACATTTTGCACCGCGGATTATCCGAACCTTGCTTCCATGCGGCTGATGGGTTATCAGGATCATACCTTGGGCGGCGAACCGGAAACACTCAACTGTGTCCTTCATCTTCTCGGTGTCACCGATGTTCCCAAGGATCTGCGAGGCTATGTCGAAGCGTTGGGAAGCGGAATATCCGTATGCCAGGACGACTTGATTCTGCGGGGAAGCTGGTATCATCTGGACAGAACGGGTCGGTTTACCCTTCCCTGTGATGCACCAAAAGAATTGGGAAATCATCTCTTTCGCTATTATTATCTGGGGCAATATAAAAGCCTGTTGGTATTTCCGCATCTGGCAGATCGGATTGACGAACTATCTACATACCTGCCAAGCAGCTGCACCACAGAAAAAGCGGCGGATCTGGTGCCCGAAGGATTGGATGTTCTCGAGGATGTTTTCCGGCAATGTTTATCTGAAGACCGGTTTATGGCACTCTGGGGACAATCTGTTCCCGTAAAACTGAGTCCGTTTCCCAAGACTGCCGCCGTGGTGTGCGGGAAGGGAATCGTAAAAGGAATTGCGAAAGCACTTGAGATGGATTTGATACCTGTCTCAGGTGCAACCGGAGATACAGATACAGATATTAACGCAAAGGTGGACGCTGCCTTGCAGGCGGTACAGGAATACCCCTTTGTTCTTTTGCATATCAACGGAGCCGACGAGGCAGCTCACCGAAAAAAGCCGATGGAAAAAAGGGAATTTCTGAAACGAGTTGATGCACAGGTGCTTGCCAGACTTTTAACAACATCTCACAGAATCACGGTTACTTCCGATCATGGGACGGACCCAAACACCGGACAGCATCTTGGCAGTAAACAGCCAGTGTTTGCACTTCATTAAATGTGCATCACGCAAAACGCCCCCATGATCCTCGGAATTTGAGGATCACGGGGGTATGTAAGCATCAGCTTTGGGAGAGCGCTTGAATGGCATTCAAAGCTTACGCGGTTCGATCCCGCTTATCTCCACCAAGAAAGTTCGTGAGAGAGCTGAAAAACGTCTGAAATCAATTGATTTCAGACGTTTTTTCTTGCGTTTTTATCTCTCTAAAATCCACCGTACTTGAATTGTACATGAACTGGCCTTTTTACGCAATGTGAAGGGTCGGTTTTCCTTTTTTGAAAAGCGAATCCAGTTTCTGTGCTGCATCTTCCTTAACCTCTTTCTGAACGTGCAGATAGTGTTCCGTCATATCCACATCCGCATGCCCTGTCAGGCTCTGAATGGTTTCCAGCGGTACGCCCTGTGCCTGAAGCTGCGAAACATAAGTGTGACGGCAGCAATGTGGGGAAAGAAGCCTGACTTTTCCTGCGGCGATTAATGCTTTCTTAAAGTGCTTGCGGAATACGCTCGGATTGCAAATCGGGACATCCTCTCCATGCCAGATGAATTGCTCGGAGGTATTTCGGAATTCCTTGGCAATTTCCCGGAGATGGGACGGAACCGGAATGTCCCGGTAGCTGGTCTTGGTCTTTGGCGGACCGATTTCGGGAGACCCCTTCACCATCGTGACTGCCTGGCGGATATGGATGCAGGAACCATCTTCTTCAATGTGCTTTGGTTCCAGTGCCATAATTTCCTGGGTACTCTGTGCTTTCTTCAAAGCTTCCAGAAGATCAGCATATCCCTCTGAATTCGGATCAGCGCTGTCAACAGCAGCCTGTGCAGCATTCACCGCATTTTGCGCGGAATATACCTCTACTTCCGCAGAAAACACCGCCGCATTAGCGGCTCCCCGTCTATTTTTTTCATCTATGGCACGTTCAGACTCTTCCACAGCTTTTTTGGCGCTGTCTACAGCCCCTTCGAAGGGACGCACATAAGTTTTGGCTTCACTCCACGGGGTATCCGCGCTCTGTAACGGCTGTTTTGCCGTCTCCAACGCTGCCTCTGCCGCCTGATACGCCCGTTCCGCGTTTGTATAGGCAGCAAGCGAATCTGCTTTTGCCTGGATGGCATCGACATATTCACGCTCTGCGCGGTCGAGCTCTTCCGCCAACTTATCGAGGTAGCGGCGTTCCCTGTCCAGCTGTTCCTCATAGAGGCTCAGGGTTTCCGGACTTTGAAGCAAGGATGCATCGGAGGTGCTGATGGAATTTTTGATTTCCAGAATGCTCCCTCTATGAGTGGCAGGGGAAAAACACTGTTATCATGGAGGGAGCATTTTTATGCCAAGGAAGCAGAAAAAGAATGCAGAAGAAAAGGGAAAGAGAATCAGGCAATTCTGGTTTCATTTTTTCTGTTTTGTGTATACTATTTCAAATATGAAAATATGCATATCGGGTTCATTCAGCAATCAGATAAATTGGGAATTAGCAGAGGTAAGTCAGGGCATCGAACAACGAGTCATTCCGAACCAGTCCGCTTAAGTGGTGTGGGAATCTCCATCGAATTCCAGGCAGCTCATCGTCATCCATTCGTAGGGGCGGTCATTGACCGCCCGCCGGGCAGGGCCCGGACCCAAGTCGTGACGAACCTGGTCTATAATCGCTTTTGCCCTTTTAATTGTGGTATGATTGCCCCCGGCAATCATTGGGATTTTGATTCACTGCGTGCAGCACCACCCGCTCGGTATCGGCGGCAGCGCCGCAGGCCTGTCGTGCGCCGGATTTGTGTTGTCGTTTTTTCCCTGACCCGCTCGGTATCGTACCATCTTTGTAGGGGCGGTCATTGACTGCCCGCGAAAACGCACCGAATTCCGGCATAAATTCCCATCAAATGGCACCTTTTCGCCGAAAGAAATACGAATAGGTCACCTTTCCCTGCCGGGCGCTCAATGAGCGCCCCTACGGAGTGTGGCGTCTGTGATTCGGAAATTCGAGGGAGATTGCCACGCCAGTGTGCGCTACTTTATCGCAATGACCGGGAAGTCGGCACCCCGCCACCGCACCACGGAACGATACCGAGCGGCGCAGGGCAGAAACGACTACACCAATCTACCGCACGACTTGGCCGCCCGCCCTGCGGGCAAATTCCAATTTTCTCCACTGCTGCGTTAATCCGATAAGCATATATGAAAAACCGGAGGGAAATTCAATGCACAAAATAGAACAAGAAAACATTCAAAAATTCATGAATTATTTGGTTGAGCAGGAACGAAGCGCGGCAACAATTGAAAAATATGGGCATGCGCTGGAACGTTTCGTTCAATACCTCCCTGCGGGAAGCGGTGTTGACAAAGTGAGCGTTATCCAATACAAAGAGCTTTTGGCACAGCATTTTGCGCCTGCCAGTGTCAACACCACACTTGCCGCGCTGAACGGGTTTTTCCGTTTTTTCGGCTGGGTGGATTGCGTTGTGAAGCCCCTGCATATTCAGCGCCGGGTTTTCGCGTCCTCGGACAAGGAATTAACCCGTGAAGAATACAAGCGGCTGGTGGCTGCGGCACAGAAAAAAAGTGACACCCGGCTTGCGCTGCTGCTTCAGCTTATGGCATCCACAGGCATTCGGGTGTCAGAGGTTCCCTATGTTACGGCAGAAGCCGTTGCCGAAAAGGTTATCCGGATCCGCCTGAAAGGAAAAATCCGGACGATACTGTTACCGGACAAGCTGTGCAGCCGTCTGAAGCAATACCAAAAGGAAAAAAGGATTACGACAGGGCCGCTGTTTCTGACCCGAACCGGACACGTTATGAGCCGGAAGGAAGTCTGGGCGCAGATGAAACGTCTTTGCCGCAGTGCCGGAGTGCCGGACAGTAAGGTGTTCCCCCACAACCTGCGGCATCTGTTTGCCCGAAGCTTCTACGCAGAGCAGCAGGATATTGTGAAACTTGCGGATTTGCTGGGGCATTCCAATATTGAAACCACCAGGATCTATCTGCTTTCATCCGGGCAGGAACACCGTCAGATTTTAGAGCGGCTTTGCCTGATATGTTAAAAAGCAGACAGAATCATTCTTCTGTCCGCTTTCGCCCAACCGTTGTTCATTTACAATACATATTGTACAATGTTTCGATACATATTGCAAGGTATATTTTAAGCAAAGAAAAGGTAAATTGGCATTTGGCGGGTCAATACCTTCCCCCGGGGGGAAGGTGCCCCGCAGGGGCGGATGAGGAACAGCGGCACTTTCTGGTATGGTACGCAGTCAAATAAGAACGTACAGCCTTTCAGATTGTACCTTTTTACGAGCTGTATTCGTAATCGGAACATTTCGCCGTTTCTCATCAGTCACCCAAATCGGCTTATGAAGTGCCGATTTGGGTGACAGCTTCCCCCCGGGGGAAGCCATGGTGCTGCCGCACCAGTGCGCCAAACTCCATTTTATCTGTTTACTGCGCAAAGCCGATCGCATAAATTTGGAAAATACGCAGCGATCTGAAAAACAGCATACAGACAAAGCCGGCCTTTTACCTCCGGCTTTATTTGTATGCCATTTACGCATAGAAAAGATGCTGAGGAAAAACGCCCCGCTTCCTTTGCCTGTATATGACAAAAGTGTTTTTGTCAAATCAAAGAAAACGCTCTTCCGATGGGACAGAAGAATGATTCTGTTTCTGTTACGAAAAAAACGAAAAAAGGCGAATAATTCCCCTTGAATTATATAGCAAAACAGAGTATTATGTAAAAGATATGAGAATGGTAGCGGAGCGAAACAGAAAAGACAGTATTTGCAGGTTTGCGCCCCGCGGCAAACGCTCCGGCTGCTTGGCTGGCCACTATTAAACAGCAAAGGAACAAGGAAGATGGAAAACAGAAACGATGATGAAATGGAAATTGATCTGCTCAAGCTTGCGAAAGCATTATGGCGCAGGGCTTGGGCAATTATGTTGGCTGCGGTGATTTTCGGCGGAGCTGCCCTTACCTACACGGCAATTTTTGTTACGCCCCTGTATAAGGCTGAAGCACTGATGTATGTTAACAGCAGCAACATCTCCGTCGGCGGCGCGAAAGTGAGTATCAGTCAGGGCGAGTTGACTGCTGCGCAAAGTCTGATTAAGACCTATGCTGTCATCCTGAGTACCCGCACGACCTTGAATGATGTCATTGAGCAGTCCGGCGTCTCCTATACATACGAAGAGCTGAAAGAAATGATCTCTGCCCAGTCTGTGAATTCCACGGAAGTCTTCAGCATTACAGTCACCAGCCCCAGCCCCAGAGAGGCGGAAATGCTGGCCAATACGATTGCGCGGATCCTGCCGGAGAAAATCTCCGCGATTGTGGAGGGCAGTTCGGCGCGTATTGTGGACTACGCGGTGGAGCCTGCTAAGAAGGCGTCCCCCAGCCTGTCGAAGAATGCCTTGATCGGGGCCATGTTGGGCTTTGTTTTGGCCTGCGGAATTGTTGTGATTATGGAACTGACGGATGAGCAGATCCACGATTCTGATTACCTGATCCAGACCTACGACATCCCTGTTTTGGCTGTGATTCCCGATCTGCTGTCGGCGACCAGCACAAACGATTATTACCAGAGCGCTGAGCAGCGGATGAAAAAGACGAGGTAAGTGGAATTATGAGAAATAAAAACAAGAATCGGGATGTACTGACCCCGGAAGAGAGCCGGAAGACCATCGGCGAAAATCTGAGCTTTGCGGCGGCGGAGGCCTACAAGCTGCTGAGAACCAATCTGGAATTCAGCCTTCCCGCGGGAGATGGGTGCCGGGTGATCGGCGTGACCAGCGCGCTGAAAGGCGAGGGCAAAAGTACGACCTCTATCAATATTGCATATACCATGGCGCAGACAGGAAAAAACGTAGTTCTGATTGAGGCGGATCTGCGCCTTCCTACCATTGCCAAGCGTCTGAAGCTGCACAGTAAGCCGGGCCTTACCAATCTGCTGGTGGGCCAGTGCAGCGGCAATGATGTTCTGCAGAAATCCGGCCTCAATCCGAACCTCTGGGTGGTGACAGCGGGCAGCACGCCGCCGAACCCGGCAGAGCTGCTGGGATCGGCGCACTTTGCAATGACGATCGATGCAATGGCAAAGGTATTTGATATTATCATTGTAGATCTTCCGCCGATTACCGCCGTTTCCGACGCACTCATCGTATCGAAGAGCCTGAACGGCGTAATCCTTGTGGTGCGGCAGGACTACTGCAACCGGGCGGCAGCGGAAGAGGCTGTGCGGCAGCTTCGGTTTGTGGAGGCGAAGATTCTGGGCTTTGTGATGACAGGCGCCGATACCCAGAGCAAGAATTATAAACGCTACGGTTATTACAAGCAAAAAGAATCCAGCGGGACCGGAACATAATATGATCGATTTTCATACCCATATCCTGCCCTGTATGGATGATGGAAGCCAGAGTATATCCGAAAGCCTTTCTATGCTTCGGGCTGAAGCCAGGCAGGGGATCGAGGGCGTGGTTCTGACCCCGCATTTTTACGCCCATGAGAACAGCCCGGCGGTTTTTTTGAAGCGGCGCGAGCATAACTTTCGCCAGCTAAAGCCGTATTTATGGCCGGAATTGCCGGAAATAATCCTTGGCGCGGAAGTGCAGTACTTTGAAGGAATTTGCACAGTGGAAGGTGTCTGTGACCTTCGGATCGAAGGAACGGATTACCTTCTGTTGGAAATGCCTTTTTCCCACTGGTCGAATCACATGATCGAGGATGTGATCACCCTGAATGACCGCAGGGGCATGACGGTGGTTTTGGCCCATATTGAGCGGTATATGGCAATGCAGCCGAAGGAAATATGGAGCCATCTGCGAAACTGCGGCGTTTTGATGCAGTCGAACGTTTCTTTCTTTTCAAATTGGAAAACACAGCATAAAGCAATGTCCATGCTTTCCAGGCGGGAGATCAACTTCCTGGGTTCGGACTGCCACAATATGAAACTCCGGCAGCCGAATTGGGACCAGCTGCCGGAAAAAGCATGGACTCTGGCACAAAAGAGTGCCGCTTATTATGATTTCCAGGCAGCTTTTTATGAAGCTTAATAAAGGCCTGAACAGGCTATCGGTTTTCGTAAGCACACTGACAAATTGGAATTTGCAGAGGAACGTACGGCCCCCGAACAACGTGTCATTTAAGAAC
>CAMCCS010000032.1 GCA_945873295.1 uncultured Clostridia bacterium
ACGAATTACAATTTCACGATCTGCTTACTAAAGCCGATAGTCTAAATTCCAATTTATCTGTTCGCCGCGTAAAGTCAATTGACGAAAGATTCATTCGCCCTCTATTAATAATGTTTATTTATTGTAATTAACATTATTCTATTATTAATTTAGCACTCTCCCATTGACAGTGCTAAAAAATGTGGTATACTATAATCAAACAACAAACCTGCCGGGGACAATCCCCCCAAACGCTGAAAGGAGCAATTTTTATGTTTACAACTTATGCAATCGCGAGAAACCTGTTTGACGAACTGGTGGATTCCTCTTTCGGAAACCACAACACCACGGGCCTCATGTGCACCGACATCCGGGAGACCGATCAGGGCTTTGAAATGGCCATCGACCTGCCCGGCGTCCAGAAGGAAAACCTGAGCGCAGAGCTGAAGGACGGCTACCTGTATATCAGCGCCACCATTAACCGCGGCAATGAGCAGGACAACACAAACGGCAGATACCTGCGCCGGGAGCGTTTCGTCGGCTCCATGCGCCGGACCTTCTATGTCGGCGACAAGGTCACCCAGGAGGACATCCGTGCCAGATTCCAGGACGGCACCCTGTACCTGTTTGTTCCCAAGAAGCAGCAGCCCACTGTGGAAGAGAAGAAGCTCATTGCCATTGAAGGCTGATTGTCCTGCCCCGGGCATCGTTTGCGGTGTCCGGGGCAGGGAAAACATATCCTGTTCCCCCGCGTGAAAAAAGGCTGCCATTTCCGAAACCGGTGACACATCACCGGAACGGAAATGGCGGCCTTTTTATAGGAAGCTTTGGTTAAAAATCACATACTCCGCGGCGCGCAAACATGCCGTACAGCGGACATTCCCATTAAGTTCATAACGAAGCGGTTTCGTTTCGCGGTACTTCCGGCTGCGTTATTTTTTCAGCTCTGCCATGAATTGAAATACAACATCATCATGATCCGGCAGCCACTCATGCCCGTAATCCGGATAGAAAACCACGGACTTGGGAGCCGTGATCTTATTGTACGCCGCGAACTGGGTGGAGGGCGGGCAGATCGTATCCAGCAGTCCGGTTGCCATCAGCACCGTTCCCCGGATCCACTTGGTCATGTTCTGAATATCGATATAGCCCAGCTTCTCGAATATTGCCTGTTCCCGTTCATGGCGGGGGGCAAACATTCTGAAATAGTCCCGCAATTCCCGGTAGGCGTCAACATCCAGATCCATTTGCCATACACGATTATAATCGGAAAGGGAGGGATACTGGGGCGCCACCCGTTTGATCTGGGGCACCAATGATGCGCAGGCCAGCGCCAGCCCACCGCCCTGGGACGCGCCCATGGCGCCCATGGTGGTGGTGAGCAGCGCGGAGCAGCAGATGATCTGGCAGTTCTGGTCAATGGCAGTCTGGACGAAGGTCTCGGGAGCAACGTCGGTGCCCAGGTCCACAACCTCAAAGCCCTTGCCCTCCATCATCATCTTCACAAGGTTCTTGCCGATGTCATGCAGGTCGCCCTTGACGGTGCCGATGCATACCTTGCCGATGGCCTCCACACCCTCCTGGGCCATCAGGGGCCTCAGAAGCTGGGTGCCCATGTTCATGGCCCGGGCGGCTACCAGGACCTCGGGGACAAAGACCTCGTTGTTCTTGAATTTCTCGCCGACCACGTTCATGCCGTCGAGCAGGCCCTCGTTCAGGATCTGCTGAACCGGAATGCCCTCGTCAATGGCCTGCTGGACAAGCTGCTTGACGACCTTGGCCTTACCGCACTGCAAGTTCTGAGAAATCTGGTTTAAAAGTACCATTTTGTTTTTCCCCCGGTTGTTTTTTTAGTATGTCTGTAGTATAATTCCAATAATAAAAAGCGTATTGTCTTTTCAGCTCCGTTTTGAAATAGAGAATTTCGCTGCCCCTGGGCAGGGTCAGTACGGTGGTCAGATGCTGGATATGCTCCCGTTCCGACCGGCTGTTCAGGCAGGCCGTTCAGGAAGACTGGGGCGCCGGGACGGCACGCTTCACCGTAAGTGTTCCGGCGGCCGGGCAGGAAATGGTGATCTGATTTTCCGTGAAGCTTGCCTGCTTCAACACATTTCCCAGAAGATCCGTGTACTCCGCGGCGGACAGCGTCACGCCGGGCACAGTGACCGTCACTTCCTCGGCAATTCCGCTGGTATCATACAGCCGCAGGGTCGTCCAGTCTCCCCGCCGGGATATGTGATGGCGGTGCCAGAACCGACAGCATCTTCCGGCTGAACACCGAATTTTTGTCCCGGCTGTACCGGGAACAGGAACTGGAGGATCTGTGCATGCTGATGCAGGAGGTCCTGGAAAGCTTTATGGACGCCATGTTCTCCGAAAAGGACAAAGGCAACCCCTACATCCGCAGGGCCCTCCGGTTCATGGCCGATAACTACAGCGAGCATCTGGAGCTGGCCCAGGTAGCGGAATATGTGGGCCTCAGCCCCAGCCATTTTTCCACACTGTTCCGGGATGTGGTGGGCGTCACCTTTCGGGAGCACCTGTGCCGCATCCGGGTGGAGGAGAGTAAGCACCTGCTGCTTTCCAAGAAATACTCCCTGGCGGATATTGCCATTTCTATGGGCTTCCCCGATCAGAGCTACTACAGCAAGGTGTTCAAACAGATTGTGGGTGGAGAACGGAATCGGCGTGGCCCAGGCAGCCTTTGAAACCGACGCTGTCCGGGAAATGGTGAAGAATTACCAGGCGGAAGCGGTGGACACCTCCGGTGTGGAGCTTCCGGACTATGATCACCTGACAAAGCCCCTGGTCGAGGTATTTACTTTGGACTCTGCCCAGTGCGCCGCCTGCAGCTATATGATGGGCGCGGCCTACCAGGCAGTGGAAACCTTTGGCGACACTATCGACATGGTGGAGTACAAGTTCATTTACAAGGAAAACGTGGCCCGGTGCATTAAGATGGGTGTTCCCAACCTGCCCTCCCTGTACATTAACGGCCAGCTGAAGTTCCGCTCCATCATCCCCACGAAAGCAGAGCTGGAAGCCGCCATCCGGGAGGCCATGGAAGCCTGCGGGAAATGAGCCGGCTATACCTGATCACCGGGTTTCTCGGTGCGGGAAAAACCACATTCCTGAAAAACTTTATCCGGTTATTTTCCGGTCAGCGAATCCAGCTGATTGTCAATGAATTTGGAAAAGAGGGCGTGGACGGTGCCCTCCTTTCCGATCTTGGCGCGTACCTCCGGGAAATTTCCGGCGGTTCCGTGTTCTGTGCCTGCCGCCTGGACCAGTTTGAAAAGGTCCTGCGGGATTCCGCCGGGGAAAACCCGGATGTGATCCTGGTGGAGGCCTCCGGGCTGTCCGACCCAACCGGCGTGCGGCGGCTGTTTTCCCAAACTGACCGTTTCCCCCACATCCAATACCGGGGGGCCGTGTGTCTCGTGGACGCGGTGCGGTTTCCCAAGCTTTACGCCACCGCCCGGGCCTGTACCCGGCAGCTGGCGGCCAGCGATGTGGCCCTGGTGAACAAGGTCGATTTAGCCCAGGACGAACAGCTGGAGAAAACCCTGACGCTGATCCGCAATCAGCGGCCGGATATGCCGGTGGTGGAAACCGCCTTTGGCCGGATCCCGCCGGATTTCCTGGCGCTTCTGGACGCGGCGCAGGGCGGTGACCGGAGCGCGCTTCCCCTGGTGGAGGATCTGTCCGTCAGGCGGATCACCCTCAGGATCTCGGAAACTATCAGCACCTATGCGCTCACAATGTTCATCCGCATGTTTGCTGAGCAGAGCTTTCGGGTCAAGGGCTTCCTCTTAACCCGGGATCAAGGAACCGTCCTTGCCGACTGCGTTGGAACGTCGGTTTCTGTTGTCCCCTATTCCGCAGAAGTGCCTCGTCAGCGGCTGGGGGTTCTCACCGTTCTGTCCGGGTCAAAAATGCCCGTTCGCTCCGCTGTGACCGATGCCTGCAAATGGTATGCCCAGTATATTATCTCCATAGAATTTTAGGGCAGCACCGCATAATGGGGCAAGGAGATTCGGCGAGAGGTTTTGGCGCAAGCGAAAGTATGAAAAATGCGGGAATACTGGATGTATTTCCCATTTTTCATACTGCACGGTTGGGGCAAAAGATCCGCCGAAGCCCGCAGCTCCCATTGTGCGGTGTTGCCTTAGGGAAGCTCTGATCCGTTGATAAGGCAGCAGTGGCTTGCACGCTGTCATCTTATCAACGGAGATTATGCGTGCCAAAAAGCCACATGGTTTCATTTACCATGTGGCTATCATCCGTTTCGCCGCTGTCATCCGTATCGTATACATCGGCGAAGCTATAGAAAGCATCCCGGCGCAAGACCCCGCGCCGGGAAACAGGAGTGACAAATGGATACTATTTTCTATCACGGAGTTGTTCACACCATGGCCGGACGGACAGCTTCCGCCATTGCCATCCGCGCCGGGCGCATTGCCCTGGTGGGGTCGGATGAAGCGGCACTGGCCCTGCGCACGCCGGACACCCTGGTCATCGACCTGGCGGGACGCTGCATTCTTCCCGGCTTTGCCGACAGCCACATGCACCTGCTGCTGACTGCTCTGAGCTTTTACCGGCTGGACCTGCGGGGCATAACCTCCCGGGAAGAACTGATCGCCCGGGGCCGGGCCTATATTGCCTCCCATCCCCCGGAAGCGGGAGAATGGATCATCGGCTACGGCTTTGACCAAAACCTGTTTGACCCGCCCCTCCTGCCGGACGGGGCAGTGGCGGAAGCCATTTCCGGTGAATTTCCCGTGGTGCTGGATCGGGTGTGCGGCCATGTGGGAGCCGGTAATGCCAAGGCCCTTGCCTTGGCTGGCTTTGACGAAAGCACCGTAATTCCCGGCGGGGAGCTGGATAAGGACGCCCGGGGCCATCTTACCGGCGTGGTTCGGGAAGCCGCGCTGGATCGGCTGAAACAGGCAGCACCCCGACTGGGCCGGCGCCGGGTGGAGATGCTGGTAGAGGAAACCGGACACCGTTTGGCAGCCGCGGGCCTGACCAGCGTCCACAGTGACGACCTGGGCCCGGAGGGGACGGATTGGCCGGAGCTGGAAGCGGCCTTTCAAGCTCTGGCGCAGCGGGATGCCTGTCCCGTACGCCTGTTTGAAGAATGGGAAGCACCCCGGCCTGACCAGTTGGCAGCTGTTACGGAAACCGGCCTGCGCAGCGGTGACGGGGACGAATGGCTCCGCCTGTGCAATGTGAAGCTGATCGCTGACGGCAGCCTGGGGGCCCGGACGGCTTATCTCCGGGCACCCTACAGCGACGTGCCGGACAGCCGCGGAATTCCTGTCTATACCCAGGCGGAACTGGACCAGATGGTTTCCCTTTGCCACAGTCATGACCTGCAGGTTGCCTGCCACTGTATCGGTGATGGTGCTTGCCAGCAATTTGTGAACGCGGTGGAGAAGGCCATGACAGCAGAGCCAAAGTCCCTGCGCCACAGGGTAGTGCATTGCCAGTTCGGCGATAAAGCCTTATACCGCCGTATGGCGGCTCTTGGCATGGGCGCCGATGTGCAGCCTGCCTTTGTCCCCACCGATTCTCCCATTGCCGGGCAACGGATGGGCGAGCGGATCCGGGAAAGCTACGCCTGGCGCAGCCTTCTGGATTGCGGCGTTCTGGTAGGCGGCGGCTCCGACTCACCGGTAGAAGATTTTTCACCCCTGTGGGGCATTCATTGTGCCGTCAATCGCCCCGGGGCCGGCGGCGTCTGGGGGCCGGAGGAAAGATTGACTGCAAAGCAGGCCGTTGCCATGTATACCGTTGTTCCTGCAATGCTCGCGGGTGCGTCACAGGAGCTGGGCACCCTGGAGCCCGGGAAGCTTGCCGACCTGGTGGTGCTGGACCGGGATATTTTCGCCGTGCCGCCGGAGGAAATCCGGACCCTTCAGGTGGAATATACCATGGTGGGCGGCCGCTTCAGCTATACGCGAAATCCGTTCTGAAAGAGGGTTAACAAATGAACAATCTCACCCAACGCCTGGAAGCCGTCATGGATGCTTTTCCCGCGAAAACCGCGCTGTACTGCGTAGATCTCACCACAAATATTCCTATCGCCGCCATTCGGGAAAGCACCCGGGTCGTCTCCGCCTCCACCATCAAGGTGCCCATTCTGTGCTGCGCCCTGCAGGATGTGTTGGATGGGAAGCTCTCCCTGGACCAAATGCTTTCCATATCCCCCGGGGATTTCTGCGATGACACGGAGGTCTTTGTGCCCAACTACCGCCAGGGCGGCGCGAGCCTTTGGGAGATGCTGTACTGGATGATCGTATCCAGCGACAACACGGCTACAAACACTGTCATTTCTCTGCTGGGCTTTGATCAGGTCAACAGCTACTGCCGGAGAATCGGTCTGACCCAGACCAGCCTTCATAGGAAAATGCTGGATTTTCAGGCCGCCGCCCAGGGGCGCAACAACTATACCTCCCCCGCCGATCTGTACCGTGTTTTCTCCATGCTGTACCAGGGTCAGATTCTGACCCAGCCGCTTCGGGACATCGCGTTTGACTTCCTGTCCCGCTGCCGCTGCACCGACGCCCTGCAGCGTTACATCCCCGACCCTGTTGTCGTGGCCCATAAGCCCGGCGGACTGGATCATCTGAACCATGACGCAGGCATCTTCCTGATGAAGGACCACCCCTACTATCTGGGAATCTTTACCTGGGACGGGCCCGCCCTGGACGGTCAGCCCCAGCAGAACCGGCTGATTGGCCAGCTGTCCCGGATGGTCTATGATGCCGTGAAAGGAGGAACTCTTTGATGAAAGCGATTGTTACGGCGCCCGTCTGCGCCTTGCTGGCTGCTCCCACCCGGCAAAGCACCCTGGTGGATGAAGCACTGTACGGTATGGTGGTGGAGATTCTGGAGGAGCCTTCTCCCGGCTGGTACCGGGTACGCACCCACTACCGCTATGAGGGTTTTGTCCGGGGGGAAAGCCTCCTCATCGGCGATGAAGCCGCTTCCGCCTGGGAATCTCAGCCAAAAAAAGTCATCCGCAATAAGAACTTCTGCGACGTTCTGTCCGCGCCCAAGGTACAGGGCTGGATCCTGACCAACCTCCCCCGGGGCGCAGTCGTCTGCCCTGTTTGCCCGCCGACGGACGGCTGGCAGCAGGTGCGTCTGGCGGACGGCCGCACGGGTTTCCTGCCGGAGGGTATTCTGTCCGAGCATTACACCGTTCCCCTGTCCTCCGACGAAGGCATCCTGCGGCAGGCACTGGTGGATGCCGCCATGCTCTACCGGGGCACCCACTACCGCTGGGGCGGCAAGTCCCCCATGGGTATCGACTGCTCCGGCCTCGTCTCCATGGCCTATATGCTCTGCGGCATTCTCATCTATCGGGATGCCGACATTCGGGAGGGCTTCCCCATTCATGAAATTCCCATGGAAGCCGTGAAACCCGGCGATCTGCTGTTTTTCCCCGGTCACGTTGCCATGTATATCGGTGATGGCCGCTACTGCCACAGCACAGCAAAAGCCGGAGACAACGGCTTTGCCGTGGGTTCCCTGATCCCCGGTGACGTAAGCTTTCGGGAGGATCTGTGGAAGCGTATCACCCGGGCCGGCACGTATTTCTGAGAAACAGCGGTATCAATTTGGGAAACAGGTACATCCCTGTTTTACCCGTTGACATTTCGGAATATCTGTGCTAGTTTATATACAATTGAATACAAAAAGCTATGATAAGAAACAGTAAGCATCTTGGATATTACAGAGAGCAGGCGTTTGGTGCGAGCCTGCATGGATAGGATGCCCAACCCATCTTTGAGCTGTGCGCTGAACGTGTTTTTCCGATAAGCCGCACCGGGTTCTCCCGTTATCGGGATAGAGTATCGGGAGTTTCCCTGTACTTGAAAGCGCGGATTTGATTCCGAAATTAGGTGGTACCACGGACTTGTTTTAGTTCGCCCTAAGTTGACGCATTGTCAGCTTAGGGCTTTTTTGTATTCAACCCTAAAAGGAGGTATCTTTATGAAACTGGAAAAACTGGTAGGAGAACGCTTTCGGGAGCGGCCGTCCGATTGTGTTGTGGACAGCCACGCTCTCATGATCCGGGGCGGCTATATGAAGCCCGTAGCCAACGGTATTTTTTCATCGTATCTGCCGCTGAAACGGATCACACGGAAAATTGAACAGATCATCCGGGAGGAAATGGACGCAATCGACGGGCAGGAAGTTATGTTTCCCGTGGTTATGCCCGCCTCCATGTGGCAGGAATCCGGCAGATATGAAAGTATCGGTAAGGAGCTTGTCCGGTTTACGGATCGCAGCGGCAGCCCGCTGGTTCTGGGAATGACCCACGAAGAAGCAGCGGTGCAGCTGGTCAGAGATTACGCAAAAAGCTATACAAAATACCCCTTTATGATCTACCAGATCCAGACAAAATTCCGTGACGAAGCCCGTCCCAGAGCCGGTCTGATCCGGGTGCGGGAATTTACGATGAAGGACGCTTATTCCTTTCACACCAGTCAGGAAGATCTGGAAAGCTACTATTCCCGGTGTCTGGCCGCTTATAATCGGATTTACGCAAGGGTGGGCATTCCCCAGGTCGTGGCCGTCGCCTCCGACTCCGGCATGATGGGCGGCAATGTCTCCCACGAATTCATGCTGCTCACACCCATCGGGGAAGATTCCATTGCCATCTGCCGGGAATGTGATTACCGTGCCAATATGGAAGCCGCGGAAAGCATCGTTTTCAATGGGACGGATGCGGTTTCCGGTGAATTGACTGCTGTACACACGCCGAATGTCAGCACCATCGACGAGCTTTGCGCGTATTTGAACATTCCCAGGGATCACACCTGCAAAGCGGTGGTATATCAGAGGAATTCCGATGATCACTATATTGTTTTGTTCATCCGGGGAGACCTGGAAGCAAATGAAACGAAGCTGACTAATTATCTGGGCTATCCAATCCATCCCGGGGTGATCACGGCAGAAAGTCCTCTGTGTGCCGGATATATCGGCCCCTATGGCCTGACGGGCAAAGTCACCGTTCTCTACGACCGGTCCCTGGAAGGCGGAAATAACCTGGTCTGCGGCGGGAATAAAGCGGAGTACCATTATACAGGACTGAACATGGCCCGGGATCTGGGCCCGGTGCCGTATCATGATTTCGCAAAGATCACAGAAGGCGGCATTTGCCCCCATTGCGGGAAACCGGCGATTACAATTTCCCGTGGAATTGAAGTGGGCAACATCTTCCAGCTGGGCACCAAATATACCAAATCCATGAACATGACCTATGTTACCCAGGCAGGCGATCTGGCGCATCCCATCATGGGCTGCTATGGCATCGGCGTGGGCCGTTTGGCTGCGGCAGTGTGTGAGGCGCACCACGACGAATACGGCCCCATCTGGCCCATGTCGATTGCCCCCTGGCAGGTGCATCTATGCGCTGTCCGCGCGGATGATCCGGAAGTAAAGGCATACGCGGACAAGCTCTACGAGGCGCTTCAGACCAAAGGGGTGGAGGTCATCTATGATGACCGTTCCGTCAGCGCGGGCGTGATGTTTTCCGACGCGGATCTGCTCGGTGTGCCGGTCCGGGTTGTGGTCAGTCCCAGGAATCTCAGCCAGGAAGTTTTGGAGATCACCTCCAGAGATAAGACACTTTCCGTGAAAATCTCTATCCATGGAGCGCCGGAAGAGATCAAAAAAATAGTTTCCGATCTTTCTCAGTAAAACGTACCCGCGGGGCCTAAAATCAATCGTCTGCGGCTTATGCGGCGAATCGTTTAGGAAAAGAAAGGGGCTGTCTCACTAAGGTAAAACTGCACAACAAAAAAGCTGTCATTCCGAGCCAGTGCGCACACTGGCGTGGGAATCTCCATCGTATAAGAGGCTGTATACCTTTTAACCGGGAGATTGCCACACCAGTGACGTCGGTCACTGGTTCGCAATGACAGTGTTTTTGTTTATTCTGACGAAAAGCCTTCTTAGTGAGACAGCCCCTTCTTCTTTGTAAACGGAATGACTGTCCTATCCCCCATCCGTTCAAACACCCGGATACGGACCGTCATGTCCCGGCGGGTGTCTGTGGGGATTCCCGCGTGTATCAGGGTGATGCCGGGGAAGCACTGGCCGTTTTCCCCCCGGTATCGTTTTTTGGAGGAGCCCCGTCTTCTGTTTCTCTTATTCCAGGCGCAGCAGCCATTGCAGCACCCTGCGGCCATTTTCTTTCAAGGTCTCTCGGGAGATTAGTCCCAGCTCCATAGCCTTTTGCAGCCGTCTGAGGCTGCCGTGGGGCATACGGACATTGTTGCCCGCCAGGGCCTCCCGGTAGTGCTCTGCCCAGTTATCCCAGTCCGTCACCACCAGGCCCGCATAGCCCCATTCCTCCCGCAGAATACCGGAAATCAGTTCCCGGTTTTCCGAGGTGTAGGTGCCGTTCAGCAGATTGTAGGCGGTCATAACGCTCCAAACGCCGCCTTCTTTCACGACGATCTCAAAGGCTTTCAGGTAAATTTCCCGCAGCGCCCGCTCGGAAACCCGGGAATCGCTTCCGAAGCGGTTGGTCTCCTTGTTGTTGCAGCAGAAGTGCTTGACGCAGGCGGAAACATTCTGGGACTGAATGCCCTGCACCATTGCCGCCGCCAGCTTCCCGGCCACCAGCGGGTCTTCCGAATAATACTCAAAGTTCCGGCCGCACAGGGGGCTTCTGTGGATGTTGATGGCAGGGGTCAGCCACATGCCGATGTTGTTTTCCTTAACCTCTTTCGCAGCCGCCTGCCCCACCTGATAAAGAATTTCCGGGTCCCAGGTGCAGGCAAGCAGTGTCGCCACCGGCCAGGCCGTGGTATTCACCCCCCGGTCGGGGAAGATCCGCAGACCCGCAGGGCCGTCGGCGGTCATCACGGCTGGAATGCCCAGATAGTCCAATCCGCCGATGCCCCGGGTATCCGCCACCCCCCGGTTGGGGGTGCCGCCCAGGAGGGTAATCAGCTCGTCATCCGTCAGGCTGTCCAGGAACACCTCCATGGGCACTTCCCCGGAGGCCACCTTTTCAAAGTTCAGCCGTCCCTCCGGCGTGTTGATACCCCGCATATCGGGAAGAATGTGCTCTGCCTCCCAGTGGGGCTTCTCCGGCCACCCGGATGTGTCATACTGGGCCGGATACTCTCCGGTTTCCAATTCCTCGAAGCTGCCGTCCGCTTTCAGCCGCCGGGGAAGCTTCGCGGGAACGCAGCGGTTTTGCAGCTGCCGAATCACCCGCTCTTCTTCGTTATGGAAATGTCCGACTATCTCCGCAGAGCGGACACAATTGCCCGCCAGAATGGTATATGCCCCCGCCGGAAGCACATAGGCAGCCTGCTTTTCATCATAGGAAGCCAGGTCCCCGGTGGGGAACGTCAGGGTCAACTCCTGGGCTTCTCCGGGCGCCAGAAGTTTGGTCTTTTGGAATGCCCGCAGCTCCAGCATCGGCATCTCCAGGCGGCTTTTGGGGGCGGCGCTGTAGATCTGCACCACTTCCCTGCCCGCCGTGTTTCCCGTATTCGTCACCCGGACCGTAACAAAGATTTTTTCGTCGTCCCCCAGGGAAATCAGAGGTTTCAGTGAAAACGTGGTATAGGACAGGCCGAAGCCGAAGGGGTAATTGACTTTCTCCGCCGCCCCGGGAATGGTCTCAAAATACCGGTAGCCCACAAAAACATCGTCGGTATAGCAGACATAGTCCGCCGACTCGTTGAAATTGGCGGAAGACGGATAGTCGTCAAAGGAGGAAGCAAAGGTGTCCGTCAGCTTGCCGGAGGGGTTTACGTCGCCGCAGAGGATGTCCGCCTCTGCCATGGCGCCCTCCATGCCGCCCTGCCAGGCCAGCAGCACGGCCCCAATCTTGGGGTTATGAATAAACCAGGAGGTATCCACCATGCCGCCTACGTTCAAGACCACCACGATCTTGTCAAACCAGGCGCTGATCTGGGAAACCATCTTCTCTTCCTCCGCTGACAGGTAGAAGTCGCCGTCCCCCGGCTCCCCTTTCCGGTCCCAGCCCTCGGAGGAAAACCGGCAGATGCTGATAATGGCGGTATCGCATTCCGCCGCGGCCTGCTCCAAAAGCGCCGCCGGAATCTCCGGCTCCACAGTATAGCCCGGCTCCTTGCCCGCCGACCGCTGACTGGCCACATTCTCCCGGTAGAATGCGTGCAGGGGTTCAAAAATGTCCACCTTGCCCTGGGCCGCCTTTTCCTCCATGCCGTCACAGAGGTTTCGCACATAGGCAACAGTCACGTCGCCGCTGCCGCCGCCGCCTTTCACATAGTCCACGCTGGCCTTGCCAAAGAGGGCCACCCGGCTGCCGCTTTTCAGGGGCAGAAGATGGTTTTCATTTTTCAGCAGCACCATACCCTCGGCTGCTGCTTTCCGGGACAGGGCGGTATGCGCCTTGGATCCGGTCACGATCTTCCCGTCTTCTCCCAGGGGGAGCACGGGCAGGAATTTAAACCTCTGCCATTTATGCATGTTCATTCTCCCTTCGGATTCCTGTATTCTTCCGCTGTTCTTGCCGCGCCCATCCGGTTCTCCCGGCGGCCCGCGGCGGGTTCCAATATCCGGTTTCATTGTAACCCATCGGCACAGCATTTGTAAACCTCTGATTTTTCAAAGCTCCTGACAGAGGACGATTTCTTCCGAGCTTCACCGGGGTATGGAACGGAAGCACTGTCAAAAAGGAACCCCCCGGTAAAACCGGAGGGGCTTCATATGCGGGCATAGCCCTCTGTTCCTCGCGTGACACGTGAACGTGTAAAACGGCCCGCCGGATGCGCTGGAGACTGTTGCTTGCTGCCCATTAACGGGTCCGGGTAATCAGCGCCGGTGGTCTCAAAGAAGCGTGTCAGCAGATTGCTGAACAGTACAGCAAAGAAAGAAAAACCCACGGACAATTCCATAATCATTTCCGGCAGAAAATTTGTTTATCGGCTTTCGTAAGCACACTGACAAATTGGTATTTGTGGAGCTGTTTGCCAAGTGGTACGCGGGTGGAAAACGGGACGCGGTAAGGGCTCCCTTGTGTAAAGGCTGCGCCCGCAGGCGCGTTTCGGAGGCCAACCGCCCGAAGGGCGGCTCTTAGGCCGGAGATGAGCTGTCGCGAAACGACTGAGGGATTGTGCAGTACAACCCGTCGATTAAAACAATGGTTTGGCGAGAAGGTTCGGGCGAAAGCAACCCCGCCACGGGTGGAGAAGCACGACCCCAACTACTTCCAGCCGGAGGAAATCGCCGCCATTCTGGAAGCACTGGAAACGGAACCGCTGAAATGGCAGCTTATCACACACCTTATGATTGTAACCGGCTGTCGCCGTGGTGAAATCATGGGTCTGCAATGGGAAAAGGTAGACTTTGAGAATAACCGGGTGAAGATCGACAAATCGCTGGTTTCCACCAAAAGCAAAGGCACCTACCTGGGCAACACCAAAACCAGCGACATTCGCTATCTGACCCTGCCCGACGAAACCATGAACCTGCTGCGGCAGCACAAGGTTGAGCAGATGTGTCTACAGATTGCCAACGGTGACCGCTGGCAAAACACCGGCTTTGTGTTCACAACGGACGATGGAAGCAACATGAACCCGGACAGTATAACCGGCTGGCTCTGCGACTTCTCCCGCCGCCACAATCTGCCCCACATTAACCCTCATGCCTTCCGCCACACGGTAGCCTCTGTGCTGCTGGCGAACGGTACAGATATTGTAACGGTGTCGAAGCAGCTGGGCCACGCCAGCGTGAACACCACGGAAAATTTCTACAGCCACATCATTGAGGAAAACAAGGCCAAAGCTTCGGAGTGTATCGCGGATGTGCTGCTCAGGAAGAAGGCATAAAAAAGCCGCCCGGCAGCGCCGGACGGTGACCCAAAATCCCAGTTTTTTGACCCAGTGACCCAAAATTGACCCAAAACGGCTTTTGACCCAATTTCATTCTATGTAAAAAAGTTAGAAAAATCCCAGTATTCGTAGTGAATACCGGGTATTTTTATGGCAAAGAACCCTGATAATGATACCACGGGTTTCAGCTGCACCCCATTTAGCAGGTGGGGTGCATTTTCGATTATGGGGTTCATTTCAGCAACCAGCGTTTACTTGTAATCATCCAGCAACTTCCCGATACTTTTGACACTTTGCCCCTCCCTCCAGAAGAACAAACCGCCCCTGCCGGGATCGTCACTTGTCAAAACGATTGCGACTTTCTATTGAAATTCGCCCATTTAATATATATAATGATTTCATCCAAAGCGCGAAAGGCGGTAAGCTGCGTCTGAATGATTGTCCCATCTGCAAACGGCTGGTCTGCAGCCGGTGCTTCCTGATCTGTGACGATCCGTACATTTGTAAGCAATGCGCAGCCCATCTGGAAGAAACGGGTTCTCCCGTGTTGACCGATGTGCTGGAAGCTACAATCTGAAATGAGAAAAGGAGAAATGAATTATGGGTCTGTTTGATAGATTTAAGAAGCAGGATTGTGAAATCTGCGGCAAAGAAGTGGGCA
>CAMCCS010000033.1 GCA_945873295.1 uncultured Clostridia bacterium
TATTGCTATGTGCTATTGTATTAATACACTAATACAGTAATACAGAGGAGGTGCCTATGAACTGGAAATTTACCGGTGAACGGCCGGTTTATCAGCAGATCGTGGCTACCATTCGGGCCGCGATACTGACGGGTGAATATCCCCCGGGAATGAAAGTCCCATCCGTCCGTGACCTTGCCGCTCAAGCCCAGGTAAACCCCAATACCATGCAGCGGGCGCTCACGGAGCTGGAACGGGAAGGGCTTCTGGTCGGCGGCGGGACCAGCGGGCGAACTGTCACGTCACAGGAGGAAGTCCTTTCCGCCGCCCGGGATATGGCTCTCAATGAGCTGGCAAAGGAATGCGCGGAGAAATTCATGGTCTTCGGCCTTACACCGAAGCAAGCAGCAGAGCTTTTAAACGCTCTTGACGAATAAGAAGGAGGATGAAATTGGAAACTGTACTCAGCACCGTGGGACTGACCATGCGCTACACAAATAAGCTTGCTCTGGATAAGCTTACGCTGGATCTGCCCCAGGGAAAAATTGTCGGTCTGTTGGGACCCAACGGAAGCGGAAAAACCACCTTTATCAAGCTGGCGGCGGGGCTTCTCACCCCCACGGAGGGCACCATCACCATCTGCGGTCAGAGCATCGGCCCTGCCACAAAAGCCATCGTATCGTATCTGCCCGACAGGCCCTATTTCAGCCGGCAGATGACCGTTGCCCAGCAGTTGGATTTCTTCCAGGACTTTTACGCGGACTTTGACCGCGGCCGGGCGGAAACCATGCTGGAAGCCCTGGGCATTCCGGCAGGTGCTAAATTCCGCACTCTCTCCAAGGGCACCCAGGAAAAGGTGCAGCTTGTGCTGGTCATGTCCCGCAGAGCAAAGCTGTATCTTCTGGATGAGCCCATCGGCGGTGTGGACCCGGCGGCCCGGGACTACATCCTGAACACCATTATCAGTAACTATGACCCCAGCGCAACCATCCTTATTTCCACCCATCTCATCTCCGATGTGGAACGGGTGCTTGATGAATTTATTTTCCTGTACCAGGGCAATGTGGTCCGTTCCGGCAACGCCGACGAGACCCGGGAGGAAACCGGTAAGTCCCTGGATGAACTGTTCCGGGAGGTATTCAGATGTTTGCCAAACTGCTGAAACATGAATTTAAAGCCACCGTCGGGCTGCTGGGCATTCTTTGCGCCGCCTGCCTCGGATGCGGACTCCTGGGCGGCGGTGCCATCCGATATTTGACATGGGCAGAGGAAGCCGGCTCCCGCACCGATGATACACTACTGACGGTTCTGTCCGCGCTGTTCTGCGTGACTGCCATCATCGTGATCGCCGCCTGCTCCATCGTTATGCTGCTTCTGCTGGTAAACCGCTTCTATAAAAGCCGGTTCACCGATGAGGGCTACCTGACCTTCACCCTGCCGGTAAACGGCCATCAGATCCTGCTGACCTCCGTTATCACCAGCGTGGTCGAGATGATCGCTATCTGTCTTGTGGTGGTTGTGTCCGTTCTTCTCATGGGCTTTATCGGCGTATCCGGTGTAGAAGGCTTCTGGGAGGAATTTCCCGGTGCTGCCGCACGGTTCTTTCAGATGCTTCGGGAAGCAATTGGTTTCCGGGCTGTCGGCTATGTGCTGCTGGGGATTCTTGTAGTCCTCAGCGGCCTGGTGGGAGAATGCTGTGTGATTATGCTTTCTGTGTCCCTGGGCGCTCTCGTTGCCAAGAAGCACAAAATCTTGCTGGCGCTTCTGTTCTACTATCTGATCCACATGGCTATTTCTGTTCTGAGTGTGGGCAGTTTAGCAAGCCTGTCCTTTGGCGTATATCTGGAATCCATGAGCTATTCTATGGGACTGGTGATTACTGCCCTCGGATGGCTTGCAATCGGTGCCGTGTGCTACTTCCCTACTCACTATCTGATCACCCACCGGCTGAATCTGCCGTAAAATATGCGATCCCGGAGCACAGATTGCTCCGGGATCTTTTATAAAATGCATGTCGATTTTATGCAGCAAACAGATAAATTGGGAATTTGGCGAATTTCCAGTCATTGCGAACCAGTCCTCAGACTGGTGTGGCAATCTCCCGGATAGAAGCACAATTTCTCGTAGATGAACTTCGGAAAACGGTGTAAAAAGGACAGTCTGTATGACGATAGGCTGCCTGGAATTCGATGGAGATTCCCACACCAGTGTGCGCACTGGTTCGGAATGACACGTTCTAACGGCCCGTCAAATTCCAATTTGTCGCACTGCTGCGTTTATCCGATAAGCTTTTTTATAAAAACAACCACCGGAAAAGGGGCTGTTTTCATAAGACAGTTAAATGGCGTGGCATTTGTAGCCACGCCATTTTCAGATATTGGATAGCCACAAAGTGGTGCAAGGAGACATCCTCGATTGGGACATGGTGACGCCAAATACGCATGCAGGAAAACTGTATAGAAGTGCGCTCTTTTCACCGCCCTTATGCAAACGAAAAGGTAGTACGCGGTTTACTGGCTATACTCAAGCAACTGAAAGGTATAGGATTCGCCGGGAATAACATCATAGATCACAACAGAATCGTCCTTGAACCTATCTCCTGCGCTCAAAGATGAAAGATAAATATTACCGGAGTCAACCATATAGCCAGCACTGTCGTACAGCTTATAGCTAATCATATCATACCCGGAATTGCTATTACCGCTTGTCTTTTCTCCGGTAATTGTGATGGATAGCTGTGGAAGGTAATCCTTGTCAAACTTATAATCTGCTCCTTGGATTTGAATGACAGACGCTGTACCACCCATATAATCCCTTACCTTCAGGTCCAGTGGAAATGGATCAAATGTCACCTGGACATCTTCAATAGGCAGGCAGTACAGAGCATCGCAGTTCACTTCATCAAATTGAACCGCATTTTCTTTGTATACAGTAAAATAGACTTTCCCGTTTGCAGACTTTCCAGCCGCAATCTCTGCGGCAGGAATCCTCACATTGGCAAGATATTGTTCCCCAGCAGCCTGACTGGTATAATAACTGTAATCATCAGAAGAAACAGATTTTGTACCAGTGTAAACTGCTTCACCCTCATCATTTACGATTCGAATATCAATGTCAACATCGGCTGACAAAGGCTTATCGTTCTTGTCAGCCAGCCCGAAGAAAATGCTGTAATCGTTCGTTCCCTCATTATACTGGAAAGACCAGCTTTTCAGTGTTTCGACACGGGACGACGATGATCCGCACCCGCTCAGCAATAGTGCAAATACGAGCCCCCACATAAGAAAGATTCGTTTCATTTCTGCGTCTCCCCATCTGTTCTTGCCTTTATTGCATGGTCCATTTCTCGTTCAAGTAAACGCTTTTGCTTGGGATCCATCGTGCAGTAATTGCGGTTGCACCGGTCGCTCAGAAAGCAAGTCTCGCAGATAACCTGCTTGACTTCTTGCATAATCAACTCATCGTCGCTGGGAAGTTCATAGGCTTCGATTTGCTGAATGCCTGTCGAATTGCGCAGTCCATAATCAATCAGCTTCCCGTTTCCGGTCTTTACATAGCGATAGACCTCAGCTTCAAATGCAACGCTGTCGCCTACACAAAACTCTTCAAAACCGGATTTGTCCATCCAGACATGATCTTCTTTTCCGTAGAACGTCTCTCCGTCCGGAAACATGCCGCTGATAAAAACCCGTTTGAAGCAGATATACTTTTCTTTGACTTTCTCAATCTGCCCCTTAAAACCCAACGGATTATTGAAAAAGCATTTAGCAAAACACGAGCGGTGATGCCTTCCTAAAGATGCAAGCTGAACATCAAGATATTCATTATAGGACAGTTTTTCTGCCCCAACGACATCCGCCTGAGAAGCTGGATCAAAGAGGATTCCACCGCCTTCTGCGATTACACAGTTGTTCTCCCCATAATAAGCCGCAAAGAGGGATTCTTCGCCCGGATATTTGGCAATCAGTGCAGCAGCCTTTTTTAGCCGATCCTGCCGCTTGTGTTCCTCGCACCGCTTCTTTTCAGATTGCTCCGCTAAGATACGCTCTTCAATACGCTTAACCTCGCTTACTGTCAGCAAAGGTGGCAAATGGTCAGTATTATCATAATCACCATTCTCCAGACGCGTTTTGAACCGAGTAAGGATATTCTTGAGTTCTTGTTCTGACAGATATTTTGCCCGTTCAATGGAGCAACTATAATAGCAGCCAGTGCTTATGTTCCCATGTCCAGTGCCATACATAATAGCAGTATTCCATGGGCAAAGATAGTGTTCTTTCTGAACAAGCCTTCCTCGCTTTAGCCCATCTTCAAACTCCGGGAAAATTGCCGGATTGCCGCACCCCTCATAGTCATCCGTCCAAAAGCCGGAAGGCCCTTTGTCTGTATGGCGAATCATTAAACTGAGCGCGTCAACCGTTGCCTTTTTTACCTGTTTGTTTCTCATTTTTGAAGCCTCCATTAATAAGTGCTGCCAATCGGCAACCTGACATGTTAACGGGGCCTTTTGGTATTATTCTATTATTATTAACATATACAACTGCTCGTTGTCATGTCCTTTATGGACTTCAGGTTTGGATTTTCAGTTGCATCCGCAAAGCTTTTTCTGGACATTGTATTATGCAATGTTGTAATCTTCTGTTTTACTGTCTTATGCGCACCGCCCGAATCCGGTGGTTGCTTTTATAAAAGGGCTATTTTCCGGAAAGCTCCACACTGCGGCGGAGAATGGAGTAAGGCGGGACCTGCTTGGGAAGCTGCAGGAAAAAGACGGACTGGGGGGTGCGTGGTTCCTCAAGAGGCACGCCGTCAGCGTCTGTCATGGATTCTGCCGTAAAGAAGAAAGGCGGCATATCCGGGCCCACGGCTTCCAATTTGTCCCCTGTGCGGAATTTATTTCGCAGGGAGCAGCGGGCAAGGCCGTTTTCATCACAGTCCTCCACAATGGCCGCGATCTGCCACTGACGGATGTAGCGGGAGTCCTCCGTATACTGGCCGGGATACCCAAAGTAGAACCCGGTGGAATAGACCCGGTGGGAAACATGCTCCACCTCGTCCCGCCATTTTGCATCCAGGGGAAGTCCGGCGGACACGGCGTCGATGCAGTGCCGGTAGGCGCCTGTGACAATAGCCGCGTAATACGCGGACTTTGCCCTGCCTTCCAGCTTGATACAGTCCACCCCTGCGTCCATCAGTTCTCCAAGATGGTCGATCATGCACATATCCCGGGAATTGAGGATATAACTACCCTTTTCGTCCTCGAAAATGGGGAAATACTCCCCGGGACGCTTTTCCTCCATCAGGGCGTACTTATACCGGCAGGGCTGGGCACAGGCACCCCGGTTGGAGTCCCGCCCGGTCATGTAGTTGCTCAGCAGGCACCGCCCGGAGTAGCTGACGCACATGGCGCCGTGTCCAAAGGTTTCCAGCTCCAGCTTCGGGGAGGTTTTCTCCCGGATGGTCCGGATTTCTTCAAGGCTTACCTCACGGGCGAGCACCACCCGGCTGGCACCCAGGTCATACCATGCCTGGGCGCATTCGTAGTTCGCCACGGACTGCTGGGTGGAGATATGCCGCTGGCAGTGGGGGGCATAACGCCCGGCCAGGGTAAAGGCCCCCAGATCCGCCAGGATCAGGGCATCCACCCCGGCGTCATCCAGCCGTTCTAAATATTCCGGCAGCCGGGCGACCTCATCATTGCGGGGCATGGTATTTACCGTGACGTGTACCTTTACCCCATGCTCATGGGCAAAAGCCACCGCCTTTGGAAGCGCCTCCGGGGAAAAATTCCCTGCGAAGGAGCGCATTCCAAAGTCCGTACCTGCCAGGTATACCGCGTCCGCGCCGTACAGCACGGACATTTTCAGCTGCTCAGCATCCCCCGCCGGGCTGAGCAGTTCCAGCTTCCCCATATCAGCCGTCAGCGTTGGCCTTTGCCAGCGCCTCCCGGTTGGCCTCATGCTCCTCCAGGGTTGTGGAGAAGATATGGCTGCCTGCCATGGGATCGAGAACGTAGTAATAGTAGTTGGTGCTTGCCGGATTCAGCGCCGCCTGCAGGCTCGCAAGGCCGGGGTTGGAAATGGGGGTGGGCGTCAGTCCGGTATGATAGTAGGTGTTATAGGGGCTGTCCACCTTCAGGTCCTCGGCGGTCAGATCCGTCTTGCCATCCAATGCATACACAATGGAAGCGTCAATGTTCAGATAAGCCGGGGTATCGCCCCAGTTAAACAGACGGTTGTAAATAACCGACGCGATGGTCGGGCTTTCCTTATTGCCGGAGGTTTCCTTCTCGATCATGGACGCAACGATCACAAGATCATTCATAGAAAGCTGGTGGGCGGCGATATATTCCTCGCTCCTGCCGTCCCTGCGCATCAGTTCGGAAACATGCTCATTTAAAGCAGGAAGCTGATCCCGCATCTCCTGGGTAAACCGGGTCTCAAAGTTATCCAGCATTTTTTCCAGAATATTTCTGGGAGAATCATTCTTATAGAATTCATAGGTATCCGGGAACAGATACCCCTCCAGGCTGTAAAAGTCCCCCCGGGAAACCCCATCAAGGAACCAGTAGTCCTTCAGCTCTCCGGAAGCGGCGTAGGAGCCGATGTCTACAAAGGTACAGACCTTGTTCTCCTCCATTAGCTGGAAGATCTGCCGGCAGGTGTAGCCCTCAGGGATGGTCAGCTTCACCACGGAACGAGTGGAGCTGGGAGACATCATTTTGACCAGGGCATGGTAGTCATAGCGGGTATTGAGGTCCCAGATGCCGGGATGGATCTCACCTTCATCCACAGCGAAGCTGGCGTAAAGCTTGAAAAGCTCAGGATAACGGATCAATCCGCCATCGTACAGCTTTTGGGTGATTTTGTCAATGGTATCCGACTCGTACACCGTAATGGTAACGACCTTGTCCTCCCGTCCGAAGGCCAGAACATCCGTCGCGCAGACCCAGAGCATCCGTCCCAGGGTCACACCGATGGCAAGGACAATGGCTGCCCAAACCAGCGTCACCAGGATATTGGGAATGCCAAAGAAGCCCTCCCCTTTCTTCCGGCGGGGACGGCCTTTCCGGGCTGGCCGGTCATGGGAAGGAATGGGCTCCTGTTCCGGTTGGGACTCCAAAAGTGCCTGAAATTCCTCGTCATCTATCTCCCGGTAGTCGTCCTCCGGGTCAAATTCGGACCTGTCTGGCTGGATGTCCGCCTCCGCTTCTGCCAGGAAATCCCCAGGCAGATCCTCCGCCTGGTCATACAGAGAGGATGCGGAACGAACAGGCTCGTTTTCCTCCGGGTCGTCAAGCTCCGGATCATCCAGGATGCTTAAATCGAAGGGCTGATTGACTTCTCCGGGATCCGGCATACCGTGAAATCCATAGGCATCCTCATCCCGGGAGATATGGTCATGCAGCTGCGGACTGACCAGCTTTTCATGGTCCAAAGAACCGGGGATATTCTGGCCGTCTTCCTCCGAAAAAGCTTCCATCCCTTCCACCGGTATCTCTTCCTGGGCGTTTTCTTCCGGCATATCCGGATACCCGGGCCCGGCGGCGGAATCCTCCTCCGGGTTGGGAATGGGATATTCCTTCATACAGTGTTCCTCCTGTCAGCGAATCACAATCTCTCCGGCGACTTTATCAGCAGCCTCCTGTCCTTTCAGGGCTGCTACCAAGGCAAGGCCAAAAGGAATGGAGCAGCCCGCGGCAGTACCGGTGATCAGCATTCCGTCCCGCACCACCGCCGCGTCGGGAACCATATGGGCGCTGCCCATCTGCCCCTCCAGGCCGGGGTAGCAGGTAGCGTTCTTTCCGTCGGGGATCCCCATATCGGCAAGGACCGTAGGCCCGGCACAGATAGCCGCCACAAATTTGCCGTTTTCCCATGCAAAGCGCAGGGCGTCCATAGAAGCTTCGCTGCCTCTTACCGTGGTAACGCCGCCCATGCCGCCGGGCAGAATAATCATTTCCAGATCCGTCAGATCCATTTGGGGCAGCGTAATATCCGCCTCCACAATAATGCCGTGGCTGCCGCAAACCTGCTTGCCGGCAACACCGACAGTCAGGACCTTGACACCGGCCCGGCGCAGAAGATCCAGCGGGACAATTGCTTCCATTTCCTCAAAACCTGTTCCAAGAAGCATGTAAACCATAATTAATCCTCCAAACAAGCCGCCACATGGCGGTAAATTTCTCCGTGAATATCTTCCATGGACCGCATGGCCCCATCCCGTACACAGTCCACCACCGTCCAGCCATAGTACTTGGCAGCGGCCTTTCCCATCCGACGGCAGGAAGCCAGATAGGCGGTATTGGCTTCATGAATATCGGCCTTGGTATGGGTTTCCTGTTCCCTGCCCCGCAAAAGCGTCTCGGTAAAGTCCGTGGGCACATCCAGGTACAACACAAGATCCGGCTTGGGAAGTCCCAGGTGGTCATACTCAAATTCGTACAGCCACTTTAGAAAGGCTTCCCGCTTCTGCTCCGGTTCCTTGGACGCCTGATGCACCGCGTTTGAGGTGGTGTACCGGTCCGCAACCACCAGGCCGCCGGACGCGTACCAATCTCCCCATACCTTCTTATAGGATGCGTAGCGATCCACCGCATAGAAAGAAGA
Organism: uncultured Clostridia bacterium; assembly: GCA_945873295.1. Lineage (GTDB taxonomy): Bacteria > Bacillota > Clostridia > Oscillospirales > Oscillospiraceae > Faecousia. The sequence goes on from CAMCCS010000033.1 coordinate 8,589, forward strand.
TGCCGCGTAGGCACTCACATCCAAAGGGTCTGAACCGAATTCCCCGCCCAGGTACATCCGTATCAGCGCGGAGCTTGGCTCGGAATACTGGGGAAAAACGATCTTCTGAAAGGGACGGTGGTCCTTTTCCAGAGCCTGGGTCAAAAGACGGAACTGGGTGGATTTACCGGAGCCGTCCGTGCCCTCAATCACAATTAGCTTACCCATTTTTCTGTATCCTTCCGCAAACAATCATACAGCGCCCAGTGGGGCACAGTATCATTTCGTAAAATATACCACATTTCCTACCGTTTGTCCACTGTATCGGAAAACAGATTTTTTAAATTTCTATTTCCCTCTTCCCTTTCTCCGGAAAAAATCAGGTTCCCCATTGCAAAAAAGCGCGGAAAATGATAAGATAACAAAAAAGTGCCATCCCCTGCTGGGAAAACGGCACCGTCATAAAGGAAAAAGAAAATGGAAGAAAACAATATTACCTTTGAAAGTCTGGGGCTTTCCCCGGAAATGCTGAAAGCCCTTGAGAAAAAGGGTTATGGCTACCCCACTACCATACAGGCGGAAGCCATTCCTTATTTTATGCAGTGGCGGGATGTCATCGCGAAGGCTCCCACCGGCACAGGCAAAACCTTTGCTTTTGGGATTCCTATGATCGAACACATCGACCCGGAATCTGCCGAGGTTCAGGGGTTGATTCTCGCGCCCACCCGGGAGCTTGCCATTCAGATCGGTGACGAGCTGCGGGGGCTACTGACCTTTTACCAGGGCATCCGGGTTGCGGTGCTCTACGGCGGCGCAGGGATCGGCGGGCAGATCCAGCAGCTTCAGAAGAAGCCGCAGCTTGTTGTCGCCACCCCCGGCCGGCTGATGGACCACTATAACCGGAAAACCATTCGCTTGGATAAGGTGCAGACCGTGGTTCTGGATGAGGCGGACCGGATGCTGGACATGGGCTTTTTCAAGGACGTCACCCGGATTATTGACAAGGTGAAGAACCGGAAAAACCTGGGGCTGTTCTCCGCAACCATCTCCCAGGAGGTCATGACCGTCTCCTGGATGTACCAGCGGGATGAAGTGGAGATCACCGTGGAGCCCAAGCAGGAGGACCGGCCGGACATTGACCAGTACAGCCTGAGCTGCACCCCCCTGGAAAAAGCGGAAACCGCCCTGCGGCTGATTCGCAGTCAGGGCTACGAGCGGGTGATGATTTTCTGCAACACCAAGCACATGTGCCAGCGGCTGTCCGATGAGCTGCAGCGGGCAGGTCTCGACTGTGAGTGCCTCCACGGAGACATCAAGCAGAGCCTGCGGGAGAAAACCATGCAGCGCTACAAGGCCGGAAAGCTTTCCGTCCTGGTGGCAACGGATGTTGCCTCCCGGGGCATCGATGTGTACGATGTGGACTGCGTGATCAACTACGATATTCCCGAGGAAAACGAATACTATATCCACCGGATCGGACGTACCGGACGGGCCAGGAAAAAAGGCGTCGCCTGGAGCCTTATAAGCAATTTCCCCGAAAAAGCAAAACTGGATGAGATCGCCAAATTCTCCAACTATACCGTGAAACCCATGGTCCTGTCTCCCGAGGGAGTCCTGACAGCCGAGGAAGTGAAGCCCGCTCCCGCCCCCAAGAGGCGCTTCCGTTGAGACTGACAGAGCAGGGCTTCCTGCTGCTTACCAGCCATCTGGGGAACCCGGACCGCCGTCCCCTTACCCCACCCCAACTCCGGCTTCTGACGAAACGGATGGCCCAGATGCCGAAGCCGGAAGAAGACGGAACTTTGGAACCGAGGCAGCTGATTGCCCTGGGCTTGGACTGGGACCTTTCGGAGCGGATTGTCGCCCTGCTGGAGGAAACCGAAATCCTTGAATGGTACCTGCCAAGGGCCCGGCGGCTGGGCTGCGTCCCCATCACCCGGTCCGATTCCCGGTATCCTGTCCGGCTTCGCCGCCGTCTCGGCCCGGAAAGTCCCGGCTGTCTGTGGCTGAAAGGAGATTTGTCCCTTCTTGACGCCCCCTCCGCAGCCCTTGTTGGGAGCCGGGATCTGAACCCGCGAAACCAGGAATTTGCCGCTCAGACGGGCGCTCAGGCCGCGAGGCAGGGGTTCGCCTTGGTTTCCGGCAACGCAAGGGGCGCGGACACAGTTGGACAAAACGCCTGTCTTGCTGCCGGCGGTCAGGTAATCTGCATAATCGCCGACGAGCTGCACACCAAGCGCGAGCAGCCCGGGGTACTGTATATCAGCGAGGAAGACTATGACGCTCCCTTTTCTGCCCAGCGTGCGCTGCACCGGAACCGGGTCATTCACGCGCTGGGAGAAGTCACCATTGCCGCCCAATGCAACTACAAAAAGGGCGGCACCTGGGACGGAGCAGCAGCCAATCTTCGCTACGGCTTTACACCCCTGTGCTGCTTCCGGGACGGAAGCCAAGCCTCCCTGGAGCTGGAACAGATGGGCGCGCAGCTGATTGGTTTGGATGAACTGTCAGATCTGAGGGCCCTCAGCCGTACCGGAAGTCTCTTTGAAAATATTCTGCATGCAGATTTTTAAGCGGCGGATCAGCCTTGGTCCGCCGTTTTCCCTTGTCTTTGATTCCTGTTTACGTGTACTTCCATAGACTTCTTTTCTGGGTCAAATTGATTTTTCTTTAATTTTAAGCCGCACCAGTAGCATTTTCCGTTTTGCTATGCTATAATCTCCCTATCCAGAAAAAAGGAATACAGGTATATATGAAAATACTGATTTTATCCGATTCTCATTCTTATTCGGATTTTATGCAGCGGTGCATGGATGCGTGCCGGCCGGATGCCGTGATCCATCTGGGAGATTACGTCAGTGACGGCAAGGATCTCAGATGCCTGTACCCCGGGGTCCCTTTCTATCAGGTGCCCGGAAATTGTGATTCCTACCGCTGCGATCCGGGTATGATGCATACCATTATCGTAAACCTTTCCGGTGCCAGGCTGATGCTGACCCACGGGCATGACTATTATGTAAAAGAAAGCACTTACAGGCTCCTTCGTGAGGCAAGGAAAGCCAAGGTTGACGCGGTTCTCTACGGTCATACCCATTCTGCGGACTGCCACCAGGAGGAGGATGGTCTGTGGGTACTGAACCCCGGCAGCGCGGGCTACTTCGGCGGAAGCGCGGGATGGATGGAAATTGAAAACGGGAAAATCCTCAAATGCTGCAATCTGCGCAAAGAAGACTTGGAGGCAATGAAATGATTCTGGCAGTTGACATTGGAAATTCCAACATTGTGATCGGCGGTATTCACGACGATACGATTGTTTTTGAGGCACGGCTCCGGACGGATGCTACCAAGACTTCCGACGAATACTGTGTCGATATTAAGATGATTTTGGATATTTACCGCGTAAGTCGGGATACTATTGAAGGATCCATTGTATCCTCCGTCGTTCCACAGGTCCTGAATTCCGTTAAAACTGCGCTTCTGAAGCTCACCGGAAAGAATTGTCTGGTGGTTGGGCCCGGGCTCAAAACAGGCCTCAACATCCGGATCGAAAATCCGGCACAGACCGGCGCGGATCTGGTAGTTGGCGCTGTTGCCGCTCTGAAACTCCATAAGCCGCCGCTCATCCTCATCGATATGGGAACCGCTACCACCATCACCGTCCTGGACGAAAGCGGCGCGCTGATCGGCGGCTGCATTTGCCCGGGCGTGCGGATCTCCCTGGACGCATTGACCGAACGGACGGCTCTGCTTCCCGGTCTTCAACTGGATAAGCCCAAGGCTGCCATTGGACGCAACACCATCGAGTGCATGCGCAGCGGAATCATGCTGGGCAGTGCCTGCATGCTGGACGGCATGATCGCCAGAATGGAAGAGGAGCTTGGGAAGACAGCAACCGTGATCGCCACGGGCGGTATTTCAAAGTTTATCATTCCCCTGTGTAAGACACCCATGCACTATGAAAAGAATCTGCTGCTCAAAGGACTGAATTGGCTGTACCAGGAAAACCGGCGGGAGGTCAGGTAACCGCTGCCAGAAATACAATCGCAGCCAGCAGTCCCAATCCTGAAGCAATGGCAGTGGCGATATCCAGCGCCTTATGGAGATAGTAGCTGCTACTGGCAGCGTTGGGATAGGCAGGGCAGCTTCTATGACTTGTCTGTCTTCTTGTGTTTTTCATATCGGTTCCTCCTTATGTTTCGTGCCGTTTCGCACCTTGTTTACATTGTGCAGTTTACCACAGATAGAGAGACATAAAGAGGACTTTATTTCAATGGAGGGAAATCATGAATTTACTCAAGGGCAAAAAAAATCCGGCGCAGGTTTCCGCTGCCGAAACGAAAAAAGGACCCGGCGGAAATTCCTTTGCCGCGGGCTATGATAAGTTCAAGCAGATTCTGGGAAAGATCATTATGACGCTCTACCATCTGCGTAAAGTAGTCATGGCTGTGCCGGTTGCTTATGTGGCGCTGCAAATGGCCGCTTACAATATGTCCCATCTGCCGGAACAGGTGGGGGTAAACCTGCAGACTACGGGAGAGTTTGCTATGCAGATCAGCCGCTACGCTGCGGTGATCGGCCCCCTGGGGATCACTGCCGGGTGCCTTGTGATGATGTTCTTCTCCAGAAAAGCCATGTACGCCTGGGCCATCAGTATTTTCACCCTGGCACTGCCGGTGCTGCTGCTGGTCAGCAACATGTATCCGGCATAACGTGTGCAAGGGAAGCTCTGAATAAATCGGCAAGAGCTGACAGCAGAAGATTTTGCCACAGCCGAAAGTTCTAAAAACGAGGGAATACTGGATGTATTTCTCGTTTTTAGAACTGCGCGGATGAGGTAAAAGATTCGCCGTTCAGCCGCAGACGATTTATTCAGAGTTTCCCAAAGATTCTTTTTGATTTGTTCAAGGATTCTTCACCAACCGCCAAGGCGGCTATGCTATACTATATTTGCACACGGGGCAGTGGAGGAAACCGATGCCGTGGAAATCTCTGCGGATAAGCCGACGGTGGACTTGTGACACGCTGCGCCGGCAGGAAGTCGATTCGTACAACACATACATAAGCCGGGGATGAACCAACCTTCATCCCCGGAAAAATTTTGAAAAACCGCAAGGACTTTGAAAGTCAAGACCACCGGCGAAGCCGGTGGCTTGCACAGGCCCTATAAGGGCCTAATACCAGCTGCACCTTAAGGTGCACTGAATGTCTTCCTTTTGCACGAAATGCTCCGCAGCTATTAAAATAGCTTATTGTCTATCCCTCGTAGATTGTGCTATAATTATCATATCCGTTTGGATAACCTCCCCTTGAACTAGTTTGTAAACGGTTGGCGAACCTGTTTACTCTCTTTCATCGGGAGGTTCTTTTTCTACGCATAAGTAGAACTTTTTCCGGCGCACCCGCATAGCGGGTGGTAGTCTTTCTACGAATGGAATCGGGGACGAACCGCTGTTCGCCCCCGATCATCTTACTGTGGTTTTTTCAGGTCTTCCACTTTGGAATTCTTCCCAAAATAGGCCAGGATATAGCTGACAAAGGAGACCATCATAAATACCGCGTCCACAACGGCAACGGCTGTAACGGCGGTGTGGGGAAGTCCCGGAAAAAGAACCAGCAGAATCAGGCTGACAAAAAGCACCGTGGTGCAGATCTTTCCCGGAAGAAGCGCTCCGGGAAGCATTTTCCCATTCCGCAAAGCCACGATCCCGGCAATGAGCTGAAAGCCTTCCTTAATGACAAAAAGGCCCAGCACTGGGCGCAGCACCGGATAGCGCAGGGACAAACACAGTGTCAGAGTAAACTGGGTTGCCTTATCCGCCACCGGATCCAGCACCTTGCCCACCGTGGAGA
>CAMCCS010000034.1 GCA_945873295.1 uncultured Clostridia bacterium
CCTTCAGGTCGGGCAGCTCCACCGGCACCCGGCGGTCAAACCGGCCGGGACGGGTCAGGGCGGGGTCCAGAGATTCGGGGCGGTTGGTGGCGGCAAGAATGATGACGCCGCCGTTGCCCTCGAAGCCGTCCATTTCCGTAAGCAGCTGGTTGAGGGTCTGCTCCCGCTCGTCGTTGCCCCCCATGCCGCCGGCGTTCCGCTTCTGGCCGATGGCGTCGATCTCGTCGATGAAGACGATGCAGGGGGCCTTTTCCTTGGCCTGTTTAAACAGGTCCCGGACCTTGCTTGCGCCCATGCCCACGAACATTTCCACAAATTCCGAGCCGGACATGGAGAAGAAGGGCACGTTTGCCTCACCGGCTACGGCCTTGGCAAGCATGGTCTTACCGGTGCCCGGAGGGCCCACCAGCAGAATGCCCTTGGGCATGGAAGCGCCGATTTCCTTATATTTATCCGGGTTATGCAGGTAGTCCACGATTTCCGTCAGGTTTTCCTTGGCCTCGTCCTCTCCCGCCACATCGGAAAATTTGATGCCGTCGGAGGATTTGACGTAGACCTTGGCGTTGCTCTTGCCCATGTTGAAGGACATGGCGCCGGAGCCGCCGCCCATCTTGTCCATCATCTTTTTCGTCAGGAACTGTCCCAGGGCAATGAAAACCACCATGGGCAGGACCCAGGTCAGCAGGATGGAAAGGAAGGGGGAGGTTTCCTCCACGATCTCACTGGAGAAAACGGCCCCTGCTTCGTACAGCCGCTCCGTCCTGCCCGGGTCCTCCATGAGGCCGGTTTTGAAGATCTTGGTGCCTTCCTTGTCCGTGAAGACGATCTGGTTGTCCTGAATGTCCACCTGGCCGATGTTCTTTTCTTCGGTCATGGTCATAAAGGTGCCGTAGTCCACCTCCAGGATCTGCCGCTCTATCAGCTTCGGCATCAGCAGGAAATTAAACAGCATGATGACCAGAAGCACGATGAAATAGTAGTAGGCCAGGGGTTTCTTTGGTTGTTTTACTTCGTTCATAGCTCTCTTCCTTTCTGTAAAATTAACGATAATCGCCGTGGGATATTCTATAAAAACGCAGTATACAAATTGGGAATTTGGCGAATTCCCGGTCATTGCGAGCCCGACTTCCCGGTCATTGCGAACCAGTGACCGACGTCACTGGTGTGGCAATCTCCTGGATAGAAGAACAATTTCTCGTGGACGAATTCCGCGAAACAGCAGCATAGAACCGTCTGTATGACGATGGATTATCTGGAATTCGATGGAGATTCCCACACCAGTCTGCGGACTGGTTCGGAATGACACGTTCTAACGGCCCGCCAAATTCCAATTTCTCGTTCTTCTGCGTTATGCCGATAAACACATTATATACTATATAAACTGGATATGTACAATTCACAACACTTTCATGAATTTTTTGTGATGCAGGAGATAGAAACAGGAGTAAAAATCAAACGCCCCCTTGGCACGGTGCGCATTGGGTCAAGGGGGCGCAGGCATATACAGGGAAAATCACGGTTCCCGGCGGAAGCGCTGCCACAGGGCGGTATAGAGCTCCCGGTTGATTTCCCGGAATAGGCCGGGAAGTTCCTTTCCGTGGGCGCAGACCAGCCGTGCCAGCGCCGGATGGAACCGGCCCTCCGGGTTTTCCCGAAGCTGAGAAAGGCGTTCCTCCACGGTTGGATTCGGGGCCAGGTCCGGAAGAAAGCCGCAGGCGCTCAGGCTGAGGAAATCTGCCAGGGCGGTCATATCCGTCAGCACCGGCGTGGGGTCTTCCTCCCGGCGGTACTCCGCCGGGTATCCGTCGGCGCTGTGGTGGCCCAGAGCGGCCCAGGCGCAGCGCCTGGCGGAATCGTGGCGCAGCAGCAGATCCCGGCCGTAGACGGTGTGCAGCTGGCGCAGCTCTTCCTCGGACTGGAGGTAAAGCCGGATGGGGGTGATATAGTTTCTGGGGTACAGCAGCAGGCCCACATCATGAAAAAGGCCCGCGTCCTCCGCCAGCTTCATAAGCGCCTCATCTTCCCGGGGAAGGCCCTCCAGCAGCTCCGGCGCTTCCTCCCGCAGCAGCCCCGCCAGCCACCGGTTGAGCTTCCCGCATACCACACTGCGGATATACAGGCCCCGGTCACCCAGGGGCACCAGGGCATGAAACAGCTCCCGGAAGTCCATGCCGCCGGGGACCTCAATAAAGCTCTGTATCAGCTTTTCCATCTGGCTGAAAAGATCGATGCAGTCCGGATCCCGGAGGGCGTTTTCCAGATACGCTGCCGCCCGGTGCAGAAGCCTTGTCACCTGTGGGCCGTATTCTTCCCGGAGGGAGGCGCCGTAGGTGCCCAGGGCGTCCATAAAGAAGGCCGCGATGCTGGCGTTGGCAAACAGGCCGTTGCCGGAAAAATCCCCGGCAGGCGCGCTTTCGCTGATCCCAATCAGGGTATCCAGGTAGGTGCGGATGTCGGTGATGCCGCTGAAGAACAGGGCCCCGGCATACACATACTGCCACCGGGGCTCCAGGGGGATGCCCTGCTTCCGGGCCCGTTCCTCCTGGACGTTGCGGACGATCTGGGCGGATTCCATCACCTGGCTGGCAATCTCCGGGGTGGCCTCCACACTGCGCAGGTAGTGCAGCAGGGTGGTGCGCTCCTGATGGGAGGCATACACATATTTGTCCCAGGGCAGGCCCGGGGTTTTGGCATGGTAAACGGGGTCAGTCAGGATCTTCAGGGAGGCGTTGATGGCCTCAAGCTTCGGCATGGGCTCGCTCTGGGGATAGGAAAGGGCGATATTTGCCATGCACCGGTGAATATAGCCCCGGGTCTCGGTGCTTTCGATCTCGTCATAGATCCGCAGGTAGGAAGCTCCCTCCCGGAAGTAGAGCCGCATCTTTTTCCGGAATTTCGGCGGCACGATGGTAGCCAGGGCGTTGTCCAGAAAATAAAAGGACCAGAGTCCGCACTCGTACAGCTCCCGGATCAGCATATCCCGGTCATGCCGGCTCCGGGCGGCGGTGAGCAGGGCTTCGTGGATGTGCAGGGCCAGGTTGCTGTCCGGCCTTCCGCTGCCGGTGAGCTTCCGGGAAAAATCCTGCAAGCCGGTAATGGTCTCGTCATCCGCCCGGGCGATGGACCCGAGAACGGGAAAAAGGTGCTCCCGGATAAGCCCGGCATTTTCCAGGGCCAAAAGGCGGATCTCCTCCCGGCGGCGACTGACGGAAGCTTCCATTTCCGCCGGGGTGCCCCCGGGGGGGATTTTTCGGAGGGCAGAGATTCGGGCAATATTGGCAAGATACGCCTGCTGCCAGGTGTCCATTTCCGCGCCTCCCTTTACAGCCATTGTGTTAGAATTTCGAACAGCTTTTCCGCGTCCAGGGGCTTGGACAGGTGCTCGTTCATACCGCACTGCCTGGATTTACGCACATCCTCCGCAAAGGCGTTGGCGGACATGGCGACGATCCCCACCGTGGCCGCGTCCGGCCGCTCCAGGGCCCGGATGCGGCGGGTCGCCTCGTAGCCGTCCATAATGGGCATCTGAATATCCATAAGGATCAGCGGGTATTCATGGACCTGGGATTTGGCAAAAAGCTCCACGGCCTCTTTCCCGTTGACGGCGGTGTCGCAGGAAACCCCGGCCTCCAATAGGAATTCCTGGGCGATCTCCTGGTTGAGTTCATTGTCCTCCACAAGTAGCAGCTTCTTATGGGAGAAATCTTCCCGGGAAGCTTCCACCCCTGCCATTCGGGAGACGGGCTCCCGCAGCCTGGACAGGCTTGACAGAAACCGCAGGGTGTCATTGCGGAAAAGGGGCCAGTGAACCACTCCGTCCGCTCCGGGGCAGGCTTTGTTATCCTCCTCCTGGGTCAGCAGAAGAACGGGGAAGTCGCTCCCCAGGGAAGCTTTGACGTTATCCAGCGCCGCTTCCAGAGCGGGGTCGGAGGCGGACCCGTCGGTAATCAGGCCCCAGAGGTTATTCTGGGCCTCCATCCCCCCGGCGGCGGTAAGAAGGGTGCCAAGATCGGCGTCTGCCCGGCAGAACAGCCCCTGGGCAGCCAGGAAGTCCTCCGTCTGCACGCAAAGGCCGGTCCGGTCCCACAAAAGGACGCACTGCCCCATGTACGACAGCATCTGCCGGCTGCTCTCGGGCTTCACCGGCAGCAGGGGGAGCTGGACCTGGATGGTGGTACCCACCCCCGGGGCGGAATCCACATGAATCGTGCCATGCATCATTTCCGTAAGCTGCCGGGCGATGGACATGCCCAGCCCGGTGCCTTCGATCTTCTGGGCCCAGGCGGACTCCGCCCGTTCAAAGGGGGTGAACAGCTTTTTCATGAACGCCTCGTCCATACCCACGCCGGTATCGGAGACGGTAAAATGCAGGGTGCTTTCGTCCTGCCAGGGAAGCCGTTCCTCCCGGACGGTGAGGCTGACCCGGCCCCCCTCGGGGGTAAACTTTACGGCATTGCTGAGGAAATTGATGAGGATCTGCTGGATCCTTGTCTCGTCGCCCTGGAACAGCTCGTTGCGGATGTCCTGGGGGACCACCTGGAACCGGAGGTTTTTCTGCAGGGCGCCGGGGCGGATGATGGCCTTGACCTCTCCCAGCAGGTGCCCCAGCTCGAAGCTGCCCCGGTGCAGCTCCATTTTGCCGCTTTCGATCCGGCTCATGTCCAGGACGTTATTGATAATGGAAAGCAGGTGCGAGGATGCCAGCCGGACCTTATGCAGGCAGTCGATCATCCGGTCCCGGTCATCGGTGTGGGACAGGGCAATGTCCGTCATGCCGATGATGGCGTTCATGGGGGTGCGGATGTCGTGGCTCATGTTGGACAGGAAGCGGCTTTTGGCGGCGTTGGCTTCCTCCGCCCGGGCAACGGCGGCCTGGAGCTCCTTGCGGGAGGAATCCAGCATCTGCCGCAGGGTTTCCGAGGCTACATTGTCCCGGCTGACGGTGAGCAGCCGGAGCCCGTCCTCCAGGGGCACCAGGCAGAAGGACAGCTCTGTGTGGGCCTCCCCAAGAAACAGGTTCCAGCCATCCACCCCGGGGCCAAGCATGGCTTCCTCCAGCCGGGTAAAAAAGTGCGCGGGCATGGCGCTGAGGCAGACGGTAACCGGCGAAGGGATTACCCGGACCTGGGCCATTTCCAGCCCCTTTTCATTGGCGTAAAGGACCCGGATAATGCCATCCTCCCGGGTAAGTACAAAGCAGGCAGACCGGCTCCCTGCGTATTTTGCGGAAAAATCCCGCTGGTCCATTCCCTCGCCCCCCTTTCTGGAAAGATATAAGATATGAGATATAAGATATAAGATATAAGATATAAGATAAGGAATCCCTGCGGGATGATTAAAAAAGGAAAATTGGAATTTGGCGGGCCATCGAATTCCCGGTCATTGCGAGTCCGAATTTCCGGTCATTGCGGTAAAGTAGCGCACACTGGCGTGGCAATCTCCTGGATAGAAGCACAATTTCTCATGGATGAATTCCGGGAAACGGCAGGATAGAACGGTCTGTATGACGATGGATTATCTGGAATTCGATGGAGATTCCCACACCAGGAAAGCGAACTGGTTCGGAATGACAATGTTATTCGATGCCCCGATTTCCTCTACAAATTCCAATTTTCCGAACATGAATCCGGCAGGCCCATTCTTTTAAATCGTCCCGCAGAGACACAACAATTGTCAATTCGGCGAAGCTGCGGCTTCCTATTCTTTCGCATCCTATATTATAAAGGAAACCCCACCCCCGCGTCAAGCGGAACCTGCGGAAAAGGGTCTTGACAAAAAGAGCAAATCATAGGACAATTTATTGGGAAACACCGGCGGGAGGGGAAACAGAATGAAGAAAGAAAAAATCGCCTGGATCGATCATATGAAGCTTTTTGCCAGCATCATGATCATGACGGCACATTTCCAGGACGCGGCGCTGGATGCCTGCGTAAGCCCGCCGGTACAGTCCGCTCTTTACGATGTGCTCAACGGCATTCTCGTGCCCTTTCAGACCGGGAAATGCTGGGTCATGGTCTTCTGCCTGCTCAGCGGCTATTTAGGCTGCAAAAAAATAAACAGCCTCCGTCAGCTGGCAGTTGAGGGGCTCATGCGCTGGCTGCGGTTTTTCCTTCCCCTGCTGCTGTGTAACTTCTATGCGTACCTGCTGTTTAAAACAGGAAACCTGTACCACGCGGTCTACGGCGAGCAGTTTGAAAACACCTGGCTTTTATACCACTACACCCAGGATTTCCGGTTCCTGGATGTGATCGTTCAGAGCGCGGTTTTGGGGGACGCGTTCAACGGGCCGTTCTGGATGCTCCGCCCGCTGCTGATCGGGAACCTCCTGATTCTCACGGTAAGTTATCTTTCCTCCAAGCTGCCGGAAAAGAAGCGGCTGGCCGGGGAGCTTACCGTATTTGCCCTGCTTCTTCTGGGTGGGCTGCGGATCACCACCGCGCTGTATGTGGCCGCCACCTACGCGGGGTTCCTGATTTTCCGCACCGAAAGAAAACTGCTGGACGCAAAATGGATCCCCGTTTTTTTGGTGGGCGTCTGCGTTGTTTTCTATCTGCCCCTGCTGGAGGGCCGCGTTGCCACGGACTTTTCCTGGGTCTTCAGCCCCTGGAACCATCTGTTTATGGCCCTGATCCTTGTCTTTCCCTTCTTTTACAGCGGCTACCGGGGACGGACGCGGACGAAGCTTTCTCTGTCCGGGATCTCCTTCTGGGTCTATCTGCTCCATTTTCCCACTGCCCTTTCCCTGGGACTGGGCATCCTCCTGCGCTGCCCCGGCGGGTTCTGGTTCCGCTTCGGCCTTGCCATGGCGGCGGTAGTGGGGTCCGTGCTGGCCGCATCGGTGATCCTCGCCGGAACCTTTGATCTGTGGACAGGCCGCATGCTGAAAAAGATGAAACAACGCTTGTTGGGGTAATGCGGCAATGCGATAAATTGGAATTAAGGTTATCGGATTTAGTAAGCACACTCAATTTGGTATGTGAAGCACTGGTGCGGCAGCACCATCGCTTCCCCCGGGGGGAAGCTGTCGAGCGAAGCGAGACTGATGAGGAACGGCGAGATGGAACGATTTCGTATGTAGTTCGTAAAAAAGGTACAATTTGAAAAGCTGTACGTTCTTATTTGCCTGCGTCCCATATCAGAAAATGTCGCCATTCCTCATCCGCCCCTGCGGGGCACCTTCCCCCCGGGGGAAGGTATTGGACTGACAAGTTACAATTTCACGATCAGCTTATTAAAGCCGATAACCTGAATTGGAATTTGTAGAGGAAAGTCGGGGCATCGAACAACACTGTCATTCCGAACCAGTGTGATCACTGGCTCGCAATGACCGGGAAGTCGACACCCCGCCACCGCACCACGGAACGATACCGAGCGGCGCAGGGCAAAAACGACTACACATATTTTGCGCACGACTTGGCCGCCCGCCCTGCGGGCAAATTCCCAATTTGTCGTTTAGCTGAGTTAACCCGATAAGCGTATTGCATTTTATATCCGAATACGCTATGATGAAGAAAAAGCCCGGGGCATCCCGGACGGAAACGGAGGCTGTGTTATGAAACGGATCTTGGACTGCGGCGCGTCGGATTTTGCGGCGGCATCTGCCCGGGAACTGCTCTATGCCATTGCCGCGGCGGAGGGACGCACCATCGCCTGTGAGACCATCGGCCCCATGATGCCGGTTTTTGGAGACGTGACCAATGCGGAGGTGGCCGCAGCCATGGGGGCGGACATCCTGCTGCTGAACGTATTTGACGTAAACGATCCCGTCATCAACGCCCTGCCCCAGGTGCCCGCCGGGGAGCGGGTCCGGGAGCTGAAGCGGCTGACGGGACGGCCCATCGGCATCAACCTGGAGCCCACCACACTGAATGGGGAAGACGACAGCCTGTGGGCTGTGACTGCCGGGCGGCTGGCGACCCTGGAAAACGGCAGGAAAGCGGCTGAGATGGGTGTTGACATGGTCCTCCTCACCGGAAACCCCACCACCGGGGTGTCCAACGCTGCCATTGTGGAAACCCTGCGTTTATACCGCAAGGAGCTGGGGGACAAGCTGATCCTGGCCGCCGGGAAGATGCACGCCTCCGGTGTCCTGGGAGAAGCGGGGGAGAACATCGTTACAAAGGCGGATGTGGAAGCCTTTGCCCAGGCCGGGGCGGATATTATCCTGCTCCCCGCCCCCGGCACGGTGCCGGGGATCACCATGGAGTATGTCCGGGGGCTGATCGCCCAGGCCCATAGCCTGGGGTGCCTGACCATGACCGCCATCGGAACCAGCCAGGAGGGGGCGGACGTTGCCACCATCCGGCAGATTGCCCTCATGTGCAAGATGGCCGGGACGGACATCCACCACATCGGCGACTCCGGGGTCAACGGCATGGCCCTGCCGGAGAATATTCAGGCCTATTCCATTGCCGTCCGGGGCGTCCGCCATACCATCCGCCGCATGGCCCGGTCCGTCAATCGATAAACCGGAAAAGAGGATAAAACAAAAAGCTGTCATTCCAAGGGGAGAATGGCAGCTTTTTGAATGTCCGTGGGGGTATTTGCGAGCCCCGGAGAGGAACACCGGGAACGATTCATACTAAGGCAACACCGCACAATGGGGACAGCGGGCTTCGGCGGATCTTTTGCCCCAATCGTGCAGTATGAAAAATGGGAAATACATCCAGTATTCCCGCATTTTCCATACTTTCGCTTGTGTCAAAATCTCTCGCCGAATCTCCTTGCCCCATTATGCGGTGCTGCCCTAATATTTGATCAGATCCAGGTATCCGGTTTTCCCGTCAACGGTCAGGTAATTTCCCATCCGGTTGATGAAGTAGAAGTCTGTATTCCCGACTTCCTCCCGATTACTGCCCGGATCGTCTATTGCCTTTTTGCGTTCCCTGGGATATAATAAAATAAAAATATGCATATCGGCGTTATTCAGCAAACAGATAAATTGGAATTTGTCGAATTCCCGGTCATTGCGATTGGCACACCGTCAGAACGTGTCATTCCGATAAAGTAGCGCACACTGGTGTGGGAATCTCCATCGACTTTCGGGCAACCCATCGTCATACAAATCGGTCTTTTTCACCGTTTCCCGGAATTCATCCATGATAAATTGTGCTTCTATCGGGGAGATTGCCACACCAGTGACGTCGGTCACTGGTTCGCAATGACTGGGAATTCGATGGCCCGTCAAATTCCAATTTGCCGCGCTGCTGCGTTAACCCGATAAGCACATAAAAATAATCAAGCAAAGGAGAATCTGCCATGGACATTCGGTATTCTGCCAACCAGCGCGATGTGAAGCGCTACACCACCCAGGAACTGCGCGACGAGTTCCTGATCCAGAATCTGTACCGCCCCGATGAGGTGGTCGCCGTTTACAGCCATGTGGACCGGATGGTCACCCTGGGCTGTATGCCCGTAAATGAGGTGGTGCCCCTGGACAAGGGCATTGACATCTGGGCCAATTTCGGCACCCAGTACTTCCTGGAGCGCCGGGAACTGGGTATGTTCAACATCGGCGGCACCGGCAAGGTCACCGTGGACGGCACCGTCTACCCCATGGGCTACAAGGACTGCCTGTACATCACCCGGGGCGCCAAGGTCGTGACCTTTGAAAGCGACTGCCCGGAGAAGCCTGCCAAGTTCTACATGGTCTCCGCCCCCGCCCACTGCTCCTACGAGACCCGGCTCATTAAGCTGGCCGACGCTGCCAAGCGGCCCCTGGGCGCCATGGAGACCAGCAACAAGCGGACCATCAACCAGTTCATCCACCCTGACGTGCTGAAGACCTGCCAGCTGTCCATGGGCATGACCGTCCTGGAGCCGGGCAGCGTCTGGAACACCATGCCCGCCCACACCCACGAGCGCCGCATGGAGATCTACACCTACTTTGAGATCCCCGAGGGCAACGTGGTCTTCCACATGATGGGCGAGGGCCAGGAGACCCGGCACATCGTCATGCACAACGAGGACGCGGTGATTTCTCCCTCCTGGTCCATCCACGCGGGAGCGGGCACCAGCAACTACACCTTCATCTGGGCTATGGGCGGCGAGAACCAGGCCTTTGACGACATGGACAACATTGCCGTCACCGACCTGCGCTAAAGCCATGCTGGCTGCCACACCCCCCATGGGATGGAACTCCTGGGACTGCTGGGGGCCTGCCGTCAGGGAAGAAACGGTGCGCCGCAATGCCGCCTTTATGGCCCGGCACTTAAAGCGGTTCGGCTGGGAGTATATCGTGGTGGACATCCAGTGGTATGAGCCCGGGGCGGGAAGCTATCAGTACCGCCCCTTTGCGCCCCTGTGTATGGACGGCTTTTCCCGCCTTGTCCCCGCGGAAAACCGGTTTCCCTCCGCGGCGGGCGGGAAGGGCTTTGCCCCGCTGGCGCAGTACGTGCACTCCCTGGGCCTGAAATTCGGCATCCACATCATGCGGGGCATCCCCCGGCAGGCAGTCCACGCCGGGACCCCCATTCTGGGAACCAGCGCCACCGCCCGGGACATTGCCCGGGACAGCGTTTGCGGCTGGAATACGGATATGTACGGCGTGGATCCCGGGAAGGAGGGGGCAAAGGAATATTATGAAAGTATCTTTGCCCTCTACGCCTCCTGGGGCGTGGACTTTGTCAAGTGCGACGACATCTGCCGGGAGCTTCCCCGGGAGGAAGCGGAGCTGGAGCTTATTAGCCGGTGCCTTCGCGGGTGCGGCAGGGACATGGTTCTCAGCCTGTCCCCCGGCCCAGCCCTGCCGGAAAAGGCGGAGGTGTACCGGAAAACCGCCAACATGTGGCGGATCACCGATGACTTCTGGGACGACTGGGAGCTTCTCTACGATATGTTCCGCCGGGCGGACACCTGGGCCTCTGTTTCCGGCCCCGGCGGCTGGCCGGACGCGGACATGCTGCCCCTCGGCCCCCTGCGGCAGAACGAGGACAAAACGGAATGGACCCGGTTTACCCCGGCGGAGCAGAAATGCATGCTGACCCTGTGGAGCATTTTCCGCTCCCCCCTGATGATCGGCGGGGACATGCCTGGCTTTGATGAATTTACCCTGGGTCTTCTGACAAACCCGGGGATTCTGGAAATGCACCGCCTTGCCCGCCGCTCCCGGCAGGCAAAGCGGGAAAAAGACGAAGCCGGGGAGCTCGCCGTCTGGACGGCGGACCGGGAGGGGGGAGGCCGGTATGCCGCCCTCTTTAACCTGGGGGATGGGCCCCGGAAAGTGGTTCCGGCGGTGGAGCCTGGTTTTGAACAGGGGGATGCCTTTACCGACCTGTGGAGCGGGGAGACGGTTTCCGCGTCCGCCCCTGTGACGCTTCCGCCCCACGGCGCCGCGGCTTACCGGATCGGCTGACAGGCAGAATATAAAAATTCTTATCGGGTCAACGCGGCAAATTGGAATTTAGGTTATCGGCTTTAGTAAGCACACTCAATTTGGTATGTGACGCACCGGTGCGGCAGCACCATCGCTTCCCCCGGGGGGAAGCTGTCGAGCGAAGCGAGACTGATGAGGAACGGCGAGATGGAACGATTTCGTATGTAGTTCGTAAAAAAGGTACAATTTGAAAAGCTGTACGTTCTTATTTGCCTGCGTCCCAGATCAGAAAATGTCGCCATTCCTCATCCGCCCCTGCGGGGCACCTTCCCCCCGGGGGAAGGTATTGGCCCGCCAATTTACAATTTCACGATCAGCTTATTAAAGCCGATAACCTGAATTGGAATTTGTCGACTTCCCGGTCATTGCGAACCAGTCCTCAGACTGGTGTGGTAATCCCCCGGTTAGACGTACCACTTTTCGCGGATAGACACCGGAAAACGGCAGGATAAAACGGTCTGTAAGACGATGAGCCCCTGAAATTCGATGGAGATTCCCACACCAGTGACATCGGTCACTGGTTCGGAATGACCTGTTCTAACGGCTCGCCAAATCCCAATTTGCCTGTTAGCTGCGTAAACCCTATATGTATATGTAAAAACGGAGGAAAACACTGTGAAGACCGCAAAAGTGATCGTTGACCGGGACTTTCAGGTCGGCCGCATTGACAAAAGAATCTACGGCTCCTTTATTGAGCACCTGGGCCGTGCCGTCTATGAGGGCATTTACCAGCCCGGCAGCCCCTTTGCAGACGAGGAGGGCTTCCGAAAGGATACTCTGGCGCTGGTGCGGGAGCTGAATGTGCCCATCGTCCGCTACCCCGGAGGAAACTTCGTTTCCGGCTACCGGTGGGAAGACGGCGTGGGACCCAAGGAAAACCGGCCCGCCCGCCTGGAGCCTGCCTGGAGCGTGGTGGAAACCAACGAGGTTGGCCTGGGGGAATTTTCCAATTGGGCGGACAAGGCCGGGACCCAGGTGATGATGGCGGTGAATCTGGGCACCCGGGGTATCCAGGAGGCGGCGGACCTGCTGGAATACTGCAACCTGGACAAGGGCACCCGGATGAGCCAGCTGCGTAAGCAGCACGGCCGGGAAAAGCCCTATGGCTTCAAGCTCTGGTGCCTGGGCAACGAAATGGACGGCCCCTGGCAGATCGGCCACAAAACCGCCCGGGAATACGGGCGCCTTGCGGACGAGACCGCCAAGCTGATGAAAACCATCGACCCCAGCATTGAGCTGGTGGTCTGCGGCAGCTCCGGCTCGGGTATGCCCACCTTCGGCCAGTGGGAGGCCGGGGTGCTGGAGGAGTGCTATGACAGTGTGGACTATGTGTCCATGCACACCTACTACGCCGACCATGACCACGACACCCGAACCTTCCTGGCAAGCTCCGAGGATATGGACCGGTTTATCACCGATGTCTGCGCAGCCTGCGACTATGTAAAGGCCAAAAAGCACAGCAAAAAGACCATCAACATCTCCTTTGACGAGTGGAACGTGTGGTACCACTCCGCCCAGCAGGATAAGGCCCTTCCCAAATGGGTCCAGGCTCCCCATCAGCTGGAGGACGTGTACGATTTCCAGGACGCGCTGCTGGTAGGCAGCATGCTCATCACATTGCTTCGCCACGCGGACCGGGTGAAGATCGCCTGCCTTGCCCAGCTGGTGAATGTGATCGCTCCCATTATGACCTCCGACACGGGGGCCTGGCGGCAGACCATCTACTATCCCTATCAGCTTACCGGGAAGTACGGCCAGGGTGTGGTACTGCAGACCCTGGTGGACGGGCCTACCTACGAGACGGAGAAGTTCGGCACCGCCCGGTGCGTGGACTGCGTGGCGGTGTACAACGACGAAGCGGACGAGATTGTCGTCTTTGCCGTGAACAAGGATCTGGAAGCGGATATTGTCCTGGATGTGGATCTGCGGCAGTTTGACGGGTACGAGGTTGCGGAGCAGGTGGCGCTCACCTGTGACGACCTGTACGCGGTGAACACCGAGGAAACCCCGGGCAGGGTGGTCCCCCAGTGCCGCACCGGCGCCGAAGTGCATAACGGCCACCTGGAAGCGGCGCTGGAAAAGACCAGCTGGAACATGTTCCGCCTGCGCAGGCCCGCAGGGCGGGCAGCCAAGTCGTGCACAAGATATGTGTAGTCGTTTCTGCCCTGCGCCGCTCGGTATCGTTCCGTGGTGCGGTGGCGGGGTGCCTACTTCCCGGTCATTGCGAGCCAGTGTGCGCTACGTTATCGCAATGACTATGACATGGAATTCGGGTTCGCAATGACCGGAAATTCAATGATACGCAATAAAAACAGACCGCCCTTGCTGTTATCTCGGCAAGGGCGGTATTTTATCTGCCTGTTTCGGAGGATTTCAGCCGGCTCTGCTTGCGGTACTGGGAGGGGGACATGCCGATGTGCTTCTGGAAGGTCCGGTTGAACTGGGAGAAGCTGAAGAACCCGCAGGCGCTGGCGGCCTCCGCGATAGGCTTATCCGTATTGATGAGCATGGCCTGGACGTTGCGGATCCGGGTCATCTGGATATAGTCCGTGAGGGTGAACCCGGTGACGTTCTTAAACTGCCGGGACAGGTAATAGCTGCTGATATAAAATTTCTGGGACAGCAGCTCCAATGACAATTCCTCGGAGTAATGGTTGTGGATGAAGCTGGCAACGGAGTAGATCTTGTCCTCAATGTCGGGGATCTCCGGCTTGTTGGAGTAGATATTTTTGTCCTTGTTCAGAAACAGCAGGGTGAGAAATTCCACAAATTTGCCGTGGATGCT
>CAMCCS010000035.1 GCA_945873295.1 uncultured Clostridia bacterium
ATGCAAAACGCTGATGTATAGGCTTCCTACCTGAAAACCCGGCGGCCCGCGGTGCCGCCGGGCATTTCATCCTTTGTTTATGGGGATTCGGTGCATTGTGCGGCCCGTATAGGTGACTGCATTCCAATTAAGGTGTCATTCCGAACCAGTGCGCACTACTTTCGTGGGAATCTCCATCGTCATCGAAACTGCATTGCTTCTAAAGATGGAGATTGCCACACCAGGCTGCGGCCTGGTTCGCAATGACCGGGAATTCGAGGCTCAGCCAAAGCTGACCTTTTCGCCCCCGGCGATTCTCCGGCACAGGGCCTGAAACTCCGCCTTGCCCATTTTGGAGGCGTCCAGCTTGGGGGCGGCGGCACCCTGGCCTCCCCCGCCGTTTTCCCCGGGCCTTGTGGAGGCTGCGGTGAGGGCCCCCGCCAGCTTTCCCTCCACCGCCTTGGCGGTGTAGGCCATGGCGGCGGGGAGAATTTCGTTCAGATGCACCGCCTGATAGGCGGTGGCCACATCCACATCGGCGCAGAGCAGGGCCTGGAACCGGGGGTCCCGCAGCTCGGCGCGCAGATCCAGCCCCGGATAGATTTGCTTGGCTTGCTCCGCCTGGGCCTCCCACTGCTCCCGGATGGCCTGGGCACGGCTTTGCTGCTGGGCCTGCCACTGCTGCCTTGCATTTTCCCGGTCGGCTTGGGCTGCTTCCCGGTCCCGGGCCTCCTTGGAAAGCGCCTCCTGAAGACCCGCCGCGTCCCCGGAAGAAAGCCCGTACCGCTTTTCAAGCTGTTCCAGCACCGGGGTCAGGGCGGCGTACTTGTCCGCGCTTTCCCGGAGGGGCTTTGTCTTTGCCTCATACTGCTCCCGGTAGTCCCCTTCAATGAGCCGGTCAAATTCCGCACCGGGATCTGGGGCGCTTTCCACTGCCGCCGGGGCTTCCTCCTCCCCGAAAAGCATAAGAGAAATGTTCGTAAGCTCCATAAAACTGCTCCTTTCCAATCGTTATATGGTCATTGCGAGCCAGTGCGCACACTGGCGTGGCAATCTCCCACCTCGCCGCAGGCGACGGAACCATGTTTCGTTCATCGTGGTGCCCTCAGGGCGTGTGGATTCAAACCAGTTATCAGACTACTCCGTACTAAGAGCCACCCTTCGGACGGTTGCGCCTTGTACTGGCCTGCGGGCTTAGTGGTGCGGCAATCTCCATCGTATTTGCGGCTGCGTTGGTAACTGTCGTCACGTCACCCGGATGCACCGGGGATATTTTATTGCCAGCAGGGCAAAGCCGTAGCCCACCGTTTCCAGCCCGGTTTCGGCCCGCTGCCGCCCCGCGTCCCCAGGGGCGAAGCGGATCACCGCGTCCCCGGGCTTCAGATTCAATACCGGCGCCCGGCGCAGCTGACCCCGGCGCTCCATGTCCAGAGCCAGCTCCGCCGCGGTGTACACCAGAATGGATGCCGCCGCGCAGACGATGTCCTTTCCAGCTGCGGCGTACCCCGCGTGGCCCGCAACGCACAGGGACATTGTCTCCGCCTTTCGGTTCAGGGTCACGGTAATCAACGCTATACCTCCCCCGCCTGGGCAGCCTTAGCCCTTGCCTGACTGGTAGCCTCCGGCTCTTTGGGCATGGGGGTGGCAGCCTGGGCGGCTTCCATGGCAGCCGCGCGGTAGGCCCGGGCATTTTCGGCAATCTTCCTTGTCACCGTATCCTTGCGCTCGAAGTCCATCATGTCGAGGCAGGCCAGGGCTTCCTCCGCCCGCCGGGGATCAAAGAACCCCGCGGTGTAGAAGCTCATGGCCATCTCGTTCTGGCTCATTTTGCTGTAGGGATTCTGCTTCTGGGCGCTGATCTGGATGTCAAAGAGGGGTACCCGGGTGCCCAGATCCACCCCAAAATCCACCCCCTGGCTCTGGGGGAGAAGCCCAACATTACTGTACCGGACAAATTCCTCCGCCCCCTGCTGCCCCAGAATCCGGAAAGCCCGGGGCAGGGTGTAGAACTGGCGGATCAGCTCGATCATCATTTCGCACAAGCTGCGGAAGACCCGGTAGCTGGCCCGGATATGGTCCCGGCTGAGCTTGCCGCCCGCCTCCTGCATGGCGGCGATGGCGGCTGCCGCGGTGACGCCGGAAACCGTGCCGCCGGTGGACACATCCCGGTTTCCGGTGACCTCCTTCAGCTCGTCGATCTTCCGGGCGATGACATCCACATAGATGCTGCTCAGAGGCTTGCCGCTGATGGGCAGCACGCTGTCCTGGCCCAGATTCCCGTCCACATGAACAAAGTCCCGGGTGTAGTCGCCGTACTCCTCCTCGTTCACCGCCCCGTCGCTGCGGATGAAGTACCGGGGCCGGGTATTTGCCAGCAGGTTTTGCAGGATGGCCTGGTTGCCCCGGTCAATGTACTCCTGGGCGCTCTTGCCCACATCGATGTAGCCGAAGCCGCAGGGAGAGCCCTCCATGCGGAAAAGGGGATCAAAGAGGAAGGGGTACTTGCCGTGGTCATACCAGCCCCGCTCAGCGTATTCCGGCTCATTTTCCGTGGCAAAGAGCACCGTGTCCCCCACGAATTTGCAGTAGTGGAGCACGGTTTTGCCCGCTGTGCGGCGCTTATAGTACCAGTCCACTACGGCGGACTTGCCGGTGGTGTCGGCGGCGTCGTCGTACTGGTAGGTGCTGACCGTGAGGGCATTTCCTCCCAGCTTGCCCTCCAGCTCCGGGTAGCGGTCAAGGAGCACATCGTTGCTTTGCAGCTCCACGTGGAACACATTCCGGCTGCGCTGGATATCGGTGATGCCGCTTTCCCAGAACAGGTTCAGAAGATCCACCTTCCGGATGGCAATGTCCCCCATCCCCCGGAGGGCCTCCGGGTCCCAGAACACCCCGTAGACCCCGGTGCCGGTTTTCAGCTTGTAGTCCCACACATCGGCGTAGACCCCCTCAAAGCCGCACTGCTCCAGCTCTGCCGGGAGGATTGCGGAGAGCATTTTCGCCTCGGCCCTGTCCCCCTCCTCCCGGGGCAGGATGTTGGGGGCGGGGAAGCTGTCCATGGCATCGGCGTGCTTGGCGGCGATGGCATTGAAGAGCCAGCCGGAGGCAGGCTCCACGGAGGCCGGCTGCCCCTTGCGCATGGATTCCCAGTGGCGCATCCGGTACCAGCGCTCCCCCTCCAGGATCCGCCGTTCCAGATTTGCCTTGCCCTCCCGGTAGCGGTTCAGGGTCTGCAGCGCCATGCGCACCTGCTCCGCCCCAATGGGCGGCTTTTTTTCTTCCTTTTCTGCCATATGTGACCTCCTTTTATAGAATCGGTACCGCTTATGCGGTGGTTGTGGAATTGACAATTGACAATGGACAATTATGGCGTCACTCCGGCCCGCAGACTTCGAACAACACAGTCATTCCGAACCAGTGCGCACACTGGTGTGGGAATCTCCATCGAATTCCAGGCAGCTCATCGTCATCCATTCGTAGGGGCGGTCATTGACCGCCCGCGAAAATATACCGAATTCCAGCACTAATTTACGTAGAAGGGCACCTTTTCGCCGAAAGAAATACGAATAGGTCACCTTCCCCTGCCGGGCGCTCAATGAGCACCCCTATAGAGGATAACGCCCGTAATTCGAAAATCGATGGAGATTGCCACACCAGGCTGCGGCCTGGTTCGCAATGACCGGGAATTCGGACTCGCAATGACCGGGAAGTTGATGGCGCGTACCGGGCTTCTGACTAAAGCTCCCGAATTTCCATCCGCTGAACCACTTCCCTGGGCGGCAGCTCCTTGATGTCCAGTATGTCCAGAGCGCCGCCCCCGGGAGCCGAAACGGGAAGCCTCGGCCGAATGGGCCGGGCCATGCAGAAATACCGTGCCTCGTCCGCCGCGTGATCCTCCCCCTCGGTGTCCAGGTCTTCGGGGCTCTGGGGGTCGTACTGCAAGGTGGGCAGGGTGCGGATGAACGCGGCGCAGTTGGAAAAGACATACAGCATGGGAAGCCCGTTGTCGTCAAACTGGAACCGGTAGTGCAGCTGCATCCACCCGGGCAGCCGCTTGTTGTCCCCGGGAGAGAAATAGACCTGATGCCTTGCCGCAGTGTCCGCGATGCTCTCTCCCGTCTCCCCGTCCCAGATGGCGGGGTCGGCGATTCCGGTGATCCGCTTTCCCGCAAGCCACCGGTGCTCGCTTTCGATGCGGTGAATTTTCCGGAATACCTGCTCCGGCGTCCACTTGACCCCCTCGTTGGGGGTTCCGGTGCAGCCGTACAGCTCCAGGATCCGGTAGGCTACCCCGTCGTAGTCCACCGCCCACCAGCCGCAGGAGAAGGGCCGGTTGTAGCCCCAGTCGAAGCTGCGGTAGATTTTCCACCCCTCGGGAATTTCGAAAGGCTCGATGACATGGGTGAACCTGCGGTCTTTATAGTGGGTAGGGTCGTCCCGGAAGTCTTCAAAGAACTGCCCGTCGAACACATCCCAGCTCCCCTCCAGCCAGGCCTTTCGCAGCTTGGGCGGCAGCTTCTCCAGGGCCCGCAGGTATTCCGGCTGGCTTTTTTGCAGGGCGGTGTTGTCGCTGACCCTGGCCTGGATGAAGGCATAGTCCTCCGGGTGCTCGTCCGGGTGAAACCGCCGGTCAATGAACAGCCGCTTAAAGTAGCCGTGGCTGGGGCCGCCGGGGTTCAGGGTGTAGTAGGTGCGCTTGGGAAACGCGTTTACCCCCCGGACGCAGGCATCGATCTGGGTCAGCCAGCTTTCCTGAAACTGCCCCGCCTCGTCGGCAAACCACACGTCGTACTCCGCGCCCTGGTACTGGCCCAGGTCAGAGGAATTGCTGCAATAGCCGAACGCGATGGTGCTTCCATTGGGGAAGGTAAAGAGCTTCTCGGTCTTGTTGTACCGGGCGATCCCTGCCAGCATGGCGGTAAGGGGGGCGATGTGGTTGTTGAAAAGCTCCTTGTAGGTTCTGCGGGTGATGAGGACCTTGATGCCCGGGTAGCGCAGGCACAGGAGCACCGCTTTCCATCGGACGAACCAGCTTTTTCCCCCGCCCCGGGCGCCGCCGTAGCCCACATAGCGGTGTGTTTCCGCGAGAGCCCGGGCCTGCTTGGGGTTGGGGCGGGGCATGGTAAGCTTACTGGGCGTAGCCATCGATGCCATCCTCCCAGGAAACCGTCAGGGCCGCTTCCTCCTGGGTTAGCTCCCGCTCCAGCTTTTTTAGCCTTGCACGCTGCTCCTGCTGTTCCAGCTCCGTCTGCAAGCCCAGGATTTCCCGCATGTCCTTTAAGACCCCGGTGAGCTGCTTTAAGCCGCCCCGGTCAATGAGCCCCACCTCCCCGGGGAGAAGCTGCTCGTACTCGGTGTTTATTTCCCCATTGTCGGTTTTGACCTTTTCCTTTCGGGTTACCGTCACCGCATCCAGCTCTCCCACTGCCCGTTCCAGGGCCGTGAGCAGCCCCTCCGCCACCCCCTCCGCCCGCTTTTTCGTCTTCCGTTTGTCCATGGCATCCCCCTTTTATGTCGTGCACAAAATATGTGTAGTCGTTCCTGCCCTGACCCGCTCGGTATCGTTCCATATATGTAGGGGCCGATGCCCTCATCGGCCCTCCGGCAGTTTCCGATGTCAAGTCGTGCACAAAATATGTGTAGACGTTCCTGCCCTGCACCGCTCGGTATCGGCGGCAGCGCCGCAGGCAAGCCGTGCGCTGGATTTGTGGAGTCGTTCCTACCCTGACCCGCTCGGTATCGTTCCATCTTGTAGGGGCGGTCATTGTGCGCCCGACCCGCAGTGCGTACAACCGGCTGCAGATCAATTAAGGTGTCATTCCGAACCAGTGCTCACTACTGACCTGGGAATCTCCCTCGTCATCGAGACCGCATACTCCTAAAGATGGAGATTGCCACACCAGTCTGCGGCCTGGTTCGCAATGACCTGGAATTCGGGCGTGAGAAGCCCGTCACGACTTGTCTGCGGCGACTCGCCGCTAAGCACAGTCCTCCGTTGCTACCATCCTCTCCCGGACGCATCGGGGGCACAGGAACCCTGCGCTGCCGCTTTCCTCCATGGGCAGACACTTCGCCGCCAGGATCGGCTCCCCGCAGTCCATGCACCTGGGCCGTGCCGCCTGAAACCCATCCCATTCCAGTTCCCTCTCTTGATCCTCTATCCATGCTTCCCGTTTCATTTTTGAAACCTCCTTTCATATTTTGAAAAGTCCCCAATATGGGACATAAAATTTGCTATTCTGGTTTTCACAAATCGAACCCCAACACACGGCCCCAAAAGTCAACTTTTTTAAAAAGTTCAGAATTAGTAGTTGAAATTTAGAAACACCTATGGTATAATGGGACGCGAGGTGGGATCCTCCGGTTCCATTCGTCGGATCCCATCTCGAAATATTCGCCGCGGCTGGACACTTGTTTCAACCGTACCCCAATTATACCACATCTTTTTCAACTTGTCAAGGGGTAAAGTAGAAAATAGTGTACTTTTGCGGTAAGGGAAAGGTGTACTATGTTCTATGACCGTTTTGTGATGCTGTGTGAGTCGAGGGGAGTGAGCCCCTCCAGGGCGGCGATTGACGCCGGCCTGAGCAAGTCCACGGTGACCAAGTGGAAGCGTTCCCCGGACGCCCGTCCCACGGGGAACGTGATCGAGAAGCTGACCCGGTATTTTGGGGTCAGCGTTGCCGAGCTTCTGGGGGAGGAGGGCCCCGAGCCCCAGAAAGTCAGCGACAGCGACCTGAAGTTTGCCCTTTTCGGCGGCTCCGGGGATATTACCGACGAAATGTACAATGAAGTGCTTTCCTTTGCGGCCTTTGTAAAGGAGCGGGAGGCCGCGAAGAAGCGGAAGGAGTAAACCATGGTAGGGATACCTGAGCTGTACCAGCTTGCCTGCAAACAGAATATAGCGGTCCTCCGGTATCCCATGGCGGAGAACGGCTCCATGTCCGTGCAGCTGCCCGACGGCGCCCAGTACATCGGCATGGACGAGAGCGTCTCCGACGGCGGCGTCCAGGAGCGGGTCCATCTGGGCCACGAGCTGGGCCACTGCCTCACCGGGAGCTTCTACAGCGTGTACACCGCGGTGGACTCCCGGCAGCGCCACGAGAACCGGGCGGACAAGTGGGCCATCCGCAAGCTCATTCCGGTGGAGCAGCTGGACGACGCGGTAGCCTCCGGGTGTACCGAGCTGTGGGAGCTGGCGGAGCGCTTCGGGGTCACGGAAGATCTGATCCGCAAGGCCGTCTGCCTCTATGTCCACGGCAACGTCGCCCAGGAGCTGTATTTTTAGCCCGGGCTGACAGTCCAGCTGCCGCGGCAGCTGAAATAAGAAAACATCTTTATCGAGTTAACGCAGTTCCCGACAAATTGGAATTTATCGGGCTGGTTGGGCAGCGGTATACGGCCCGATGCGGTACACGGCAAGGGCTCCCCTGTGTAAGGGGAGCTGTCAGCGAAGCTGACTGAGGGGTTGTAATGGCAGACTTCCCGGTGTGCCCATCGTCCGAACGTACCATGTCCGTTCTGCCTCCATTTTGCCGAGCAGCCGTCAAAACCGGAAGATTCTACCGCAAAGTCGTTTCCGCCAGCCTTTTCGCCGAAATGCTTCCTAAACTGAAGAACTGTACCGCACAATCCCTCAGTCGCTTCGCGACAGCTCCCTTTACACAAGGGAGCCCTTGGCGCGTACCGCATCGGCCCGCAAACCATTCACCGATCAGCTCTACAAATTCCAATTTATCAGTCTTCTTACGAAAGCGATAATCAAAATTGTCCATTAAAAAATCCCGGCGGATTTCACCGCCGGGAATTTTGTTAGATATGGGAGTAAATAAACTCCATTTTTCCTTCCAGCACCGCGGTTCCGTAGTTTGCGGTGAGGACCATGTGGTCGCCCTTTTTCACAGGCGTGCCATCCAGCGTTCCCGAGCCCTCCAGGATGCTCAGGTTCACAAAGGGGGCGGTGAAATCCATTTCCGCTTTCCCGTCCAGCACACCGTGGTACACGCTGTAATAGGGGCAGGTGACGAGATGGGTGATGGATGCGCCCCCAACCTGGGCAACGGTCCGATCCGGCTCCGCGGGAACAAAGGGGGCGGTGGTCACATCCAGGCTCTGGGCGATGTGCAGCTGCCGCTTCTTGCCGTGGTCCAGCCGGTCATAGTCGTAGAACCGGTAGGTCACGTCGCTGGACTGCTGGGTTTCCAGGATCAATGTGCCGCCTTTGATGGCATGCAGGCACCCGGGGTTAATCTGGAAGAAGTCTCCCTTGTGGATGGGCACCTGGCGCAGCAGCTCGCTCCACCGGCCCTCCTCCACCATTTTGGCCATTTCTTCCTTGGAAGAAGCGTTGTGGCCGATGATGATGGTGGCACCGGGATCGCAGTCCAGAACATACCAGCACTCGGTTTTGCCCAGGCTGCCGTTTTCGTGGACGTTGGCGTAAGCGTCGTCGGGGTGGACCTGGATGCTCAGGTCGTCCCGGGCGTCGATGATCTTAATGAGCAGGGGATAGATGTCCCCAGGCAGATTCCCAAAGAGCTCCGGCTGAGTTTTCCAAAGCTGCCCCAGGGTAGCCCCACCGAACTCCGGGTTTTCCACGGCGCAGTCCCCGCCGGGATGGCCGCTGATGGCCCAGCACTCGCCGGTGTGGTCACTGGGGATGGGGTAGCCGAAAACCGTGGAAAGGCGCTCGCCGCCCCAGAGCTTCTCCTGGAAGATAGGTTTCAGATGCAGAATCTTTTTCATTTTTCCGTCTCCTTTTCCGCGTCCATGGCCAGCTTCACCGCACCCATGACGCCTTGGTTGTCGTTCAGGCTGACGCCCACGATGTAGGAATCCAGATTCTGGGTGGCTGCCGTCCGGATGTACCCGGCAAGCTGCTTTGCCGTCTCCTGCCGGATGAGTGCCAGCAGGCCCTCCTGGTGGGTAACGCCGCCGCCCAGCACGATCCGCTCCGGAGAGAGAATAAGAATGTAGTCTGCCAGGGCCTGACCGATGTAGTAGGCCTCCAGCTGCCACACCTCTTTCCGTCCGGTAAGCTCCGCGCCCTTGACGCCCCACCGCTTTTCCAGGGAGGGGCCTGCCGCGAGACCTTCCAGACAGTTTTCGTGGAAGGGACAGCCGCTTCCCACCATGGGGTCATCCGGGTGGCGGCCCAGGAGGATATGTCCGCCCTCCGGGTGCATCATGCCGTGGTAGGGCTTGCCGCCGATGATGACGCCCACGCCCACGCCGGTGCCCACGGTGATGTAGATGCTGTTTTCCACATCCTTTGTGCAACCCCAGGTGGCTTCTCCCAGAGCCGCGGCGTTCACATCGGTGTCAAAGCCCACGGGGACGCTCAGGGCCTTTTGGAATTCCGCCACAATGGGGAAGTTTTGCCAGGCCAGCTTCGGGGTGGAGGTGATATAGCCGTAGGTGGGGCTTTTCTTGTTCAGGTCCACCGGGCCAAAGCAGCCGATGCCCAGGGCGCGGATCCCCTTGCCCCGGAAGAAATCGATCATGGGCCCCATGGTTTCCGCCGGGGTGCGGGTGGGGATGCTGATCCGCTCCAGGATATTGCCGTTTTCGTCGCCGATGGCGCAGACCATTTTGGTTCCGCCGGCTTCCAGCGCGCCGTAGAGTTTCATGTTTTGTCAGCTCCTTACTGCCTGCTTTTGTTGTTTCAGGATGCATCTATCATAGCCTGTTTGGGCCGGAAATGCAACCCACATTTTTCTTTTCGCCGACTTGACCCGACGGAAAAGGTATGCTATAATACACAATCAATAACCTCCGTAAGCGGCGGTTTCTGCCTGCGGCGGGAGGAAAAACGGGAGCGGCTATGATTCTGCTGAAAAAGATCTGGACATACCTTGCCATTGTTGCCATCGCGATGATGGCGGCGGTAAGCTATGAGCTTTTCGTGTTTCCCAATCAGTTTGCCCCCTCCGGGGTAAACGGTATCTGTACGATGATCCAGTATGTCACCGGGGTCAGCGTGGGCTATCTCAGCCTGCTGATCAATATCCCGCTGGCACTCTGGGTCTATTTTACAGTCAGCAAGTCCCTGGCGATCAGGAGCATGCTGTATGTGGTGACCTTTTCCTTAGGCCTGCTGCTGCTGGACCATGTGGACCTTTCTCCCTTTGCCTACGCCACCGCCAACGGCACCAGCCGGATCATCGGGCCCCTCACCGCGGGCATTATCACGGGCTTCTGCTACTCGCTGCTGCTGAAAGCCAGCGCCTTTACCGGCGGCACGGACTTTATTTCCGCCATCATTCACAAGAACCACCCCGAGAAGAGCATGTTCAGCATGATCTTTATGATGAACACGGCGGTGGCGGTGTGCAGCTACTTCGTCTACGGCTATCAGATGGAGCCGGTGCTCATGTGCATCCTGTACAGCTTCACCTCCACCACCGTGGGCGACCATTTTATGCGGACCGGGCGCAGTGCGGTGCGCTTTGAGATCGTCACCGATCAGCCCGAGGAAATCGCCCGGGAGATCATCACCAGCCTGGGCCACAGCGCCACCATGGTCCCCGCCACGGGCATGTACTCGGGGCTCGCTACCCATATCCTGGTGTGCGTGGTGAACCGGCCCCAGGCGGCCCAGCTGTGCGCCATTCTGCGCAGGTACCCCCACACCTTCGCCATGATGAACCCGGTGAACGAGGTGGTGGGCAACTTCAAGCACGTTTCCAACAACGGCAAAGAGGTCCAGCCCATTCTGGACCGTGGCGACGGCGAGAACCTGTAAAACAATTGACAATTGACAATTGACAATTGACCGGTCCGTATAAGCGGCTGTATTTCAATTAAGGTGTCATTCCGAACCAGTCCTCAGACTGGTGTGGGAATCTCCATCGTCATTGTGACTGCGTTCTCCTAAAGATGGAGATTGCGCTACAGGCATTCCCTCCGGTCCACACCAGTTTGAGAACTG
This sequence comes from uncultured Clostridia bacterium, assembly GCA_945873295.1. GTDB lineage: Bacteria > Bacillota > Clostridia > Oscillospirales > Oscillospiraceae > Faecousia. The sequence continues at coordinate 10,910 of CAMCCS010000035.1, forward strand.
GCTCGCAATGACCGGAAATTCGGGTCGTGGGAATCTCCATCCGATAGAATGTAGGGGCGATCACATTGATCGCCCGGCAGGAATATGTTCCGTTTTCGCATAATAGACCGGCGAAAAGGGACCAAAAATATGCGGGAATATGCTTGCTTTCTGGGAATTCGGCGGGCGGTCAATGACCGCCCCTACAGAATGGAAGATACCGAGCGGCGCAGGAAAAAAACGATAATACAAATCTGCACACGACTTGGCCCCGGGCTCTGCCCGGCGGGCGATCAATGATCGCTCCTACACGCACTATCGTGTGCCGTTCCCCAATCATCAGTCAATTCAGAATATCAATATATTAAGGAGGAACCTGACAAATGGCGTATTACTATCCCGAACCCAGCCACACCTTCAGCGAATATCTGCTCGTCCCCGGTTATACCTCGGAGGACTGTATTCCCGACCGGGTCAGTCTCCGGACGCCCCTGGTGAAATACCGCAAGGGTTTTGAGGAACCCGCCATTTCCCTGAATGTGCCCCTGACCTCCGCCGTGATGCAGTCCGTGTCCAACGACACCCTGGCCATCGCCCTGGCAAAAGAGGGCGGCATCAGCTTCATTTACGGTTCCCAGTCCATTGAAAGCCAGGCCGCCATGGTAGCCAAGGTGAAGAACCACAAGGCCGGCTTCGTCACCTCCGCCTCCAACCTGACCCCGGACGCCACTCTGGCGGATGTGCTGGCCCTGAAAGCAAGAAACGGCTTCTCCACCGTGGCCATCACCGACGACGGCACTGCCAACGGAAAGCTCCTGGGCATCGTCACCAGCCGGGACTACCGTGTGTCCCGTATGGAGCCCACCGACAGAGTGCGGGACTTTATGACTCCCCGGGAACGGCTGGTCACCGCTCCCGCCGAAACCACCCTGAAAGAGGCCAACGACATCATCTGGGCCCACAAGCTGAACAGCCTGCCCATTGTGGACGATAACGATCACCTCATGTACTTCGTTTTCCGCAAGGACTACGCCTCCCATAAGGCCAACCCCCTGGAGCTGCTGGACGAGAAGAAGCGCTACCTCGTAGGCGCGGGCATCAACACCCGGGACTATGCCCAGCGGGTACCCGCCCTGCTGGCCGCCGGCGCGGACGTGCTGGTCATCGATTCCTCCGAGGGCTTTACCTGCTGGCAGGAGAAGACCATTGCCTGGATCCGGGAGCACTACGGCGACACTGTCAAAGTGGGCGCGGGCAACGTGGTGGATAAAGACGGCTTCCTGTTCCTGGCAAAGGCCGGCGCGGACTTTGTCAAGGTGGGCATCGGCGGCGGCTCCATCTGCATCACCCGGGAGACCAAGGGTATCGGCAGAGGCCAGGCTACCGCCCTTATCGATGTGGCGGCGGCCCGGGACGAGTATTTCAAGGAGACCGGCATCTATGTTCCCGTGTGCTCCGACGGCGGTATCGTCCACGACTACCACATGACCCTGGCCCTGGCCATGGGCGCGGACTTTTTGATGCTGGGCCGGTACTTTGCCCGGTTCGACGAGAGCCCCACCCCACGGATCATGGTCAACGGCGTGTATATGAAGGAGTACTGGGGCGAGGGCTCCAACCGTGCCCGGAACTGGCAGCGCTATGACCTGGGCGGTTCCTCCAAGCTGAGCTTTGAGGAAGGCGTGGACTCCTACGTCACCTATGCCGGTCCCCTCCACGAGAACGTAGAAGGCTCTCTCTACAAGGTTAAGTCCACCATGTGCAACTGCGGCGTGACCAATATCCCCGACCTGCAGGCAAACGCCAAGCTGACCCTGGTGTCCTCCGTCTCCATCGTCGAGGGCGGCTATCACGATGTGACCCTCCGCTCCTCCTCCCAGGGCAAGTAATATAGCCAAACAGTCCCCCCGGTGCGCATCCGCACCGGGGGGATTTTTAACAGTGTAGTCAAGGGGACGGGCCGGAGGGGCGCGGATTGCGCCGGGGGTGTGTTCGATGTAAAAGTAACGCCCGCTTACTTCTTGATAAACTTGCTCAGCCGGGAAGTCAGCAGCAGTGCCAGGGCAATCTTCAGAAGATCCGGGATGATAAAGGGCACCACGCACATGCTCAGCACCGATGCCACGCTGATGGCGCCTTTGGTTTGGGTATAGAGCACCAGAAACCACGCGGTACCGAAGGCATAGCACAGCAGGAGTCCCAGGAGCATGGACACGGGCAGCACCCACTTGGCCTTGCCGAAAATTGCTTCCATGGCCCACATGGCGAGAGCTGCCACCAGGAAACCGATGATGTACCCGCCGGTGGTGCCCAGCAGCCGGCCCACGCCGCCGGAGAAGCCGGAGAACACCGGCATGCCCACGGCGCCCAGCAGGATGTACACCAGCACGGCGGCGGTGCCCCGCTTGCCGCCCAGCAGGCCCACTGCCAGGAACACGCCCATGGTCTGCAGGGTGAAGGGCACGGCGCCGGGAATGGTGATCCAGGCGCACACGGCGATCAGCGCCGCAAACAGGGCGACCATCACCAGATCATAAACGGAAATTCTTTTTCTTGCGATTGCGTTCATTTTTTTCCTCTCTGTTTTTATAGTACCATGACCAGGGTTCCCACGGTGATCAGCACCGCACCCAGTCCGGATTTCCAGGTGAACTTTTCATGGAGGAATACAAAGGCCAGCACCAGAGTGATGACAACACTGAGCTTGTCAATGGGGACAACCTTGCTGGCCTCCCCGATTTGCAGCGCCCGGTAGTAGCACAGCCAGGAGGCCCCGGTGGCAAGACCCGACAGAATCAGAAACAGCCAGCTTTTCCGGCTGATGGCGCTGATGCCGCCCTGACTTCCGGTGAGAAATACCATGCCCCAGGCCATGGCGAGGACAACAAAGGTACGGATGGCGGTGGCGAGATTGGAGTTGACCCCCTCAATGCCCACCTTCGCCAGAATGGAGGTCAGCGCGGCAAATACCGCGGACCCAAGTGCCAGCAGAAACCACATATGTACGGCCTCCCCTATTAGATATGAAGATATGAGATATGAGATATAAGATAAGATGCGTATCGGTTTTGCACAGCAAATCGGCAAATTGGGAATTTGTCGAATTCCCGGTCATTGCGAGCCGGTGATCACACTGGCGTGGCAATCTCCCCCGAATTTACGAATTACGGTCGTCTGCCTCTGTAGGGGCGCTCATTGAGCGCCCGGCAGGGAAA
>CAMCCS010000036.1 GCA_945873295.1 uncultured Clostridia bacterium
GCCTTGCAGTGACCGATGTGCAGATAACCGTTGGGCTCCGGCGGAAACCGGGTATGGACCGTCTGCCCGGCAAACTGCCCGCCGGGGGCAATGTCCTCATCGATAAACGCGTGGATGAAATTCTTGCTCTCTGAAACCTCAGCCATAGATGAATACCTCTCTTTCATAACGGTTCCCATGTTTTCAAAACAATGAGCCATTTTCTTTTGGGTAATTATACCCCAAATCTTTTGGGTTTGCAACAAGTATTCCGCCCATAAATCGGCAAATTCAGCCGGGACGGATGTGTGTATTTTTCACAGGAAACGGAAAATATGAAGAATTGGAAAACAAATTAAGAAATCTTAAATTTTGTGGTTGTTATTTTGGCCGGGATACGCTAGAATAGAGAATGATAAGCGCCGGTCTGCAATCGGTGCGGAAAAGAAGGAGGCTTTGTTTTGGCGGACATGAAATATAAAAGAATCCTGTTGAAGGTCAGCGGTGAGGCCCTTGCGGGGGACGGACACCGGGGCCTGGATTTTAATGTGATCCACGAGGTCTGTGAAGCCATCCGGCAGTGCCGGGACCTGGGTGTCCAGGTGGGGCTTGTGATCGGCGGCGGCAATTTCTGGCGTGGCGTGAAAGACGGCGCGGATAAGATGCAGCGCTCCCATGGGGATGCCATGGGCATGCTGGCCACCGTCATGAATTCGATTGCGGTTGCGGACGCTCTGGAGCACCACGGTGTCGAGGCCCGGGTGCTGTCTGCTGTGGAAATGAATAAATTTGCCGAGTATTTTACCCGGGATACTGCAGACCGTTATCTGAACGAGGGTAAGGTGGTCATTTTTGCCGCCGGTACCGGCAATCCCTATTTCTCCACGGACACCGGCGCGGTGCTCCGGGGCGTGGAGATTGAGGCAGACGCCATTCTGATGGCGAAGAATGTGGACGGCATTTATTCTGCCGATCCCAACGTGGACCCCACGGCTGTGAAGTTTGACACCCTTACCTATGACGAGGTGCTGGCCCGTCATCTGAAAGCCACGGATACCACGGCGATGACCCTCGCAATGGACAACCACATGACCCTTGTCTGCTTCGCTCTGAAGGATCCTGCGAACATTGTTCGGGTGGTCCGGGGCGAGAAAATTGGAACGATTGTGAAGGAGGATTAAGCGATGAACGTGGATTTTAAGGAATTTAAAAGAAAGATGGACAGAACCATGGAGCACCTGGGCGAGGAGTTTAACTCCGTCCGTGCCGGCCGTGCCAACCCCAAGGTGTTGGACCGGATCACGGTGTCGTACTACGGAAGTGAGACCCCGCTGAACGGTGTGGCGTCCATTTCCTCTCCCGATGCCCGTACCCTTGTGATCCAGCCCTGGGACACCAAGCTTCTGAAAGATATTCAGAAAGCAATCCAGGTCTCCGATCTGGGCATCAACCCCCAGAACGACGGACGTGTGATTCGTCTGGTATTCCCCCAGCTTACCGAGGAGCGCCGCCGGGACCTGACCAAGCAGGTGCGCAAATATGCCGAGGATGCAAAGGTTGCCATGCGTAATATCCGCCGGGACGGCATGGACTATGTGAAGAAGCTGAAGAAAAACGGAGAAGTCACCGAGGACGACCAGAAGAAAGCGGAAAAAGACCTGCAGGATCTGCTGGATCAGTATATCAAGAAGGTGGATTCCGAACTGGCTGCCAAGGAAAAGGAATTGATGGCCATCTGAGCCCTTTCCGTAAAAAACATGTCCTGTAAAACATGTCCTGTAAAGTGCTGCGAAGGATCTCCGGTTTCCCGGGATTCTTCGCTTCGCTTGCAGGGAAAAATGTATGAAAAAGAGGTGCGCGTATGGCGCTTGCCGATACACAGACGGTTCCCGTACCAAAGCACATTGCTATTATTATGGACGGCAATGGCCGCTGGGCCAAGAAACGGGGCCTGCCCCGCACTGCCGGTCACGCTGCCGGTGCGGAAACTTTCCGGCGCATTGCCAACTATTGCCGTCGGCTCGGCGTGCGGTATCTGACGGTGTACGCCTTTTCAACCGAAAACTGGAAGCGTTCTTCTGAGGAAGTGGCGGGGATTATGAAGCTCCTGCGCCGTTACCTGGAGGAAGCTTTGGCCGATATGGATAAGAACCGGGTCTGTTTCCGGTTCTTCGGGGACCTGTCCCGCCTCAGCCCGGAGCTGCAGGCGCTGTGCCGGGAAGCGGAACGGGAATCTACCGATTATGATGTGCAAGTCAATTTCTGCCTGAACTACGGTGGAAGAGATGAAATCCTCCGGGCGGCAAAGCTCTACGCAGCGGATCTGGCTGCGGGAAAAGCGGACCCGGACCTGACGGAGGAAGGCTTCTCTGGGTATCTGTATTCTGCCGGGGTTCCGGATCCGGAGCTGATCATCCGTCCCTCCGGGGAGATGCGCACCAGCAATTTTCTGCTGTGGCAGTCGGCTTATTCAGAGTATGTGTTTATGGATGTCCTGTGGCCCGATTTCCGGGAACAGGACCTGGATCGCGCTATCGCGGAATATACCCGGCGTAACCGCCGGTTTGGAGGGACATAGAGAAAATGAAAACAAGAGTCATTGCCGCTGTCATTCTGGTGCCTGTTCTGTTTGCCATCGTGCTTGCAGCGCCGAAGATCGTATTTGCCGTTCTTTTTGGCCTGCTGCTTGCCTTGGGGGCCTATGAGCTTCTTTACCGTACCGGACTTGTGGTGCATATCCGGCTGGTGATCTACTCTGCTTTGATGGCCTTTGCTGCCGCGATGTGGAGCTATTTTGGCGCGGTGGAGAGCTATGCACTGATTGGTGTGCTGGTTTTTTGGATCCTCCTGTTTTCCGAGATGATGGCCGACCATGTAAAGGTCAGTGTGGAAATGCTGGGCTTTTGCTTCCTGGGCGGCTGCATTGTCCCGTACCTTCTCAGCGCCCTGATCCGGATCCTGAATATGACTACCGGACGGTTTATGATCCTTGTTCCTTTCGTTGTTGCGTTTCTCTCCGATGCCGGCGCTTATTTTGTGGGACTGCGGTTCGGCAAGCATAAGCTGGCGCCGGTTGTCAGCCCCCATAAAACCATTGAGGGTGTGATTGGCGGGGTTGTTTCCGCTGTTATTGGCATGGTGCTGTACGCCCTGATCCTGGACCTGGCGTTTTCTTTCCGGATTAACTACGGTTACGCGGTGCTTTACGGTCTTCTTGGCTCCGCTGTCGGTGTATTCGGCGACCTGAGCTACTCCGTAATCAAGCGGCAGACCGGTATTAAGGATTATGGCTATCTGATCCCCGGCCACGGCGGTTTCCTGGACCGTTTTGATTCGATTACCACTGTCGCACCGCTGATGGAGGCACTGATTCTTTTGCTGCCCATGGCGGTATAATGAAAGGAAATCCATGGTAAAATGTGTTAGTATCCTTGGGTCCACCGGCTCCATTGGGAGGCAGACGCTGGACGTTGTGTCCCACCTGCCCGGGATCCGGGTGGGGGCGCTGACTGCCGGGAAGAGTGTGGACCGTATGGAGGCGCAGTGCCGGGTATTTCTGCCGGAGCTTGCCGTTATGGCAACCCCGGAGGCTGCCCAGGCCCTGGAAGACCGAATCCGGGATCTTCCCACCCGGGTAGCTTACGGCGAGGCGGGGCTGATGGAAGCTGCCGCCCTTGCGAGCGCAGACTGTGTGATTACCGCAGTGGTGGGCATGGTGGGACTGAAGCCCACCCTGGCTGCCATCCGGGCGGGAAAACGGATCGGCCTTGCCAATAAGGAAACTCTGGTTTGTGCCGGCGAGCTTGTCATGGCGGAAGCGGAAAAGTACGGCGCCGAAATCATTCCTGTGGATTCGGAGCACTCCGCGATCTTCCAGTGCCTTATGGGCTGCACTGACCGCAGGGAAGTGAAGCGGCTGCTTCTGACCTGTTCCGGCGGACCCTTTTTCGGCATGCCCCGGGAAACCCTGAAAAATGTTACCAAAGCGGATGCTCTGCGCCATCCCACCTGGAAAATGGGGCCAAAGATCACGGTAGACTGCGCAACCCTGATGAACAAGGGACTGGAGGTCATCGAAGCTATGCGGCTGTACCGGCTTCCGGCACAGAAGGTGGATGTTTTGATCCACCGGCAGAGCATTGTCCATAGCCTGGTGGAGTTTACCGACGGTGCCGTCATGGCCCAGCTGGGGGTACCGGATATGCGGCTTCCCATTCAGCTGGCCCTGACCTATCCCATGAGAACTTCCTGCCCTGTGGAGCCGTTGGATCTGACCGCCTGTCCGCCCCTTACTTTCCAGAAGCCGGATACGGAAAATTTCCCCTGTCTTGCCCTGGCCCGGGGCTGTGCCGTGGCAGGCGGAACCGCGTGTCCTGCAATGAATGGTGCCAACGAGGAGGCTGTGGGGCTGTTCCTGGAGGACAGGATCGGTTTTTATGACATCTATCGTTTGGTTGCCGGCGCGGTGGACCGGGTCCCCTTTGTAAAAGAACCCACCCTGGAGCAGATTCTGGATGCCGACCGGCAGGCAAGAGCGGCAGTTACGGAATCCGCACGACGCTTTGCTTGAGGTATTCTTCCCAAACAGCAATATCTGATTTTTGAGGCAAATCTATGAGCATTATTTTCGCAATTATCCTTTTCAGCTTTCTGATCTTTATCCATGAGCTGGGGCACTTCGCTTTTGCCAAAGCCTTTGGCGTTCAGGTGAATGAGTTTTCCCTGTTCATGGGTCCGGCTATCTGGAAGAAGCAGCGGGGGGAGACCCTTTACGCCATCCGCTGCATCCCTATTGGCGGTTACTGCGCAATGGAGGGAGAGGACGGAGACAGCGACAATCCCCGTGCTTTTTCTAATGCCGCCTGGTGGAAACGTTTCATAATTCTTGTGGCCGGCGCTGCCATGAATTTTATTACCGGCGTCGTGATGATCGGTATTTTCCTGGCACCGAACAAAAATTATATTCTCCCCCAGGTCAGCGTAGTGGAAGAAAACTGTGCCTTCGCGGACTATATCCAGCCCGGGGACACGTTTGTGGAGCTTGACGGGGAGAAAATCTATGTAAATTCCGATTTTTCTCTTCTTATGTCCCTGAACTCCGGTGACATCCATGATCTTACCATCCGCCGGAACGGGGAGATTATTGAATATAAAAATATTAACATGGAAATGCGGGAATTTCCCGACGATGACGGGAATCCGGTCCTGCGCTACGGGTTCAGCTTCTCCCTGGCGGAGAGCACCCCCGGACTGTGGGTAAAAACAACCTGGAAGACCAGTGTGGATACCGTCCGTTTGGTTCGTCTCAGTCTGAAAATGCTCTTTACCGGCCAGGCAGGGCTGCGGGATGTGAGCGGGCCTGTGGGGATTGTGCAGCAGATGTCCAATGTGGCCGAGGCCTCCGGCAGCGCCTGGTATGCGTTCCTGAATCTACTGTATTTCGGCGGTTTCATTGCCATCAACCTGGCTGTGATGAACCTGCTGCCCATTCCTGCCCTGGACGGCGGACGGGTGGTGGGCCTGCTGCTGACTGCCGCCGTGGAGGGGATTACCCGGAAAAAGGTGAATCCCAACGTGGAGGGCTATATCCATGGTGTGGGTATGCTCCTGCTGCTGGCGCTGATGGCAGTGATTATGTTCAAGGATATTTTCTTTATTGTAAAGGGATGATTTACTGGTGACAAGGAAAATCATGGTGGGCTCTGTTCCCGTGGGCGGGGGAGCCCCGGTATCCATTCAATCCATGCTGAACACCCGCACCACCGATGTGGAAGGCAGTCTGAAGCAGCTGCGGGCTTTGGCCGCCGCCGGGTGCCAGATCGCCCGTCTGGCAGTGCCGGATCGGGAAGCTGCCGCCGGGTTTGCTGAGATTGTGAAGGAAAGCCCTCTGCCGCTGGTTGCGGATATTCACTTTGACTACCGTCTTGCCATTCTGGCGGCGGAGGCCGGTGCGGCCAAGATCCGGATCAACCCCGGCAATATCGGAGGGGAGGACCGGGTAAAGGCCGTTGTGGACGTGTGCAAGGACCGGCATATACCGATCCGGATTGGTGTCAACGGCGGAAGTCTCGATAAAAAGCTTCTTGAAAAGTATGGCCATCCCACGGCGGAGGCCCTGGTAGAAAGCGCATTCCAGCACCTGGAGCTGCTGGAAAAGCAGGGCTTCTATGATACCTGTGTGTCCATGAAATCTTCCACCGTTCCGACCATGGTTGCCGCTGCGCGGCTGTTCCGCAGCAAATGTGACTATCCCCTCCACATCGGTGTGACGGAGACCGGCCCTGTGCGGCAGGGACTTATCAAATCCGCTATGGGCATCGGAGCTCTGCTCCTGGACGGCATCGGCGATACCCTCCGGGTGAGCCTGACAGATGACCCGGTGCAGGAGGTTTATGCCGCACTGGATATTCTGAAAGCCGCTGGGCTTCGCCGGGACGGGGTGAACATCATTTCCTGTCCCACCTGCGGAAGAACCCGGATCGACCTGATCGGACTTGTAAACCGGGTGGACGTGGCGCTGAAGGACTGCAAAAAGCCCATCACCGTGGCGGTCATGGGCTGCGTGGTCAACGGACCCGGCGAGGCCCGGGAGGCGGATATAGGCATTGCTGGCGGCGATGGCTGCGGCCTGATCTTTGAAAAGGGCCAGGCGGTGGAAAAGCTTCCCTACGACGAGCTGCTTCCGGCCCTGCTGAAACGGATTGACGAGTTGGACATATAAGCCGGATTTGGGAAATGGGTTATCGGATTTCGCTGCTGACCCGATAACCCTCCATCCTGATTCCCTGCCGGACATTCTCAAAGAGAAAGATTATGGATAAAACTGTTTCTATTTTGGATATGTTTTCGGATTATACGCCGCCTGAGGAGCTGCAAGCAGCTCTTTCTCAGGCGGCGATTGACGGTGCCGATCTGGACCCGGAAAACCGAAGCGTGCATGTGTTTGCTCATTCCGAGAACTATATCCCAAAGCGTTTTCTGGACCGGGCGTCCAGGGAGCTTGCGTCGGCTTACGGCCTGCGGAAGGTGGAGCTGACCGTGAACCATCCCCGGACGGAGCTAACAAAATGTGAGCCGGAGGAACTGATGGGCCTTTTTGTCAGCCTGGATTCCATGACCCGGGGGACTCTGGCAGGCGCCAGGTGGAGCTGGGAGGGAACGAACCTGACCATTCAGCTTTCCGCCAACGGCAAAGATGCCCTGGAAGAGCTGATTCCCCAGGTGAAGCAGAACCTTTTTGCGCGTTTCGGTGTGGAAGTGACCATTCAAGTGGAGGCAGGAACGAGCCTGGAAGGAAAGGCTCTCTTTGATGCCCTGGACTCCATGCGGGACCGGATGATGGAGAAGCTGCCCGCCCAGGCAGCGGCAGAACCGGAGCGCCCCAAGCCCCAGACCCAGGACGCGGAGACCATCTATGGAAAACCCTTCCGGGGGACGCCCGTGCCCATGGAAAAGCTGACCCTGGATATGGGAACGGTGATCGTAGAGGGAAAAATATTTGCTGTGGACCATAAGGAACTGACCAAGCGGAACGCCTGGGTGGTCAAGTTCGATATGACGGACAACACCGGCTCCATTCGCGTCAGCCGGTTTATGGAGGCCAAGGAGGCAAATCCCATTCTGGAGCATATCCAGGTGGGTACGGTCCTGCGAGTCCAGGGAAAACTGACGGAGGACCGTTTTGAAAACGAAATGGTGCTCAGACCCTATGCTATGGCACCTGGCTCCATGCCCAAACGCAAGGATCTGGCACCGGGAGAAAAACGGGTGGAGCTGCACCTGCATACCACCATGAGCAATATGGACGCCCTGACGGATACCGCCGCCGCGGTGAAGCAGGCGGCTGCCTGGGGGCATAAGGCCATCGCCATTACGGACCACGGTGTTGCTCAGTCTTTCCCCGATGCCATGAAGGCCGCGTCCAAGGCAAAGGTTGCGGGTACCGATCAGAATATCAAGATCCTCTATGGCTGTGAGGGATATTATGTTAATGATGTGGATGACCGGATTGTCGTCCACGGCGACCGGGAAATGACCTTTGACCAGGCGTATGTAGCCTTTGACCTGGAAACAACGGGCCTCAGTTCCCGGACGGACCGGATCATTGAGATCGGCGCGGTGGTTATGCAGGGTGGGGAAGAAATTGACCGCTTCCAGACCTTTGTGGATCCGGAGCGTTCCCTGGATCCGAAAATCGTTGAGCTCACCGGCATTTCCGACAGTATGCTGGTGGGTGCGCCGAAGATCGAAGAGGTTCTTCCCAAATTCCTGGAATTTGTGGGAGACCGGGTTCTGGTGGCCCACAATTCCGATTTTGACACCGGCTTTATCCGCGGGGAGTGCAAGCGACTGGGGCTTGCGTATACCCTGACAGCGGCGGATACGTTGATCCTTTCCCAGAATCTTCTGCCCCAGCTGAGTAAATTTAAACTGGACATTGTATCCAAAGCCCTGGAGCTGCCGGACTTTAATCATCACCGGGCGGCGGACGATGCCAAAACCTGCGGCCTGATTATGCACCGCCTGATGAAAAAGCTGGAGGAGGAGCAGGATGTTCATTCCCTCCAGGCCATCAATCCTGCCATGATTGCCCTGCGGTCCAAGGGACGCATCGGAGACCGGCATGCCCGGCATATTATTCTGTTTGCAAAAAACCAGGTTGGACTGCGGAATCTCTACCATCTGATTTCCGATTCGAACCTGAAATACTTCAAGCGGGTGCCCCGGATTCCCAAGTCCGAGCTGCTGGACAAGCGGGAGGGCCTGATTATCGGCTCTGCCTGTGAGGCCGGAGAGCTGTTCCAGGCAATCCTGGACGGCAAAAGCGAGGATGAACTCCGGCGGCTTGCCTCCTTCTACGACTTCCTGGAGATCCAGCCGCTGGCGAATAATCGCTTCATGCTGGAAAAGGGAATCGTCAAAACGGAGGAAGAGCTGCGTGAATTCAACCGAACCGTAGTCCGCCTGGGGGAGGTCCTCCATAAGCCCGTGGTTGCCACGGGAGACGTCCATTTCCTGAATCCGGAGGATGAGATCTTCCGTCATATTCTCCTTGCCACCAAGGGCTTTGAGGACGCGGACCGCCCGAATCCTCTGTATTTCCGCACGACGGACGAAATGCTGGCGGAGTTTGCCTACCTGGGAGAGGAAAAGGCCTATGAGGTGGTGGTGGAGAACCCCAATCTCATCGCGGATATGTGCGAGAGCCTGCGCCCCGTTCCCCATAACCTTTTTGCGCCAAAAATTGAAAACTCCGTGGAGGACCTGAAAAACCTGGTGTATACCAAATTTCAACGCCTCTATGGAGACAATCCGCCGGAGCTTTTCCGCAAGCGCGTGGAGACGGAGCTCCACGACATCATTTCCTGTCACTACGATGTGATCTATATGTCCGCCCAGAAGCTGGTGCAGAACTCTCTGGAGCATGGCTACCTCGTCGGCTCCCGTGGTTCTGTGGGTTCCTCCATCGTAGCTTACATGTCCGGTATTACGGAAGTCAATTCTTTCCCGCCCCACTACCGCTGCCCCAATCCGGCCTGCAAATATACGGAGCTGGATGTGCCCGCGGGCTATAACTGCGGCGCGGACCTACCGGACGCGGTGTGCCCCAAATGCGGCACAAAAATGGAAAAGGACGGCTTCAACATCCCCTTCGAGACCTTCTTGGGCTTCGGCGGTGACAAGGTGCCGGATATTGACCTGAACTTCTCCGGTGAATACCAGGCAAGAGCCCACGCCTATTGTATCGAAATGTTCGGAAAATCCCATGTGTTCCGGGCAGGAACCATTGGTACGGTGGCGGAAAAGACGGCCTTCGGCTACGTTAAGAAATATCTTGCCGAGCGGGGGAAAACTGCCGGTAAGGCAGAGGAAGCCCGGCTTGCGGCAGGGTGTGTGGGTGTACGCCGGACCACGGGCCAGCACCCCGGCGGTCTGGTGGTTATCCCACAGGAGAACGAAATCTGGGATTTCTGCCCGGTGCAGCACCCGGCGGACGATCCCAACGCCGACCAGATCACCACCCATTTTGAATACCATTCCATGGAGGAAAACCTGCTGAAGCTGGATATGCTTGGCCACGATGACCCCACCATGATCCGGATGATGGAGGATCTTACCGGCGTGGATGCCAAGACGATCCCCCTGGACGACAAGGACACCATGTCCATTTTTACATCCTCCAAGGTTCTGGGCTACGAGAACGATAAAATTCTTGGACCCACCGGCGCCGTTGCTATTCCGGAGTTCAATACCCGCTTCACCCGGGGCATGCTGATGGATACCATGCCCACCCGGTTTGATACGCTGGTGCGGCTGTCCGGCTTCTCCCACGGCACTGACGTGTGGCTGGGCAACGCCAAGGACCTGATTACTTCCAAGACCGCTACGGTAGACTCCACCATCGGATGCCGGGACGACATCATGATCTACCTGATCTCCTGCGGTATGCCGGAGAAGCGTTCCTTCAAGATCATGGAGGCCGTCCGAAAAGGCAGAGGCCTTCCGGAGGGGGCGGAGGAGGAAATGAAAGCGGCGGGAGTCCCGGAGTGGTATATCGGTTCCTGCAAGAAGATCAAATACCTGTTCCCCAAGGCCCACGCCGTTGCCTATGTTATGATGGCGTTCCGTATCGCGTGGTTTAAGGTACATCATCCTCTGCCGTTCTATGCAGCCTACTTTTACCGGCGCAGCCAGAAGGGCGGCTTTGACGCGGTGCTGATGACCCAGGGCATGGAAGCAGTTGTAGCTAACATCGATGCCATAGAGGGCAATGAAAACGCCACGGATAAGGACGAGGATCTTCTGACTACACTGGAGGTTGCCTATGAGTATTACCTCCGGGGCTTCGAGTTCCTGCCCATTGACCTCTACAAAAGCGATGCCACCCACTTTACCATTGAGGATGGAAAGCTTCGGCCGCCTTTCGTTGCAATTTCCGGCCTGGGCGAAAATGCTGCCAAGGATTTGGTAAGCGGCCGGGAGGGCAAGCAGTTTATTTCCGTGGAGGAAGTTGCCGCCGCCTGTCCCAAGGTATCCAAGACCCACATTCAGATGCTCCGGGATGCCGGCGCTTTCGGAAGCCTGCCGGACACTAGTCAGATCAGCTTCTTCTGAATGAAACCGTATCCGGTTTTGGATGGAATGGCCAATCTCGTCATGACCTGTTGACACAGGAAAAACACGCGGCCCCGAAAAAGGGACCGCGTGTTTTTTGATGAATAGATAGGGGAGAGCAACCTGATTTCTTCTTGCAGTCAGAGAGTTTCTGCTATCTGACGCTTGCAAATTTTCGATGCGTATGGTACAATATTTATATATTTTTCACAAAAGGAGGATTTCTATGCAGGATATTGGTATGCAGTTTCACATCCGCTGCGTAAAAGGGGATGTGGGGCGCTATGTATTTTTGCCCGGAGATCCCGGACGCTGTGAAGCAATTGCCAGCTTCTTTGACGATCCTGTCCATGTCTCCCAGAACCGGGAGTACAATATCTATACGGGAACGCTCCTCGGGGAAAAGGTCAGCGTCTGCTCTACCGGCATCGGTGGCCCCTCCGCGTCCATTGCCATGGAGGAGCTTACAGTAATCGGCGCGGATACCTTTATCCGTGTGGGAACCTGCGGCGGCATTGCGCTGGATGTACAGCCGGGAGATGTGGTGGTTGCTACCGGCGCGGTCCGCTTTGAGCACACTTCTTTGGAATACGCCCCCATCGAATTCCCGGCGGTGGCGGATTTCGGCATCGCCTCGGTGCTGAAAGCGGCAGGGGAGGACTTAGGCTACCGGGTCCATACCGGTGTTGTCCAGTGCAAGGATTCCTTCTACGGACAGCACAGCCCGGAAAAATCTCCCGTGTATTACGAGCTTCTGCAGAAATGGGAGAGCTGGAAGCGTCTGGGCGTAAAGGCCAGCGAGATGGAGTCGGCGGCCCTCTTTGTTGTTGCCGCGGCGCTGGGTGTCCGGTGCGGAAGCTGCTTCCATGTGGTGTGGAATCAGGAGCGGGAAAAGGCGGGGCTCTATATGCCCATGACGGAGGATACGTCCGGTGCCATCAAAGTGGGCATCGAGGCCATGAAACGGCTGATCCGGCAGGATCAAAACCGTGATAAAGCCTGATTTGTACATAATATCCTCCGGGATTGTCATTTCCGGGAATTGATTTTCTGATTGGAAACCGCTATAATTATTAACAAATGGGCTGTTTTCGGATGGCCAGGAAAAAATGAGGGAGGATTCTTTTTATGAATGAGATGCAGAAAAAGATCAGCGAAGTCGGCGTTGTGCCGGTCATTAAGCTGACCGATCCCCAGCGTGACGCGGCGCCTCTTTCCGATGCCCTGTGCGCCGGAGGCGTTCCCATCGCGGAGGTCACTTTCCGTGCCGCCGGTGCGGACGAAGCCATCCGCATCATGAAGGAGCGTCATCCTGAAATGCTGGTGGGTGCCGGTACGGTGCTGACCACCGAGCAGGTGGACCGGACCATTGCTGCTGGTGGTATGTTTATCGTTACCCCCGGCTTGGATGTGGACCTCGTTAAGTACTGCCAGGAGAAGGGCATCCTGTGCTTCCCCGGCTGCACCACCCCTACCGATTACCACGCGGCCTATAAGCTGGGCCTGGAGGTCCTGAAGTTCTTCCCCGCAGAGCAGTCCGGCGGCCTTGCCAAGATCAAGGCTATGTCCGCTCCCTTCCCCATGTTCAAAGTAATGCCCACCGGCGGTGTCAACCTGAAGAATCTGGCTGAATATTCCGCCAGCCCCATCATTGCCGCCTGCGGCGGCAGCTACATGTGCCCGGACAAGCTGATTCAGGCCGGTGCCTGGGACGAGATCACGGAACTGTGCCGCAAGAGCGTTGAAATTGTTAAGGAGGCAAGAAATAAATGAGCAGAGTTGTTACCTTTGGTGAGCTGATGCTTCGTCTTCAGCCTTATAACTACGAGCGTTTTGTGCAGTGCGACCATGTGGAGTTTACCTTCGGCGGCGGCGAAGCCAACGTTGCCGTGTCTCTGGCGAACTACGGCGTGGATGCCGCTTATGTAACCAAGCTTCCTGCCCACGCCATCGGCCAGGCAGCGGTCAATTCCCTGCGCCGCTACGGTGTGGATACTTCCCTGATCGTTCGGGGCGGAGACCGTGTGGGTATTTATTTCAATGAAAAGGGCGCTTCCCAGCGCGGCTCCGTCTGCATCTATGACCGCGCCCACTCCGCCATTCAGGAGGCTGCTCCCACGGACTTTGACTGGGACAAGATTTTTGCCGGTGCCGACTGGTTCCACTTTACCGGCATTACCCCGGCCCTGGGTCCCAACGTTGTGCAGATGTGCAAGGATGCCTGTGTGGCTGCCAAGGCTCACGGCTGCAAGATTTCCTGCGACCTGAATTACCGTGGAAAGCTCTGGACCCGTGCCCAGGCCCGGGAAGCCATGACCGAGCTGTGCCAGTATGTGGATGTGTGCATCTCCAATGAGGAGGATGCCAAGGACGTGTTCGGCATTGAGGCAGAGGCTACGGATATTTACGGCGGCACCCTGAATCACGAGGGCTACAAGTCTGTTGCCAAGCAGCTTGCGGACAAGTTCGGCTTTGAGATGGTGGCGATCACCCTGCGGGAGAGCCACTCCGCCTTTGATAACGGCTGGAGCGCCATGCTCTATAATGCTCGCAAGGATGAGTACTGCTTCTCCAAAAAGTACGATCTGCACATCATTGACCGGGTTGGCGGCGGCGACAGCTTTGGCGGCGGCCTGATCTACTCCCTGCTCTCCGGTAAGGATACCCAGGCGGCTGTGGAATTCGCTGTGGCTGCTTCCGCGCTGAAGCACTCCATCGAGGGTGACTACAATATGGTCACGGTTGCCGAGGTGGAAAAGCTTGCCGGCGGTGACGGCTCCGGACGGATCCAGCGGTAACAATACATACAAAAAGGACGGTCCTGCAGGATCGTCCTTTTTTATGCTGTAAGGAAAAAGCCGAGGGAAATCATTCCCCTGATTTGAGGGCCTTTCTGCTCATTTCCTGCCGCGCCTTTTTGGCGGCTTCCA
>CAMCCS010000037.1 GCA_945873295.1 uncultured Clostridia bacterium
GGAATGACAATGTTGTTCGATGCGCTGGTTTCCCTCGCCAAATTCCAATTTGTCGTTTAGCTGACCAAAGCCGATATGTACAATAAAGAAAAACGGGAAAGGAGCGGTTTCCTATGGAGATCGGTATTTTTTCCAGAACCTACGAAAGAATGTCCCTGGAAGCGGTTTTTCGGCAAATGGACCGCCAGGGGATCCGCCATACCCAGTTTAACCTTTCTTCTGCCGGGATGGCTGCCCTGCCCGATAGCGTTGATGAGGAAATGCTCCTTGCGGTTCGGGAGCTTGCCAAGGAATACCGGATCACCCTGGACGCCCTCTCCGGGACCTTTAACATGATCGACCCGGATGTGGACGCAAGGACGCGGGGCTGCCGGCAGTTTGAGACCCAGTGCCGCGCTGCCCGGCTTTTGGGAATTCCCATCGTTACCCTCTGCACCGGTTCCAGGCATCCCACCAACAAATGGGCCTGGCACGAGGACAATCTGACGGAGGCGGCCTGGTCGGATCTGATGCGCTCCACGGAGCAGATTCTTAGGTCTGCCCAGGATAACGGAATCATCCTGGGTGTGGAGACGGAAGCCAGCAATATCATCTGC
Source organism: uncultured Clostridia bacterium (assembly GCA_945873295.1). GTDB lineage: Bacteria > Bacillota > Clostridia > Oscillospirales > Oscillospiraceae > Faecousia. Next base: position 597 of record CAMCCS010000037.1, read on the forward strand.
ACCCCGGAAAAGGCCCGCCGATACTTAGACGATGTGGGAAGTCCCAATCTGAAAATCATCATGGATGGGGCAAATCTGTTCCGTCCGGAGCAGGTTCCGCGGATGGCTGAAATTTTGGAGGAAGCTTTCGACGCCCTGGGAAAGGACATTGTTCTGGCCCATGCCAAGGACTTTTCCCTGGGTCAGGACATTGATTTCGTGGCCGCCGGAGAAGGGGAGCTGGATTTTCCCCTCTATATTCGGCTGCTGAAGCAGTGCGGTTACGGCGGCCCGCTGGTGCTCCACGGGCTTGCCCAGTCCCAGATCGAAAAGAGCGTGGCGTTTTTAAAGAGGGCAATGGCATGATAAATTGTTTTATCCATCGTGGGATTTCGCTGGAATATGAAGTTTCCGGGCAGGGAAGGCCCCTGGTGTTTCTGCACGGCCTGGGGGGCAGCATCCGGCAGATTCCGGATAAGGATTCAGACCCCACGGGCCATAAGCAGCAGGTAAACCGGGCGGTGGCGGAGCCGATGAAACGCCTGGTATAAAGGCGGAAAAAAGAGAGGAAGAAAAAATGCTCTTCAAAAATGAAAAAACGCGGCCGCTGCTGGCAATTTTCTGCGCTCTGGGCTGGTCATTGGCCTATCCTTTTATCAAGCTGGGCTACGCGGAACTGCAAATTGATTCGGCAGATTTGGGAAGTAAAATCCTGTTCGCCGGGATCCGCTTTTTTGCGGCAGGACTGCTGGTGCTGGCTTTCAGCGCCGTGCAGAAAAGAAAACTGACCGTCACCCGGAAAGAAGTGCCCTGGCTTACACTGTTTGCCCTGGTAAACACGGCGCTGCATTACCTGTTTTCTTATATCGGCCTTTCCTATATCCCAAGCTCCCGGTCCACGATCCTGGATTCCATGAATGTCTTTTTCCTGATTATTCTGTCGGGACTGTTTCTGGAGGACGATACCTTCAGCATAAAAAAGATTGCCGGCTGCCTTTTGGGCTTCTGCGGCATCCTGACCATCAGCATCACCCCCGGCGGCGGGCTCTTTTCGGGCATTTCCTTCCTCGGGGACGGAATGATTCTGCTCAATGCCTGCTGTGCGGCAGGCGGCGGCATTCTGACCCGGTTCATTTCCAAAAAGATGGATATGATGGCTGCAACGGGCTACGGTATGTCGGCGGGAGGATTGCTGCTTGTGCTGGTTGGGCTTTCCGTGGGCGTCCGGCAACCCTGGAATCTGAGCCTCTGGGGCGTGACCATTCTCTTTGTCCTGATCCTGATTTCAGCGGTGTGCTTTGGAATCTACAATATGCTGCTTGCCAATCATCCCATCAGCAAGGTGGCGATTTACAACTCTCTCATCCCGGTGTTTGGGGTGATGTTTTCGTCGATTCTCCTCAAGGAGGCTTTTGCCTGGCGGTATATCCTTGCAGCCGGCCTGACGGCGGCGGGCATCTATGTGGTCAACCGAAAATAAAAAGGAGAAAGGCAAATTGTGACGGTATGGGAACCGGTGCTGGATAAATTATCCTTGTAAAACCGTGGGAAATATTGTATAATTTCCGAAGAACAGAGGCTAAGGAGGAAAAAGCTATGGCGATTGTCGCGCCTTCCATCCTGTCCGCGGATTTTGCCAATCTGGAACGGGATATGAACGTTATTCGGGATGCCGGGGCGCCCTGGGCCCATGTGGATATAATGGACGGGCACTTTGTCCCGAACATTACCATCGGCATTCCCGTGGTGAAAGCCCTGCGGCGGGTGTCGGACCTGACCCTGGACGTGCATCTGATGATTACGGAGCCCGGGCGGTACGCGGAAGCCTTCTGCAAGGCCGGCGCGGACTTCCTGACGGTCCACCTGGAAGCGGATACCCCGGAGCGGATTCTGCAGACGCTGATTGACATCCGGGCCATGGGCGTGAAAGCAGGCATTTCCGTCAAGCCGGGCACCCCGGCGGAAGCTCTGGAGCCCTACCTCACTTTTTGCGATATGATCCTCATTATGACGGTGGAGCCCGGCTTCGGCGGGCAGAAGTTCATGGAGAATATGATGGGGAAGCTGCGTTACCTCAGGAGCCGTCTGGATGTGTGCAACCCCGGCTGCCTGCTGGAGGTGGATGGCGGGGTGGATGCGAGCACCGCGCCCATCTGTAAGGCGGCGGGCGCGAATGTTCTGGTGTCCGGCTCGGCCTTTTTCAAGGCGGCGGACAAAGCGGAATTCGTTACCCGTCTCAGCGCGGAATAAGTAACTATTCAGTCGTACCCCAAGTTTCTCATATAAATGATCGTTTAGCGCACTGGCGCGAAGCGCCCATACCTTCCCCCGGGGGGAAGGTGCCCCGCAGGGGCGGATGAGGAACGGCGACATCTTCTGATATGCTGTGCAGTCAAATAAGAATGTACAGTCTTTCAAATTGTACCTTTTCAACGAACTGCATATAGAATTGGTCAATTTCGCCGTTCCTCATCAGTCTCGCTTCGCTCGACAGCTTCCCCCCGGGGGAAGCCATTGCGCTGCCGCGCCAGTGGAACCATCGAACCGGGTTGGTCATATAAACGATCATTTACGCGGAATAATTGATGCGACTGAATAGTAACCGGAATAATCAAAAATGCGTGCCCTGGCCGTCTTTCGGTTCAGGGCACGTTTTCTATGGGAAGATCGGTCAGCGGTCAAGGGAGGCGATCCTGTCTTCCAACTGGGAATAGTGGGAAAAGCCTGGGTGTACCGTGAGCTTATCGGGCTGGGCGTACCACAGCGCGTGCATACCGGCGTTCTCAGCTCCCAGAATGTCCAGCTTCAGACTGTCCCCCACCATGAGGCATTCTGACGGGCGGCATCCGGCATAGCGGATACATAGATCAAAAAACCGCTTGTCCGGCTTTTCGGTTCCAGCTTCCTCGCTGGTGATGATACAGTGGAAATAGGGCAGCACGCCGATGGTTTCCAGCTTCCGCATCTGCCAGTCCAGGGTCATGTTGCTGGCAACGCCCAGAATATAGCCCTTTTGATACAGAGAACGGATACACTCCGGTGCTCCCGGCTCCGGGCCTCCGGCGGCCAGGACGGCGTTCCAGTACAGGTCATTCAGCACCGGGGCAAAGGAAAGAGGCTTCTTATTTTCTTTCAGGATTCGCAGGAAGCGGATCATCCGATTGTGAATGGCGGCCTGGGGGCCGATCTCGTCTGCCATCCGGCGGTACTGGTCATCGTAGGCAAAAGCAAACGCTTCCGGGTCAATCCCCAGCTGCTCCCAGGCATAGCGGCAGACGGAAGGCATAGCGTAAGCGTGGGCCTTTTCAAAGGTGAACAGGGTGTCATCAATATCAAAAAAGACTGCTTTTATCATGGGTTTTCCTCCCCGGACCATTTTTAGAAAATTATAGCCTCAAATGACAGGAAAAGCAAGTCTTCCCGCAGCTGAGGCCTGCCTGCCTTTCGGACAATGAGCGTTGTTCGTTCTTCATGAAAGCGTTTTTTGAAAAACGGAGAATCAAAACTTTTGCTCCGGAAAACAGCAGTAAATCCCACCACTTTTTGCCGAAACTTGGATTGCAAAATAAACAAAAATAATTCACCTATGTTGCGTTTTCGCCGCAATACCGAACTTTTTCCAGGGAATCGGACGGAAAAAAAGAGGGATTTTTCAGTCTTTTCCTATTGCACTTTATGTGCTGATCCGCTATAATATAGGCTGTAAATCCGTAATCAGACAGCTTTCGTTCCCTGTTTTGATTCCGGAAGCATTGGGCAGCCCCGGCTGCTGAGGAGGAAAGAAACCGTGTTGGAAGCACTGAAACGTAAGGTATATGAAGCAAATATGGAGCTTCCCCGGCGGAATCTGGTGACCTACACCTGGGGCAATGTCAGCGGCATTGACAGGGAGCGGGGCCTCTTCGTCATTAAGCCCTCGGGCGTAGAGTATGACGAACTGCGCCCGGAGGATCTGGTGGTCATGGATCTGGAGGGGAACAAGGTCGAGGGGGAATTAAACCCTTCCTCTGACACCAGGACCCACCTGGTACTGTACCGGGAATTTCCTCAGATCGGCGGCATCGTACATACCCACAGCCCTTACGCGGTGGCCTGGGCCCAGGCGGGGCGGGATATACCCTGCTACGGCACCACCCATGCCGACTATTTCTACGGCAGCGTTCCCTGCGCCCGGAATCTGACCCCCGAGGAAATTGAGGCGGATTACGAGACGAATACCGGCAGGATCATTGTGGAGACCTTCCGCGGCCGGGGCATTGACCCCCGCTATGTCCCCGCGGTCATCTGCCGCAATCACGGCCCCTTTACCTGGGGCAAGGACGCTGCACAGGCGGTTTACCATTCTGTTGTTCTGGAAGAAGTCGCGAAAATGAGTATGTTTACGGAACAGATCAATCCCCAGGCAAGCCCTGCGCCGGACTGTATCCGCAACAAGCATTTTCTGCGCAAGCATGGCCCCAATGCCTATTACGGGCAGGCAAAAAAGTAGTTGATAAAGGTTATAAAAACCGTTAATCAAAATACATTCACTTATGGAGGAACCATCATGAAAACCTTTAACTTTACCGTGAAAGACCCCATGGGCATCCACGCCCGTCCCGCCGGCCTGCTGGCGAAGATGGCCAAGACCTACCCCGATACCGCCATCACCCTGACCAAGGGCGAGAAGACGGTCAAGATGACCCAGCTCATGATGCTGATGGGCCTGGGTGTTAAGACCGGCGACGAGGTTACCGTGAGCGCCAACGGCGCTTCCGAGGACGCCGCCATTGCGGCTCTGGAGAAGTTCTTCCAGGAGAACCTGTAAGATAATGGGCACCTCTAAAAACTGCCCTTTTGGGTTTTGGTCGGATCTTTTATCCTAATAATGCGTTTTGAAAATTCCACAATACACAAAGTATTCCGGAATTTCCAAAACTTTTATTAGAACAAAATCTCTCGTCCAAAACCGCAAAAAGCAGTTTTTAAAGGATGCCTGAACTCCCCGTCGGGGCCGCACCCTGACGGGGTTTCCGGCTTTGGGGCCGGGATGTGCAATGCTGCCGGGCGTCCGGGCTATTCCGGATGTCAACTTCTGACAGGAGGATCACTATGATTGTAATTCAGGGTAAGGGCGTTTCCAAGGGCGTTCTCAAGGGAAACCTTTATTTCTATCAGCGTACCGAGAAGAAGATCGAAAAGCTCTCCGCGGATGTGGAGGCGGAGAAAGCCCGTCTGGCTGAGGCACAGCAGAAAGCCATTGCCCAGCTGGAGGTGCTGGCGGAGAACTGCCGGGAGGAAGCCGGCGATGAGACCGCCATCCTGTTTGAAACCCACGCCATGTTCGTCGAGGACGAGGATTATGTGGATGCCATCACCAGCACCATGGAGGAAGAGCAGTGCAACGCGGAGTACGCCGTTATGATGGCAGGCGAGCAGTTTGCCGCCATGTTTGCCGCCATGGACGATGCGTACATGCAGGCAAGAGCCGCCGACATTAAGGACGTGACCCAGCGGCTTCTCAATAACCTCATGGGCATTGTGGAGGGCGGCATCGATTCCGAGGAGCCGGTGATCCTGGCGGCGGACGATCTGGCCCCCTCCGAGACCCTGCAGCTGGACAAGTCCAAGATTCTGGGCTTCGTGACCCAGGGCGGCTCCGGCAACAGCCATACCGCGATTCTTGCCAGAACCATGGGCATTCCGGCAATCTGCGGCCTGGGAGACGCTCTGAAGCCGGAGTACCACGGCCGCCTTGCCTACATTGACGGCGAGACCGGCAAGCTGGTACTGGATCCCGATGCCATGACCCTGGCAGCCATGCGGGAAAAGTATGAGAAGCAGCAGAAGCTGAAAGAGCTGTATCAGCAGATGAAGGGCCAGGAGGATGTGACCCTGGACGGCAGGAAGATCAAGCTCTACTGCAATATCGGCTCTCCCGAGGATGTGGCCTCCGTCATTGCCAACGACGGCCAGGGCATCGGCCTGTTCCGCTCCGAGTTTTTGTACCTGGCTTCCGAGGACTATCCCACTGAGGAAGCTCAGTTTGAGGCCTACAAGTCTGTGGCCCTGGCCATGAACGGCAAGCGGGTCATCATCCGCACCCTGGACATCGGCGCGGACAAGCAGGTGGGCTATTTCAACCTGAACAAGGAAGAGAACCCTGCCATGGGCCTGCGGGCCGTCCGGATCTGCCTGAACCGTCCGGAGGTCTTCCGTACCCAGCTTCGTGCCCTGTACCGGGCCTCCGCCTACGGCAAGGTCGCCATCATGTTCCCCATGATCGCCTCCGTCTGGGAGGTCAAGGAGTGCCGCCGGGCCTGCCAGAGCGTGATGAAGGAGCTGAAGGAAGAGGGAATTCCTTACAATCCGGATACCGAAATTGGCATTATGATCGAGACCCCCTCTTCCGTGTTCATGGCGGAAGAACTGGCCCAGCTGGTGGACTTCTTCTCGGTGGGTACCAACGACCTGACCCAGTACACCCTGGCCTGTGACCGTCAGTGCAACGACCTGGGCAAGTTCTTTGACCCCCACCATCCCGCTGTGCTCCGGGCGCTGAAGATGGCTACCGACGCTGCCCACAAGGCGGGCATCTGGATCGGCATCTGCGGCGAGCTGGGCGCGGACATCAGCCTGCTGCCCACGTTCCTCGCCATCGGTGTGGATGAGCTCAGCGTGACCCCCTCCGCGGTCCTGCCCCTCCGGGCGGAGATCCGCAAGTCCATTGCCCAGACCTGCACGCTGGATATGCTGAACGGATAATTTCATACAGACCACGGACCGCTGTCCTTTGGACGGCGGTCCGTTTTTGCTGCTCTGGGGCTCTATGGAGAAATGCCGAAAAAAGTGGACGGGGACCAGAAATTTCTGTTGCCTTTTTGGACCTGGTTTGGTAAAATATAGAAAATATGCAAACCAGAGAATATAATTCAGTTTGGAGGAGAGCGGTATGAAAAGGACCATTTGCGCGGTACTTGCCTTAATCCTTGTCTACGTCGGACTGTGCGCGGTGGATTATTACGGAAGCGGGGAAGCCCGGAAGGCGCTTCTGGCAGCCGGGAAGACCGGGACCCTTACCGTCCGGGAGGCGCCTGCCCCGGCAAACGATAACGGCGTGATTACCGCCCAGGAGTGGGCCGCCGTGTATCCGGAAATTACGGCATCCCTGCAGGCCAACGCGGACAACACCTACCGGATCAGCTATCTGGAGGAGGATCCCTATCTGACCACGGTGTATGCCGGCTTTGGCTTTGCCAAGGACTACGGCAGTGCCATTGGCCACAGCTATACCCTGGCGGATGTGGCGCAGACCAAGCGACCCCATCCCCTTGCCAACTGCCTGACCTGCAAGACTCCGGACTATACCAAGCTTGTCAACGATCTGGGGGACGACGCCTATTCCCTGGACTTTAACGAGGTTCTGGGCCAGATGCACGAGGATGTGAGCTGCTACAACTGCCACGGCAATGATGCCGGGAATAAGGGCGAGCTGGTGGTTACCCATTCCTATGTGACCGAGGCTCTGGGGGCGGAAATGGATAAAATCGCTCCCGCGGTGCTCAGCTGCGGTCAGTGCCATATTGAGTACTATTTTAAGCCGGAGAACAAGGCCACCGCTATGCCCTATGACAGTGTGGCGGCAATGAGCCCCGAGGCAATCCTTGCTTACTATGATGCAATGGATTTCGCGGATTGGACCCAGGAAGCCACCGGCACCAGACTGCTGAAAGCCCAGCATCCTGAGATGGAAACTTTCCTGGGCGAAGGCAGCGCCCACAAGGGATTGCTTACCTGCGCCGACTGCCACATGGCGGATACCGTGGAGGGCAAGGTGTACTATACCAGCCACAAGCTGGAAAGCCCCCTGGAAAATCCGGCGCTTCTGGACACCTGCGCCAAGTGCCACGGTTCCGCGGATATGACGGCGGTGGTTCGCGGCATCCAGGCCGGTGTGACAGCCCGGGAGAAGGAAGTGGGCCAGGCGCTGAAAGAATTCAACGATGCCCTGGCCGCGAAGACCTCGGCCGGTGTCTCCGATGAAGATCTTGCAGAGGTTCGTGGGATCTACCGCAGCGCCCAGTGGTACTGGGACTTCTGCTATGTGGAAAATGCCGAGGGCGCCCACAACTCCAAGCTGGCCTACGACTGCCTGGACAAGGCGGCAGCCCTGATAGAGCAGGGCATGGCGCTGCTGAAGTAAAAAGAAGCAACAAACGAAAAAAGGCTGCCGCGATTCATTTGCGGCAGCCTTTTCCACAACGGGAAAGGGAGTGGCGACTACGCTGAAAAAAATTAGGAAGTTTCTGTGCTCCATGCGCTTTGCTATGGTGCTGCTGGTGATCCTGGCATCCGCCTGCCTTGCCGGGAGTCTGATCCCCCAGGGAGAAACGGCAGCTGTCTATTCCGGCAGCTACCCGAAGCCGGCGGCGGGGCTGATCCTGGCGCTGGGGCTAGACGATGTGTTCCACGCCTGGTGGTTTGCCGTTCTGGCGATTCTGCTTTGCCTGAGCCTGATTCTGTGCAATCTCATCCGGCTGCCCGCGCTGATCCGCCGAACGAAAGACGGCTTTTCCTACCGGGCCTGTGCATCTTCTGCAGCCGAGCCGATCCTGGAGCTCGGAGAAAAGCCGAGTGCCCTCTTTCGAAGCCTGGGCTTTTTCCGGGTGGAAGCGCCGGAGGAAAATGTGGTGTACGCCGCCAGGAACCGGCTTGGGATTTGGGGAGCCTGGCTGTGCCATTTGGGAATGCTGGTTCTGATCCTGGGCTTTGGCCTGGGCCAGCTTACCCAGTTTGACGCTTCGGTATACGGGATCCCGGGACAGACGAAGCCCATTCCCGGCACGGATTACGCCGTTACCATCGAGGACTTTGAGATTCTTCTGCGGCCTGATGAAACGGTGGACCAGTATACCACCACCCTGACGGTTTCCGACGGCGGGGTCCGAACGGCAGGGGGCATTACCCAGGTGAACCATCCCTGTAAGCTCTTCGGAATGAAATTCTATCAGAATTCAACCGGCTGGGGGGCCGATTTTACCGTAGAGAAGGACGGTTCGGTTTTGCAGCAGGAATTCCTCTGCGCCGGAGAACTGGCCCATGTGAAGCCTGTGGAGGGACTCACCGTTTTTCTGCGGGCGTTCTATCCGGACTATGCCGAGGATGATTCCGGTATGCCCATGACAAAATCCTCCGCGCTTTCCAATCCTGCCTATCTGTATATGCTCTATTATGGTGAAGAGCTGCTGGGGATGAATGTGCTGACAGCCGGGCAGGTCATTACGGTGGATGATTATACCATTTCTTTCCATGATCCCCAGCCCTATACCCTGATCCAGGTCAAGCGGGACCCCTTTGAAGGGACGGCAGCTCTGGGCGGCGGGATCATTCTGGCGGCGCTTTTGCTGGCCTTCTACTGTCCGCCCATGGAGGTCTGGGCGGTTCGGGATCCGGACAGGGGCGTATGGCAGGTTTTTATCAGGAGCCGGAAAGCGGAGGACCGGCTGCACCGGGATTTGCTCCGGGCAGCGGAAAGGAGCGAATACAATGTTTCTGACCATTGAAAATTATCTCTTTACAGCGGCCATGGCGGTGTATCTGGGAGGAACGGCGCTGTTTTTCCTGTTTGCCGTCACGAAAAAGGAGCGCCATGCCCGTATCGCCGGGGTGTTGATAACCGTTGGCTTCGTCTTCCATACCCTTGCCCTGGTCGTCCGGGGCATCGGAGCAGGGAGGCTCCCCATGGCAAACCAGTATGAATTTGCCACCAGCTTTGCCTGGGGGATCTGCCTGTGCTTCCTGGTGTTCTACTATCGGTACCGGTTCTATGCCCTGGGGGTATTCGCGGCGCCGATCCTGTTTCTCGTGATTGGCTACGCGGCTATGCAGAGCCGGGAGGTCCGAGAACTGATGCCTGCCCTGCGCAGCAGCTGGCTGGGAATCCATGTCAGTGCCGCCATTATTGCCTATGGTGCCTTTGGCGTCTCCTGCGCGGTGTCCATGGTGTTTCTCTGCCGGGCCCGGCTGCTGAAAAATAAGGCCTGGGAAAGCTATATTCCGGAGGAGGAGGCCCTGGACCGGATCAGCTACCGGGCGGTGTCCCTGGGATTTCTGTTCCTGACATTTGTGATGATTACGGGAGCCATCTGGGCGGAGCGTGCCTGGGGAAGCTACTGGTCCTGGGACCCGAAGGAGACCTGGTCCCTCATCACCTGGTTTATCTACGCGGCCTATCTGCATCTGCGGATGAATCGGGGCTGGCGGGGAAAACGGGCAGCTGTTTTTGCCGTTGTAGGCTTTGCCTGTGTACTGTTTACCTATGTTGGTGTGAATACGCTGCTTCCAGGTCTGCACAGCTATGCCTGAGAAGACGGGCCTGTTACGATTCTGCTGGCAATGCGTCTGTTAATAGGATCGCCCCCCTCTGCTCTTCGGAACAGAGGGGGGCTCACGCAAATATACAGGGCTTATACTAATATTTAATTAAAACCTCACAATCTTTCCGGCCTCATTTGCGGAAAACTGCGTTGCCCAATTTGCTGGGCGTCAGCCCAGCTGCACGTCGCCTTGTTTTCGACAAATGATTCTTGGAAATCTTTGTGAACTTTTAATCAAATATTAGTATTATTCCCCGCCGGTGGTATCATAGATAACGGAGGGATATTCGTAGAATTGCCGCATAAATGCCTGTAAAGATTCGTCCCGGATAACCCAGAGGCGGGCATTCGTCAGATAGGGCGCGGTTATATCGTCAAACTGCTCCGCCTGATCGGTCAGAAGCAGTTCCAGCTTCCCGTCGTACCAGCGCAGGACACCGGCAAGATCATTGACATTGTCCAGAATGGCAAAGGCGCTGCCAAGCTGGCAAAAGCCTCTGAACACATCCTCGAAGTTTTCCTGATCCACAGTTTCACCCGGTGTGAAAGCTGCCCGGGGAACCGCGTTCAGTAGAGTTAGCAGGGTGTCCAAGGTGTCTGCAGTCACATAGCCGCTGACAGTGTCAATATATGTGGCATCGCTGCCCTGGGAGATGCTATGACAGGCAAGGCCACGTGCGCTGGTTACGGCACTGCCGGTGATATTGGCAGTCCAGTTCCAGGGCTCGTCGGCGGACGCGAAAAGGGTACCGCTGGTTTCCCGGTTCATGACCATGTCGGTCAGCTCTGTTACATAGCCGCGCAGCGGCTCCGGGTCGGAAAGCAGGTATCCTCCAACATCACCATTGCGCCAGGCCAAAGAAAATTCCGGTGTGAAATGAATCACCGTTTTCCCCAGGGCGTATTCCACTTGAATGGCAAGACCGCTGAGATGATCCTCCGACTTTGCTTCTTCCAGCGCGTCCTCCGGCGCGGAGGTGGTCGTGCCCTCCAGATTCCGCAGCAGGGTCAGCATGGTTTCCAGCTGGGCAGGATCAAAGAGCGAGGTCCATTTAGATCCCCGGATGCAGATTCCGGTTACCTTCCGGGTCAGCTGCTGGCCTCGCTCGTCCAGGGGCGCGGCTTCCAACTCGCCGTCTGCTGTGCGCCGAAGCTGGAAGCATGTGGTCGCCCCATATTCCGTAGCTTCTTTCTTCAATACGAACAGGCAATTATCCTGAACGGCCAGAAAAGAATCCACAGCATTCTCGGTTTGCAGCTGGCTCAGCCGCCCCGTACGCCAATCGTAGCTCCGGACATAATATCTGTCACCGTCCTGTACGGTAGCATACAGCTCGCAGACGCCGTCACCGGAGAGATCAGCAAAGCAGATGCTGCGGAAAAGATCTGCGGACATCAGCGGCGCGGTAAGCGTACTGTCAAGCAGAATGTCCTTTCCGTTGCTGTCCGTTGTGTACGTCAGCGTCACACCATCAACGCCGGGAACGCGGATGGAGCGGTAATGCTCCCGGGGCGTTTCCCCGGATGTGCCATACAGGTCAAACCACACATAGGGGGTGCTGCTGACGCCAACAGAAAAGGGCACGTATTGTGTTTCGTCCGGAGTGGATAGCATGGTGTATACGGTGAGGGAATCCGCGGAAGACGCATCCGGTGTTTCTTTCCCGGTTTCCTGGAAGTGTGTAGTGATACCGATGCGGTAGTCTCCCGGCGGGAGAATACCGTAATTGGCAGACCAGTCCAGCTCCCAGCCGCTCCCATCCTGGCAGGCTTCACAGTAGATCATGCGGTCATCTCCCTGGGCTACCGGCACCAGCGGGCCGATTGGCTCCACCTGCTCCCAGGTGCCGTCTTCACCTTTGGCTTCCAGCTGGAAGTCCCCGTCAAATACCAGATTATGTGGGGCGCTTTTGGGTTTGCATTCCAGGGTCAGACCGGTTGGGGTTACATTTGCGGCGGAAAAATGCAGGTCCTCCTTTGGATTGGTCAGAAAGCACACCGCCATTACGATTCCCAGCGCAATTGCCGCGAGAACTATCCAGAAGGCGGGCTTTTTGTAGTGCATCACCCTTTTTACCCGTTCTTTCACCCCCACCTCCCCAAAGGCCAGGGGACAGGCGGCGATCCGGCGGCGGGAAATGCTGCAATTCAGGAGCGCTGTGGAATAGGCCCGGCGGTCGTCCATTTCCATTTCCCGGATGACCTTTTCATCACAGGCCGCCTCAATATCCCGGCACAAAAGGATATAGGCCACCCACATCGCCGGGTTGAACCAGTATACGCTGAGCAGAAGAAAGCCTAAAGGCTTCCACCAGTGGTCGCGTCTGCGGATGTGCGCCTGCTCATGAGCAATGACATAAGGTGTATCCTCCGATGCCATGCAGGCGGGCAGGTAGATTACAGGGCGGACCAGGCCCAGTACAAAGGGCGTATCGATGAATTCACTGCGCTTGATATTCTTTTCAACAGGAATGGCAGTAGCCACTCTGCGGTGGAGCAGCAGATAGCTAATCAGCGCGTACAAAGCCATGATCGCTACACCGGAAAGCCACACCCGTGATAAGAGAAATGTCCAGATTTGTATTGGATTGGCACTTGCCCCCGCTGCAGGGGTCATATTCTTTTCCAGAACAACATTTCCGCTAGAATCTACGATTTCTCCTCTGGCCGCAGAAGTCATGTTCTTTTCCAGGACAACCCTGCCGCCAGAATCTATGATTTCCCCTCTGGCCTGTGCTGCTGGTTGGACAATCCTATTCTGGGGAAGCGGTTCCGCGTTTGGAATCAGACTCAATCCACTCTCAATGGAGAATGGACAAATCAATCTGACAGCAACCAGCCCCCAAAGAAGGCACAGAATCCATTTGGGTGTCTTCCGAAATACCAGCCGCACAGCCACTGTCGCCAGTACCAGATAGGTGGCAGTGATGCTCATGTTCACTATCTTCAAGAATGCAGCTTCCATCGTCTCACTCCCTTACCGTTCAATGATCCGGCGGATTTCCTCGATCTCGGCGTCGCTGAGTTCCTGCCGGCGGCCGAAGGCGGCGAGAAAGGCAGGAAGGGAGCCCTCAAATT
>CAMCCS010000038.1 GCA_945873295.1 uncultured Clostridia bacterium
TTTGAAAATACAACGGAATTATAGCAAATCCCCTTTCCAAAATCAATGTTAACTGATATAATTAAATAAAACCTGTGAACATGCCCTCAGCAAAAGAATGAATTTGGAATTTGACGGTTTCGTTGAATGGGACGCGGGCGGATGCCGTACACCCAAGGGCTCCCCTGTGTAAGGGGAGCTGTCAGCGAAGCTGACTGAGGGGTTGTAACGGTGGACTTCCAAACTTACCCATCGTCAGAACGGACAGTGTCCTTTGCGGTCCCTTTTCGCCGATTCGTTGTCAATATTAAAACGTTTTACCGCACAATCCCTCAGTCGCTTCGCGCCAGCTCCCTTTACACAAGGGAGCCCTTGCCGCGTCCCATTTTCCACCCGCTCACCATTCATCAAACAGCCCGCAAAATACCAATTTCCCGAACTGCCGCGGGAAGCCCTAATTATTCATCCAGGAAAGTATGCAACCCCACCGAAAAGGAGCATTTGCAATGATTACCATACAGAAATATGTCCGGGCCCAGAGTCTGGAAGAGGCGTGGACCCTGAATCAAAAGAGGCAAAACCGTGTCCTCGGCGGAATGCTGTGGCTGCGGCTGGGCAAGGGCAGCGTGGGTACCGCCATCGACCTGTGCGATCTGGGGCTGGATACCATTGAAGAGAATGAGGATGCGTTTTTCATCGGCGCTATGGTGACCCTCCGGGATCTGGAACTCCACCCTGGGCTGAACGCCTACACCCAGGGCGCCGTGAGAAATGCGGTCAAGGATATTGTGGGCGTCCAGTTCCGGAATATGGCCACCGTTGGCGGCAGCATCTGGGGCCGCTTCGGTTTTTCCGATGTACTGACGGTTTTCCTGGGCCTGGATACCTATGTGGAGCTGTACAAGGGCGGTATCATTCCTCTGGAAACCTTTGCTTCCATGAAAAAGGACAACGATATTCTGGTTCGGCTGATTGTCAAAAAGGCCCCTGCCAGGATTGTGTACACCGCCATGCGCATCCAGCGCACGGATTTCCCGGTGGTTACCTGCGCGGTTTCTCAGGTCGGCGGCGAGTACCGGGTCTCCGTCGGCGCCCGCCCGGCAAGAGCCATGGTGATTCGGGATGAAGAAGGACTGCTGTCCGGCGGCATCACCCCGGAAAGCGCCGGGGCGTTCGCCGAAGCAGTGGTGGAAAAGGCCCCCACGGAGGGCAATGTCCGGGGCAGCGCCGCCTACCGCAGCCATCTGATCAAAGTGCTGACCCAGCGGGCCGCGCTGGAACTGGGAGGTATCTGATATGGAGATCAAGATCAAACTCAATGGCAGGCCTGTGGCAGGCTATGTGGAGGCCGATACGATTCTGCTGGACTTTCTGCGGGAAAAGGGCTGCTTCAGCGTCAAGCGGGGGTGCGACACCTCCAACTGCGGCCTTTGCACCGTTCTGTTGGACGGCAAGCCCATCCTCTCCTGCTCCACGCTGGCAGTGCGGGCAGACGGCCATGAAATTTACACCCTGGAGGGGCTTCAGGAGGAAGCGGCCGATTTTGTGGGCTTTATCGCCGATCAGGGCGCGGACCAGTGCGGCTTCTGCAACCCCGGCTTTGTGATGAACACCATCGCCCTGCTCCGGGAAAACCCCGATCCTACCGACGATGAAATCCGCTCGTTCTTGGCCGGGAACCTGTGCCGCTGCTCCGGCTATGACGGCCAGCTCCGGGGCATCCGCGCCTTTTTGGACAGCCGCAAGGGGTAAGGAGGATACCATGGAACAGAAAACCTACAAAACCGTGGGCAAGTCCTTCCGGAAGAAGGATTCCATGCAGCTGCTCACGGGCAAGCCCGTTTATGTGGACGATGTTACCCCGCAAAATGCCCTGGTAGTGAAGATTCTCCGCAGTCCCCACGCCAATGCCATTGTGGAGGAAATCCGGACCGATGTAGCCAAAAAGGTTCCCGGCGTTGTGGACATCTACACCTGGCAGGATGTGCCCCAGACCCGCTTTGCCATCGCGGGCCAGACCTATCCCGAGCCCTCCCCCTACGACCGGCTGATTATTGACCGGCATGTGCGGTTCGTGGGGGATGTGGTGGCGATTATCGCGGCGGAGACGGAAAAGGCCGCCCGGAAAGCCATGAAGCTTATCAAGGTCAGCTACGAGGTTCTGGAAGCCGTTTTGGACTTTCGCACCGCCAAGGATAACCCCATTCTGGTCCATCCGGAGGAGGACTGGTTCCCGCCCTGTCCGGTGGGCGGCGACAACAAGCGGAATATGGTTGCCAGTGAGACCAGCTCCTACGGCGACGTGGACGGTGTCATGGCAGACTGCGACATCGTCCTTGACCGCACCTACCACACCAAGGCCTTCAACCAGGCTATGATGGAGCCTTTCATCTGCTATACGGAGCTGGACCGGTATGGGCGGCTCCATGTGGTGTCCTCCACCCAGATTGTCTTCCATACCCGCCGAATTCTCAGCCGGGCCCTGGGCATCCCCAAGAGCCGCATCCGTGTGGAAAAGCCCCGGATCGGCGGCGGCTTCGGGGCAAAGCAGACTGCCGTCTGTGATGTGTACCCCGCCTTCGTCACCATGAAAACCGGACGGCCTGCCAAAATCAACTATACCCGGGAGGAAGCCCAGATTGCCGGTTCTCCCCGGCATGAAATGGAAATCAGGGTCCGCCTGGGGGCAAGCAAAGAGGGAAAAATCCGGGTGATGGATCTTTATACCCTGTCCAATACCGGCGCCTACGGCGAGCACGGCCCCACCACCGTGGGCCTGTCCGGGCACAAGTCCATCCCCCTGTACACCGGCTCCCTGGAAGCTCACCGTTTCAGCTATGACGTGGTCTACACCAACCTCCAGGCCGCGGGGGCATACCGGGGCTACGGCGCGACCCAGGGTATTTTTGCCGTGGAATCCGCGGTCAACGAGCTGGCGGAAATGCTTTCCATGGATCCCACCGCGCTCCGGGACAAGAACATGGTAAAAGAGGGCATGATGATGCCCGCCTACTATGGCGAGAGCGCCAATGCCTGCGCCCTGGACCGATGCATGGAGCACTGCCGCCGGATGTTTCACTGGGAGGAGCGCTATCCCGTTCGGGACATGGGCAACGGAAAGGTTCGCTGCGCCGGTGTTGCCATGGCCATGCAGGGCAGCTGTATTTCCAACATTGACGTGGGCTCCGCCACCGTCAGACTCAGCGAGGACGGCACCTATAACCTGATCATCGGCGCTGCCGATATGGGCACCGGCTGTGATACCATTCTTGCCCAGATGGTCGCCGAGTGCATGGACTGCGATCTGGATGACGTTGCCGTATTCGGCGCGGATACCGACGCTTCCCCCTACGATTCCGGCTCCTACGCCTCCTCCACCACCTACATCACCGGCAAGGCCGTGGAAAAGGCCTGTACCGAGCTGAAAGAGAAGATCTGCGCCATCGCTGCGGAAATGCTGGGCTGCGGTAAGGACGAGGTGGTCTTTGAGAGCACCCGGGTTCGCCGTGTAGCTACGGATCAGACGGTGTCTCTGGCAGACATTGCCTACAAGACCCAGGTGGGCAATACACAGGCGGCTCAGGCCACCGCCACCCACAGCTCTCCTGTTTCCCCTCCGCCCTACATGGTGGGCATGGTGGAGATCGAGCTGGACAAGCTGACGGGTCTGGTCACGATTCTGGACTATATGGCCGTGGTGGACTGCGGCATTCCCATCAACCCCGCCCTGGCCCGCATCCAGACCGAAGGCGGCATTGTCCAGGGCATTGGACACACCCTGATGGAGAACGTGACCTATGACCACCGGGGAAAGCCCATCGAGTCCTCCTTTATGCAGTATAAGATCCCCACCCGGCTGGATATGGGGCATCTGCGGGTGGAGTTTGAGCACAGCTGCGAACCCAGCGGGCCCTTCGGCGCCAAGTCCATCGGGGAGATTGTCATCAATACCCCTGCCCCCGCCATCGCCCACGCCATCTACCGGGCAACCGGCGTATGGCACCGGGAACTGCCCATTACACCGGAAAAGGTGGCAATGTCCCTGCCGGAAAAGGAGTAAATCCATCATCATTGGAAGGGGGAAATCGCCACGCTTACAGAACAGAATACCCCCTGAATTGCGGGCTGCTGGCCCATGTAAGCGCAAGCAGAGGAGAACCACATATGGAAAACCCTGAGAAGGTTCGAGTCCTGCCAGGGAAGCGCTGATTTAATCGGCAAGAGCTGATACTAATATGACAGCAAAAGAACCGCTTCTCAGCCGCAGACGATTTATTCAATGTTTCCCTGGCTACAGACACAGCTTTGATCGTCCAAAGGGAAGGCCCCGCACAAAAAGTGCGGGGCCTTCCCTTTGGGGGTATCGAGGAAAAAATGAAGAATTATCCCATGTAAGCTGCCAGCTGATCCTGGGCGGCGCCAACGAACTCGTTGATACCGGCGGATTCCAGCTTGCTGAGGAACTCCGGCAGGACCTTCGCGGGATCCACGGCGCCGGACATCAGGTTGAACGCGTACTCGGCCCAGACGTTGGCGATGGCAGCGGCCTCGGTCTCATAGGCGGAGGCGTCGAAGATGAAACCACCCATGGGCAGGGCTTCCGCGGCGTCGTAGTAGGCGGCGAAGTCAGCCCAGTAGGTCGGGCCCTCGGCGGCGGTGGGAGGCAGGATCCGGACGTTGCCCATGCCGTTTCTCCAGGGAGAGTAGTTGCCCCGCTCGTCGGTGAAGGTGATGGTACCGTCACCGTTGGAGGTATAGGTGAGGCCTTCCACGCCGTAGTTCAGCATGGTCATGAGCTTGGGATCGGTGTTCAGCAGGTTCAGGAACATCAGCGCCCGCTCGGGGTTCTTGGAGGTGGAGGAGATGGCCACCATGGCGCCCTGGCCGGAGGTGCAGTCCATGTAAGCGGCGGTTTCGGGAACCATGCGGACGTCGATCTTCCGGGCCTCGGCGTACTCGATCTCACAGCCATAGGCATAGGACTGGGTGCCGAACAGGTATTCACCGGTAGTCTGAGCGGCACCGCGGTAGTCGTTGGCGGTGGCGGTGGACTGGCAGCTGGGGGAGATGAAGCCCTTCTGGGCGTACTCGTAGGTCTTGGCGGCGAAGGCGGCAAACTCGTCGGTGGCGAACTTATTTACGATGGTGCTGCCCAGGTCCTTGGAGGGGTGCTCGGCATCGTAGTAGTAGGACAGAACGTTGGCGCCGGCGATGTCACCGGTGATGATGGAGGAGTGGGTGACCATTCTTTCCAGAACGGCGGGCTCGATCAGCAGGGGGTAGAAGTCCTTACCGCCCGCGTCCTTGGCTTTCTGCAGCATTTCCTCGAACTCGGCGGAGAAGTAGTCAAGACCCGCGGCGCAGACCGCGTCCACGTCATAGCCAAGCTCCGCAAGCCGGGTGCCGTTGACATCCCAGCAGTTCTGGGTGGCGGTATCCTTCAGGCCGGGAACGGCGTAGATGCCCTTGCCGTCATAGCCGTCGGTCACAGCGCAGTCCCAGATGCCCTGGGGGATCACTTCCAGCAGCTCGGGGGCGCAGGTGGCCAGCATGTCGTCCAGCTTCACCCAGTAGCCGTCCCGGGCGTACTTGTTGTACTCGTTGGCAGACCAGTTGCAGGTGAAGTACATATCCACATCGTCGCCGCCGGTGAGGGCGGTCACGGTGGCGGTATCAAAGTCGCCCCAGGTGCCCCAGATGACTTCCAGGGTCACATTGAGCTTCTCCGCCAGGTAGGCGTTGACTTCCTTCAGAACGGTCTTGGAGGCATCCGGAGTAACGTTGCTGCCGTGGAACCAGATTTTCAGGGTCACAGGCTCCAGCTCTGCCTCGGTGGGGGCAGCTTCCGTGGGGGTTTCCGCTTTCTCGGTGGGCGCGGGGGCTTCGGTGGGTTTGGTTTCCGGGGCAGCGCTGCTGGCGCAGGCCACCAGCCCGGCGACCATAGCCAGGGCCAGCAGAAGTGCTAAGAACTTTTTCATAACTTTTCCTCCATTTTTAAATTTTATATGCAAACCGGAAAAATCCGGCAGGCAAACAAATTGGAATTAAGGTTATCGGCTTTAGTAAGCACACTCAATTTGGTATGTGACGCACCGGTGCGGCAGCACCATCGCTTCCCCCGGGGGGAAGCTGTCGAGCGAAGCGAGACTGATGAGGAACGGCGAGATGGAACGATTTCGTATGTAGTTCGTAAAAAAGGTACAATTTGAAAAGCTGTACGTTCTTATTTGCCTGCGTCCCAGATCAGAAAATGTCGCCATTCCTCATCCGCCCCTGCGGGGCACCTTCCCCCCGGGGGAAGGTATTGGCCCGCCAATTTACAATTTCACGATCAGCTTATTAAAGCCGATAACCTGAATTGGAATTTAGCGAGCTGCCGACTTCCCGGTCATTGCGAAGAGTAGACCGCCGTCACTGGTGTGGCAATCTCCATCTTTAGAAGTAATGCAGCCTCGAATACGATGGAGATTCCCACGAAAGTAGTGAGCACTGGCTCGGAATGACACAACTTGAGAGAATGCAGCCGCTTATACGGTCTCCACTGATAACTGTCAACTGTCAATTGTCAATTCAGGCTGTGCCGCCGTCAGCCCTTCACCGAGCCGATGGCAAGGCCGGAGACGATGTAGCGCTGGAAGAAGGGATAGGCGCAGGCGATGGGAAGCACGATGAGCACCACCAGCACCATCCGCAGGGACTGGGTGGGCAGCTTCGCGGCCTCCTGGATAGCGGCGGCGCCGATCTGCCCCGCCATGCGGTTTAAGTAGTCCACATTGTTCTGCAGCTCCATGAGCAGGGCCTGCAGGGGCTGGAGTACCTTATTCTGCCGGATATACAGCAGGGAGTTGAACCAGTCGTTCCAGTAGGCCAGGGCGTTCAGCAGGGCAATGGTGGCGATTCCAGGCTTGGCAATGGGCACCACGATGCGAAACAGGGTGGAATACTCGCCGCTTCCGTCGATGGTGGCCGCTTCAATGAGCTCCATGGGAACGCTGCTTTTAAAGAAGGTCCGCATGACGATGATATTAAAGGGGCTGACCAGCAGGGGGACAATCAGGGCGGCGTAGTTTTCGCTGAGCCCCAGCAGTTGCTTGCAGACGATATAGGTGGGCACCAGGCCGCCGCCGAAGATCATGGTGAAGAAGCTGAGGAAATTGAAGAAATTCCGGAACCGGAAATCCGGGCGGTACAGGGCGTAGGCGTACATGGCGCACATGGCGGTACTGAGCAGCGTACCCACCACCGTAATGAGGATGCTGTTGAAGAAAGACCGCCAGATCTGGGGCAGCTTGTCAAAGGCGTAGGTATAGGCCGCCGTGCTCCACTGGTTGGGGAAGAAGGAATAGCCGATCTCCCGGATGGAGGCCTCCGCGGAAAAGGAGATGATGATCACGAAAAGAAAGGGAATGATGCAGCACACGGCAAACAGGCCGATGACCACATGAAAGACCGCTTCCGTTCCCACGCTGACAGAATTCAGCCGCGGGTTCTTTTTCTTGCCTTCCATTTACAGCACCTCCTTCAGAACATGGCACTGTCGGAATCCAGCTTTTTCACGATGGCATTGGCCGACAGGATACAGACAAAGCCCAGCACATTTTGCAGCAGGCCCGCCGCCGAGGACTGTCCCGGGTCGCCGGTGGCGATGTAGGCCCGGTAGACATAGGTGTCGATGGTCTGGGTCACGGAGAACAGGGCGCCATTCTGCATGGGCACATTGTAAAACAGGCCGAAGTCCGACGCGAAGATCTTGCCCACGTTCATAATGAAGAGGATACAGATCATAGTGCGCAGGTGGGGAATGGTCACATAGAGCACCTGCTGCCACTTCCCCGCGCCGTCAATAGCGGCGGCTTCGTACTGGTTGGCGTCGATACCGGTGATGGCCGCGAGATACAGCACCGTGGAGTAGCCCACGTTTTTCCAGAGGTTTGCAAAGGTAAGAATGTAGGGCCAGGGGCCGGGGGTGGTGTACCAGGCGGTGACCTCCCTGCCCGCCGCCTCCTGCATGGCGGGGATCATGCCGTACTGGGCGTCCAGAAAGGCGTTCAGGAAGTAGCTGACCACCACCCAGCTCAGAAAGTAGGGGAAGAACATCATGGTCTGGTAGGCCTTTTTGACGAACTTCTTTGTAAATTCATTCATCATAATGGCAAACGCCACGGGAATGATGACACCCAGAATGATGAAGACGATATTGTAGGCCAGAGTGTTGCGGATCATGATCCAGGCGGAATCCGTCTTGAACAGGAACTCGAAGTTTTTAAACCCCACCCACTTGCTGTTTATCAGATTGCTGATGAAGGAAGGATTTCTGGGATTGACCTTGTAGTCCTTAAAGGCCAGGACGATGCCGCCCATGGGCAGATACCGCAGCAGCAGCAGCCAGATGGCAGTGGGTGCCACCATCGTCAGCAGCGACAGGGTCTTCTTGTGCTTTGCCAGGCGGCCGGAGGCAAGCCGTTTCGGTGTTTCTTTCAGGGCATTGCGTTCCAAAGTTCCACTCCCTTTCCATATTCAAAATGACGAAAAAGCCCGCAGAGATCGCTTTCTATTTATATATATTCTACCGATCCGTTGGTGATAAGTCACGATACTACCTTGCCATTTCTTGTTTTTCCTTGTTCGTTTTGCCAACAGCGCAAAAAGCCCACCGCCAAAGCGGTGGGCAGGGCGTATTCAAAAAACGGCAGGAAGATAAATTGGAATTTGGCGGGCCGTCAGAACAGGTCATTCCGAACCAGTCCACAGACTGGTGTGGGAATCTCCATCGAATTCCAGGTAGCCCATCGTCATACAGACCGTTCTTTATGTACCGTTTTCCGGAATCTACCTGTGTATTATCGAAAAATGGTACTTCTATCCGGGAGATTGCCACGCCAGTTTGAGAACTGGCTCGCAATGACCGGAAATATGTTAAATTCCAATTATCACTCTGAAAGTTCCTGCCGAGGGGTCAGCGGATGGTGTTGCGGTATTCGTTGGCGCTCATGCCCTCCAGCTTTTTGAAGGTCCGGGCAAAATGGGCGGTATCGGCGTAGCCCACCATTTCCCCGATCTGCCCGATCTTCAGACTGGGATCCACCAGCAGCTCCTTGGCCTTTTGAATCCGAATGGCGTTGAGAATGTCGTAAAAGCTCTTTTCGGCGTACCGGTTTAAGAGCTTGGACAGGTGCCACTGGGATACATAGCACTGGTCCGCCACGGCCTGGAGGGTCAGCTTCTGGTCATAGTTTTTCTCCATAAAGCTCAGAGCCTGGTTGACAATGAAGCTGCTGGCGTTCTGGCTCAGCTCCTCCGTTTCCGGCAGCTGCTTATCCAGGCGCTCCGTCATCACGGTCAGGGCTTCCTTGATCTCCTCCATTTTGGAGGGCTTCAGCAGGAACCGGGCGACCCCCAGGCGGATGGCCTCCTGAGCGTAGGCAAAGTCCCGGTACCCCGTGAGAATGGCCACCTGCATATCCGGATACTCGCTGCGCAGGGCCGCCACCATGGACAGCCCGTCCCGTCCGGGCATCCGAATGTCCGTAAACAGGATATGGGGATGAAGCTCCCGGATGAGCCGGGTCCCCTCCTCCGCGTCGCAGGCGGTTCCCACCACCTGACAGTTATAGTCTGCCCAGCGGACCACCCGGCGCAGGCCCTCCACGATCATGCTTTCATCATCGATCAGCAAAACCCGGTACATGGCGCTGCCTCCTTTTGCTATGTTCCGTTCAGCCGGATGGCCGATTCCACAGCCTCCGCCGCGGTCATCTGTCCCGTGACGACTTTCTGAATGTTCGCAAACAGGTCGCTCTTTGCCTCGCCGGAAATGGCGTCCTGCACCGCTCCCACCACCCCGGTAAGCTCCACCATGGCGTCCGCCGCGGACTGCTGGATGGTGTTGAGGCCCTTGGGCACCGCGCCGTTTACCAGGGCGGTGACCTCCGTTGTGACAAAGGTGCTCAAAACCTCCTCCGAGGTCATGTGAAACACAAATTCCACGGCGGCTTCCCGCTTCGCCGGGTCATCCCAGGCCTTGCGGGTGATGAAGTAGCCCATGGAAATGCCGCCGATGGCGTCCGTGGCGGGCCGCTCCCCCTTTCCGGGGACAAAGCGCACCTGGAAGTTATCCAGCTTATCCGGATAATTCTTGGTGAAATAACCCACCTTCCAGGAGCCGTCTATGAGGAACGCCGCCTCCCCCTCGCCAAAGAGGGCCGAAGTTTCCGCGTCCGTGGCAGTCAGAGTATTCCGGGGGAAGTAACCCGCCTCGTACAGAAGCTTGATGTCTTCCAGGGCGGCGATCCACTTCCGGGAAACGGCATCATCCCGGAGGGCTCCGTTTTCATCCAGGGTGGGGACCTCCAGGTGGTTTCCCAGGAACCCGTTGTTCATTACGGCAAACTCAAACCAGTAGTGAGGAATTTCGTACAGGGAGCAGGCAATGGGGGTGTACCCGGCCTGCCGGATGGTCTCGCAGTCCAGAAGGAACTGCTCCCAGGTATAGTCCGCCCCCGGGACCGCCACGCCGCATTTCTCCAGCACCGCCTTGTTGACAAACAAGGTCTCCCAGAAGCCGGTGGAGGGCACCGCGTAATGCAGGCCGTCGGAGGCCACGGCCATCATGGATTCCTTCATATTGGTGGCATAGTCCGGGTATTCCGCCCGGATTTCTTCGATGGAGACCACCTTTCCGGCGTTGATAAAGGGGTCCGCGTCGGCGTTGGTAAAATAGAACAGCACGTCC
The DNA here is from genome assembly GCA_945873295.1 of uncultured Clostridia bacterium. Lineage (GTDB taxonomy): Bacteria > Bacillota > Clostridia > Oscillospirales > Oscillospiraceae > Faecousia. The sequence continues at coordinate 10,712 of CAMCCS010000038.1, forward strand.
GGCTCCGAGCCGGTCATGAAGTCCGTCAGCACCTTGGTCTTCCATTCCTCGTTGGAGACGGCGGAGTTATCCTGGACGCTCACGCCGGTGACGGCTTCGTATTCCTCTACCGCCGCCACAAAGCTGCCCCGGTTGCCGTCGTCGCCGCCGTAGGAGGTGACGACGGTCAGCGTAGCGTTACCCTGGACGGAGGTTTCCGTGTCCGCAGGTTCCGTTCCCTCGCCGCAGGCCGTAAGCCCCAGGCAGATTGCCAGGGCCAGGAGCAAAGCGATTCTTTTTTTCATGACTTGCCGCCCTCTCTTTCCGCCGTTTTCTGGTTCATGGGGAAGCTGATCCGGGCAAGGATGGTCCCGGCCTCGGTTTCCTCCATGGTAAGCGTTCCGCTGGCACCGTAGATCAGCTTCAGCCGCTGGTGGACATTGCCCAGTCCCACCTGGCCGCCGGAGCCGGCGCCGTCCGACAGCAGCCGGCGAATATTCTCCCGGTCTTCCTCGGTCATCCGGCCGTCGTGCTCTACCTCCAGGCGGAGTAGCGCATTTTCCCGGTATGCCCGGACCCAGAGGCTGCCCCCCCGGCGGGCGGTGATGTCGTGCTCCACCGCGTTTTCCACAATGGGCTGGAGAATCAGCCGGGGAATGGTCTGTTCCAGCAGCGACTGGTCGATCTGCTGGTATACCTGGAACTTGTCGCCCAGCCGCTCCCGGATGATGTATAAATAGGCATCCACATACCCCAGTTCTTCTTTCAGGGTGATCTGGGTGCGGCCGTCCCGGTCCAGCGCCGCCCCCAGCATGGTAGACAACGCCTCAATCATGGCGCTGATCCGGTCATTTTCGGCAATCCGCGCCTCCCAGTTGATGATTTCCAGGGTGTTGTTCAGGAAATGGGGATTGATCTGGGACTGCAGGGCCTTAATCTGGGCCCGCTGGGCCGCCTGCTGCTCCGCATAGGAACGCTCAAACTGGCTCTTCATCTCCGCGGACATGGCGTTAAAATGGGAGTAGAGCTTTTCAAATTCCGCGTTGGGGGCGTGCTGCCCGATCTGGTAGCCCCGCTGCCCGGACTGGACCCGCAGATTCGCTTTTGCCAGGGTGTCGATGGGCCGGGAAAGGTGGTACTGAAACAGGGCAATGGCCACGATCAGCATGGGCAGCACCATCAGCGCCACCGCGCAGGCCGCCCGGGAAAGCCAGGGATTTTCCGCCCACAGGTCATAATCTTCCAGCTCCGCCGTAAAGGAAAAGCGGTGCCCGTCGGTTTCCGTTTCATAGCGGATGTCCCCCTGTTTGCTTTCCCCGGCCACCGGGGTATTTTCTTCGTCCAGATAAAAGGAAAGGTCATCGACAGTCAGCCGGAGGTCATGGATCCGGGGGATGGCCCGGAGGGACTGAAAGACCGCGGCGGGCTCCAGCACCATGACAACGGAGGCATAGGGTTCAAAATGGCTGTCCAGCAGATTCCGGGCCATATACAGGTTCCCGTCCAGAAGCAGAAAGCAGATATCCGTGTCGGCATCCGCCATCCGCCGCAGGATCCGGGGCTCCGCGTCCCGGCAAGTCTGCAAGAACTCGTAGCCAGCGGTGCCGCTGCTGAGCAGATACGCATCCACGTCAACGCCCTTGTCCCAGAAGCTGATGAATACCGCCTTGTAGTTTTCCGCCCGGGAAAATTTCTGGTTCAGATAATCGTTAATGCTGCGATAAAGGGCAGCGCTGTCGCCGTTTTGCTGGTAGCTGCGGTAGGCGCTGCGGACAATACCGTCATAGGACAGGGTCTTGGAGTCGCTGACCGCATCCGCCAGCTGAAGCTGCACCTGTCGGAGGGCATATTCGGCGCTGGCATCGATCTCCTGCTGCACGCTGCGGCGGTAATTGTCCCCGAACAGGACCCCCGCCAGAGCAACAATGGTGATGACGGGCACCAGCCAGCAGATCACAATGGTCATCATGAGGCCCAGCTTCAGAGATATTTTCGGTTTGGCCATAGCTTTCCCTCCGCTCCGCGTTCTGTACCTCATTATAGCACACTGTTGTCTGAATTTCCAAAAAACTTATGGGGCAGCCCACCGGCAGGGCAAATTGGAATTTGCAGAGGAAAACAGGGCATCGAACAACACTGTCATTCCGAACCAGTGCGCACACTGGTGTGGGAATCTCCATCGAATTCCGGGCAGTCTATCGTCATCCATTCGTAGGGGCGGTCATTGACCGCCCGCCGGGCAGGGCCCGGACCCAAGTCGTGACGAACCTGGTCTATAATCGTTTTTGCCCTGACCCGCTCGGTATCGTACCATTTTGTAGGGGCGGTCATTGACCGCCCGCAAAAATGTACAGAATTCCAGCATGAATTCACGTCAAATGGTCCCTTTTTGCCGAAAGAAATACAAATAGGTCACCTTTCCCTGCCGGGCGCTCAATGAGCGCCCCTACGGAGGTAGACGATCGTGATTCGGAAATTCGCGGGAGATTGCCACGCCAGTGTGCGCTACTTTATCGCAATGACCGGGAAGTCGACAAATTTCCAATTTGCCAAACTGCTATAGAACGATACCGAGCGGCGCAGGGCAAAAACAACTACACATATTTTGCGCACGACTTGGCTGTCGGCCCTGCCGACAAATTCCAATTAAGGTTATCGGCTTT
>CAMCCS010000039.1 GCA_945873295.1 uncultured Clostridia bacterium
TGCGCCACGACCTCCGGCACACCATTCTGGCCCTCAAGGGCATGGCCGACGCCGGAGACCAGGCCGGGATCGCCGATTACCTGGACCGATATGTCAAGAGCATGCCCGTAAACGAAGTGACAAACTACTGCGCAAGCAACGCCGTCAACGCCACCCTCAACCACTTCGCCCACGCCGCCCGGGAGGAGGGAATCCGCACCATCTGGCGGATCAACCTGCCGGAAAGCTGCCCGGTTTCCGACGTGGATTTGTGCGGCATCCTGGGAAATATCCTGGAAAACGCCATCCGGGCCTGCAAAAATGTGCCGGAAAGTGACCGGAGCATCCGCCTCACCGTCACCACCATGGATGAGCCCAACCTGTATATTGTGGCGGCCAACACCTTTGACGGCAAGGTCCGGCGCAAGGGCAGCACCTACCTTTCCACCCGGGAGGGCGGCACCGGAATGGGCCTGACCTCCATCACCCTCACCGCCGAAAAATACGGCGGCTCCGCCCATTTCCACCACGAGGGCTGCGTCTTCTGCACCGATGTGCGCATTCCGCTGGACGGCGGGCAAGGCAGTTGACAATAAAGGCTCGTCGGACCGCTTGCCGGTGAACGGGACAGGGGTGGACACCGTAGATTCAAAGGCTCCCTTGTGTAAAGGGAGCTGTCGCGAAGCGACTGAGGGATTGTAATAAAGGTCCTTCGAATGTGCCCATCGTCAGAACGGATGCAGTTACGTTTTTACCTTTTCGCCCATCTGCCGTCAGAACAGAAAAGCCGTACTGCACAATCCCTCAGGCCCTCCGGGCCAGCTCCCTTTACACAAGGGAGCCCTTGCCGCGCACCGTGTCCACCCGCGCACAATGGGACGATACCGAGTGGGCCGGGCGTAAAACGATAACAAAAATAAAGCCCACGGCTTTCCGGCAGCATTCGCAATGTACTATGGAACGATACCGAGCGGGTGGTGCTGCACGCAGTGAATCAAAATCCCAATGATTGCCGGGGGCAATCATACCACAATTAAAAGGGAAGGAACGATTACACATATTTTGCGCACGACTTAAAAAAATGAAAAAAATCCTTTACTTTTGGGCAAACTTATGGTAAGATAGCTTCGCTCTGTGTGACCAGAGTTATTTTTCGCCCGCCGCTCAGTTCCGGGACTGTTCACCGACCCCTACTTAGCCGCCGGGTAATTCAAAAAAAGGTGGAAAACATCATGATTCAGAAGGAAAAGAAGACCCAGGTTATCCTGGACAACGCCATCCACGAGGGCGACACCGGCTCCCCCGAGGTTCAGATCGCCATCCTCACTGCCCGTATCAATGAGCTGACCGATCACCTGCGGGTGCACAAGCACGATAACCACTCCCGCCGTGGCCTGCTGATGATGGTCGGTAAGCGCCGCAGCATGCTGGACTATCTGGCCAAGAAGGACATCAACCGCTACCGTGCTCTGATCGCCAAGCTGGGTATCCGTAAGTAATCCGATAAAAGCGGCGATGGTATCATCGCCGCTTTTGCAGTATGTGAATCGGTGGGTATCCCTGCGGGGATATTGTACGCGGCAATCAGGTAAATTGGAATTTGGCGGGCCAGTACCTTCCCCCGGGGGGAAGGTACCCCGCAGGGGCGGATGAGGAACGGCGACATTTTCTGATATGAGACGCAGGCAAATAAGAACGTACAGCCTTTCAAATTGTACCTTTTTAACGAACTACATTCGTAATCGGGACATTTCGCCGTTCCTCATCAGTCTCGCTTCGCTCGACAGCTATAAATTATGGTATGATTGCCCCCGGCAATCATTTGGATTTTGATTCGCTGCGCGGAGCACCACCCCCGGGGGAAGCGATGGCGCTCCCGCGCCAGTGCGCAAAACTCCAATTTGTCGTTATGCTGACGAAAGCCGATAAGCATATTATCAATCATCGCGCAGCGATACCTTAATTATTCATCATTCATTATTCATTATTCATCAACTTCGGGAGATGCTTTAGCAGTTGAAAGTACCGCGTAAGGCACGCGCGGCAGTTTCAAGTGCTAAACCTCCCGGGAAAATAAATATTATGGAGGTAAAATAATGGTAACCCATAAGCAATTTCCCAACCACAAGGTCTATGAAATGGAGATCGGCGGACGGCCCTTCACCGTGGAGACCGGCAAGGTGGCTGAGCTGGCCGACGCCGAGTGCATCTGCCGCTACGGCGACACCGTGGTGCTCACCACCGTCACCTGCAACCCCATCCCCAAGGCGGGCATCGACTACTTCCCCCTGACCATCGAGTTTGAAGAGCGGCTCTACAGCGTGGGCCGGATCCCCGGCTCCTTTAACCGCCGGGAGGGCAAGCCCTCCGAGCGGGGCATCCTGAACAGCCGGATCATCGACCGGCCCATGCGCCCCCTCTTTGACGAGGAGCTGCGCAACGACACCGTTGTGACCTGCACCGTCCTGGCCAACGACTACGATAACCCCGTGGAAATCGTGGCCTCCCTGGGCGCTTCCATCTCCATCGCTTCCTCCGATGTGCCCTGGAACGGCCCCGTCGCCACCACCAACGTGTGCCATCTGGATGGCCGCTATATCATTAACCCCTCCGCCGACCAGCGGGCCGCCGCCGACTGCTTCGTGTGCATCGCCTCTACCTTCGAAAAGGTGGTCATGATCGAGACCGAGGCCAACGAGGCTCCCGAGGCCGTTGTGCTGGAGGCCATCCGTGTGGCCCACGAGACCAACATGGAGATCGTGAAGTTCATTAACGGCATCGTTGCCGAGATCGGCAAGCCCAAGTTCACCTTCGAAAAGGCCGCCGTGAACCACGACCTGCTGGACGACCTGATGAACTACGGTCTTAACCAGATCGAGTACGCCCTGGACACCGACGACAAGAACGTCCGGGAAGAGCGGCTCACCGCCGCAAGACTGGACTTTGCGGAAAAGTTCGGCGAAAAGTACGAGGACTTCGACACCCACATTGAGGTGTGCCTGTACAAGATGCAGAAGAAGGTCGTCAAGAAGTGGCTGCTTGCCGGCAAGCGTGTGGACGGCCGGGGCATGGACGAGATCCGGCCCCTGGCTGCGGAAGTGGGCGTGCTGCCCCGGGTCCACGGCTCGGGCCTCTTTACCCGCGGTCAGACCCAGGTGCTTTCCATCTGCACCCTGAACACCCTGTCCGCCGCCCAGAAGCTGGACACCATCTACCCCGAGGATACCAAGCGGTATATCCACCACTACAACTTCCCCGCCTACTCCACCGGCGAGGCCCGGGCCGCCCGTTCTACCTCCCGCCGGGAGATCGGCCACGGCGCTCTGGCGGAGAAGGCGCTGCTGCCCGTGATCCCCAGCGTGGAGGAGTTCCCCTACGCCATCCGGGTGGTTTCTGAGGTCCTTTCCTCCAACGGCTCTACCTCCCAGGGCTCCATCTGCGGCTCCACCCTGGCTCTGATGGACGCCGGTGTGCCCATTAAGCGGCCCGTTGCCGGCATCTCCTGCGGCCTGATCTCCGACCAGGAGACCGGCGAGTGGAGAACCTTCACCGACATTCAGGGCGTGGAGGACTTCCACGGCGAGATGGACTTCAAGGTCGCCGGTACCACCGAGGGTGTCACCGCCATCCAGATGGACCTGAAGAATAAGGGTCTGACCATGGAGATCATCGCGGACGCTCTGGAGCGCTGCCGCAAGGCCCGTCTGGAGATTCTGGACGAGATCATGCTCAAAGCCATCCCCGCCCCCCGGCCCGAGGTTTCCGAGTTCGCGCCCAAGATGCTGAGCCTGAAGATCCCCGTGGACAAGATCCGGGAGGTCATCGGCTCCGGCGGCAAGACCATTCAGAAGATCTGTGCCGACACCGGCGCCAAGGTGGACATTGACGACGACGGCAGCGTGTTCATTTCCGCCGTTGACTCCGCCGCCGCCTACGCCGCCAAGAAGATGGTGGACGACATCTGCTTCGTCCCCGAGGTGGGTAAGCTCTACTACGGCAAGGTGGTCAGGATCCTGCCCATCGGCGCTTTCGTGGAGATTGCCCCCGGCCATGACGGCATGGTCCACATCTCCAAGCTGGAAAACCGCCGGGTGGAGAAGGTCGAGGACGTGCTGAACCTGGGCGACATGACCTGGGTGAAGTTCATGGGCTTCGACGAAAAGGGCCGGGCTAATTTCAGCCGCAAGGACGCCCTGAAGGAAATGGAAAATAAGTGATTATGTTAACCGCCTCTGGGAAACCAGGGGCGGTTTTTCCGGGCAGGGGGGCGGGAGGAGATATAAGATATGAGATATGAGATAATAGATATTAAAAACGGAATTTGCCGGACTATCGAATTCCCGGTCATTGCGAACCCGAATTCCCCGTCATTGCGATAAAGTAGCGCACTACTTTCGTGGGAATCTCCATCGACTTTCAGACTGCATTTCGTCATACCTCGTAGGGGCGCTCATCTTGAGCGCCCGCCGGGCAGGGCCCGGGCCCAAGCCGTGGCCGGCAGTGCCGGCTGACAAGCCGTGACGGACCTGGTGTATTATCGTTCCGCCTTTGGGTACCGCTCGGTATCGTTCCATGGGTTTTGGCAAAAATTTCCGTCAAGTAGCACCTTTTCGCCGATAAAAATCTAAGGCAGCACCGCATAATGGGGCAAGGAGATTCGGCGAGAGATTTGGGCACAAGCGAAAGTATGGAAAATGCGGGAATACTGGATGTATTTCCCATTTTTCATACTGCACGATTGGGGCAAAAGATCCGCCGAAGCCCGCTGTCCCCATTGTGCGGTGTTGCCCTAAATATCAGAAATTTCTCTGCCGGGCGCTCAAGATGAGCGCCCCTACGGTGTATGACGTTCCTGGTCCTGGAATTCGATGGAGATTGCCACGGAAGTAGACGTCGGTCTACTCTTCGCAATGACACGCTCTGACGGCCCGCTAAATTCCAATTTGTATACTTGCTGAGTTAAACCGATATGCACATTATCTTATATCTCATATCTTATATCTCACCATCCCCGTCCTCCTGACACCTTATTTTTATCAAAAAGGGGTTGCAAATCCCGATCAGCGGTGGTATAATACCAAGGTAAGTTGTATGAAGTATGGAAAGAGAGGGGCGCGCCCCTCTCTTTTTCTTGAGGTTTTTTGCCGGGGACATCCCGATCCGCCGGGGCGGGCCTGCCGCCTTTCCCCGGGGTGTTTCGGGCCGCCGACCCGGAGAAAGGAGCACCCATGAAGATCACAGACCAGGTCGCCGCCCTGGCAAAGCCCGTGGTGGAAGCCCGGGGCTTACAGCTGTGGGACGTGGAATACGTCCGGGAGGGCCCGGAGTATTTCCTCCGGCTCTACATTGACAAGGAGGGCGGCGTGGACATTGACGACTGCGAGGCCGTTTCCCGGGCCATGGACCCCATTCTGGACGAGGCAGACCCCATTGAGGGCAGCTACCGCTTCGAGGTCTGCTCGGCAGGTCTGGAACGGACCCTGAAACGCCCGGGGGACTTTCAGCAGTTCCTGGGAAGCCCCGTCACCGTGAAGCTCTACCGGCCCTGGGGCGGCCTCAAGGAGCTGCCCGCCGTCCTGCGGGGCTACGAGGACGGAAAAGTCACCGTAGAAATGGGCAAGGAAACCATTACCTTTGAAAAATCCCAGGTCGCCCTCGTGCGGCTGCGGGTGGAATTCTGACAGGAGGAAGACAGAATATCATGGCCAGAAATACCAGAACCAAGAAGCAGACCGAGCCCGTCAAGGTTGACATCGGCGCGGAGATCTTCGCCAGCCTGCGGGACCTGGAAAAGCTGAAGGGCATTCCCGTTGACTATATGGTGGAGCGGCTGAAGCAGGCCCTGACCAACGCCTACCGGAAGGACCGGGAGGATCACAAGGATGTGCCCGCGGACAACGTGGTGGTGAACCTGGACGAGCATGGCCTTAGCATGCACCTGGTGAAAACCGCCGTGGAGGAAGTGGAGGACACCGCTCTGGAAATCCACATCGACGCCGCCCGGAACATTGACCCGGCCGCTCAGCCCGGTCAGCCCGTTTCCATCCCCGTGGACATCGCCAAATTCGGCCGCATCGCCGCCCAGACCGCCAAGCAGGTGGTCATCCAGGGCATCCGGGAGGCCGAGCGGGGCGTCATGTACGAAAACTATTCCAACAAATCCCAGGAGCTGCTCACCGCCGCCGTCACCCGGATCGACCCCCTCACCGGGGATGTGTTCGTCCGCATCGGCCAGGGCAGCGACAACACCGAGGCTGTGCTCCGCTCCGGCGAGCAGATCCCCGGGGAAACCTACACCGAGGGCGAGCTCATCCGGGTGTATGTGCTGGAGGTCCATAAGGCGGGCCGGGGACCCCAGATCCAGGTCAGCAGGACCCATCCCAACCTGGTGCGGCGGCTCTTTGAGCTGGAGACCCCGGAGATTGCCGAGGGCCAGGTGGAGATCCGCAACATCGCCCGGGAAGCCGGTTCCCGCTCCAAGATGGCCGTCCGGGCCACTATGGAGGGTGTGGATCCCGTGGGCGCCTGCGTGGGACCCCGGGGTGACCGGGTCAACGCGGTGGTGGATGCCCTCCACGGCGAGAAAATTGAGATCGTGGTGTGGAGCGAGGATCCCTGCGAGTATGTAAAGGCCGCCCTGAAGCCTGCCAGCGCCGTCAGCGTCACCCTGGTGCCCGGTCAGAAGGCCTGCTCCGTCATCGTCCCCGATGACCAGCTGAGTCTCGCCATCGGCAAGGAGGGCCAGAACGCCCGGCTGGCTGCAAGGCTCACCGGCTACAAGATCGACATTAAGCCCGCCTCCTCCCAGGCGGAATAATTCCGGCAAAAGGAGGGAAAGCGATGATTAAGAAGATCCCTCAGCGGCAGTGCATGGGCTGCCGGGAACGGAAAAGCAAGCGGGAGATGATCCGGGTGGTGCGGGGCACCGACGGCACCGTCCACCTGGACTTCGGCGGCAAGGCCCCCGGCCGGGGCGCTTACCTGTGTCCCAATCCCGAGTGCCTGAAAAAAGCCATGAAAGCCAATTCCCTGGGCCGTGCCCTGGAAATGGAAATCCCCCAGTCGGTTTACGACGCCCTGATGCGGGAAATGGAGAGAGCCAATGGATAAAGCCATGAACTACCTGTCCCTTGCAAGAAAAGGGGGGCTGGCAGAGCTGGGGGAGGAACCCGTGGGCGCTGCCGCCCGGGCGGGGAAAGCCTATCTGATTCTGGTGGCGGAGGACGCCTCGGACCACACCTGGCGGCGGGCACAAAGCTACGCTGCCGGAACGGACCAGCAGTGCGTCCGCATTCCCGCCACCAAGGACCGGATGGGTCAGGCCATCGGCCGGGAGGCGCTGTCCATTGCCGCCATCACCGACCCCAGTCTGGCCCTGGCTCTTATTAACGCCCTGCCGGAACCGGAAAAGTACGGCAAAGCCGCGGCAGTCCTCACCGAAAAGGTGAAAAAGGGCAGGCAGCGCCGGGCGGAGGCCAAGGCCCACGAAAGGAATAAACGGATAGGGAAGAAGTAAGGAATTTTTAGGCTATCAGCTTTACGCAGAAAAGGGAAAAATTGGGATTTTGTGCACTGGTGCGGAGCACATAGCTTCCCCCGGGGGGAAGCTGTCGAGCGTAGCGAGACTGATGAGGAACGGCGAAACAGGCCGATTCCCCATGCAGTTCGTAAAAAAGGTACAATTTGAAAAGTTGTACGTTCTTATTTACCTGCATCCCATATCAGAAAATATCGCCATTCCTCATCCGCCCCTGCGGGGCACCTTCCCCCCGGGGGAAGGTATTGACCCGTTAAATTCCACTTTTCCCATCTGCTGTTTTCAGATCGTCTAAGGTATTGTTGTTAGCGGAGGTGCGTTTTTTATATGAGTATTGTGAAGTATCGTTTGAAAGAAGTCGCGGCGGACTTTGGCATGGCCCCCAAGGACATTGCCGAGGTGGTGGCGAAGTTCTCCGAAAAGCCCAAGTCCAACTCCCAGGTGCTGACGGACGTGGAGCTCAACGCTGTGTTCGACTATCTCACCCAGAAGAACCAGATTTCCTCCCTGGAGCAGGTCTTCGCCGTGAAGGCAGCCCCCAAGGCGGAACCGGTTCCGGAAAAGATGCCCGAGCCTGCCAAGGACACGGTTAAGAAGCCCCAGCCGGGGAAAGATAACCCCAGCCGTCCCCAGCAGCAGCCCCAGCAGGGCAAGAAGAATCCGGCCCCGGCCGCCCAGCAGCAGTCTGCCCAGCCGGCAGCCCCTGCCGCTCAGAACACCCAGAGTGTCCAGCCCGCCAAGCCCAAGGAGCCGGAACGGAAGCGGGAGCGCCGGGTGGTGGATACCTCCGCCGTCCAGGTCAACGCCAACCGCTTTGCCGACGTGGACAATCTGGTCTCCGAGCGGGTGCAGAATTACCAAGGCGGCAAGCAGCGCATCGGCGGCAAAAAGGGCCAGCAGCAGAACAAAAAGGACAACAAGTTCCGGGGCAGCAAGCAGCGCAACGAAGAGCAGGAGAAGCTGCGCCGCCTTCAGATGGAGGTTGCCCGGAAAGCTCCCGTCACCGTGAAGATCCCCGACGAGATCACCGTGGGCGAGCTGGCCTCCCGGATGAAGAAAACCGCGGGCGAGGTCATCAAGCTGCTCATGAAGAACGGCGTCATGGCTGGCATCAACCAGACCATCGACTTTGACACCGCCGAGTATGTGGCCACGGAAATGGGCTGCAAGGTGGAGCGGGAAGTCACCGTCACCATTGAAGAGCAGATTATCGACGACCATGTGGACTCCGCTGAGGAGCTCCAGCCCAGAGGCCCCGTGGTGGTGGTCATGGGCCACGTTGACCACGGCAAGACCTCGCTTCTGGACGCCATCCGGAAGACCTCCGTCACCGCGGGGGAGGCCGGCGGCATCACCCAGCACATCGGCGCCTACACCGTGGATGTGAGCGGGAACCCCGTCACCTTCCTGGATACCCCCGGCCATGCGGCCTTTACCTCCATGCGGGCCCGGGGCGCTATGTGCACCGACATCGCCGTGCTGGTGGTGGCTGCCGACGACGGCATCATGCCCCAGACCATCGAGTCCATCAACCACGCCAAGGCGGCGAACATTCCCATTATCGTTGCCATCAACAAGATGGATAAGCCCACCGCCAATCCCGACAAGATCAAGGAGCAGCTGACCAAGTACGACCTGATCCCCGAGGAGTGGGGCGGCGACACCGTGATCTGCCCCATTTCCGCCAAGACCGGCATGGGCCTTGAGGACCTGCTGGAAATGATCATCGTGTCCTCCGAGGTGCTGGAGCTGAAAGCCAACCCCAACCGCCGGGGCAAGGGCACCGTCATTGAAGCACGGCTCGACAAGACCAAGGGCCCCATCGCAACGCTGCTGGTGCAGAACGGCACATTGAAGCAGGGCGACATCATCATCGCGGGCACCGCCGTGGGCCGTGTCCGGGTGATGACCAACGACAAGGGCCGTACCGTCAAGGTCGCCGGTCCCTCCCAGCCCGTGGAGATCACCGGTCTTGCCGACGTCCCCGCCCCCGGCGACGAGTTCAACGTGGTCACCGACGAGCGGATGGCCCGGGAGCTGGTGGAGCAGCGCCGTCAGGCCGAGAAGGACGCGAAAGCCAAGATGGCCCAGAAGGTCACCCTGGATAACCTCTTTGCCAAGATGCAGGAGGGCGAAATGAAGGAGCTGCCCCTCATCGTCAAGGCCGACGTACAGGGCTCCGCCGAGGCGGTGAAAGCCTCTTTGGAGAAGATTTCCAACGAGGAAGTCCGGGTCCGGGTCATTCACGCGGGGGTTGGCGCTATCAACGAAAGCGATATTCTGCTGGCCTCCACCGCCGGGGCCATCATTGTGGGCTTCAACGTCCGTCCCGATGCCGCCGCCCAGGCCAACGGCCAGCGGGCCAACGTGGATATGCGGTTCTACCGGGTCATCTACGACGCCATCGACGAGATCGAGGCCGCTATGAAGGGCATGCTGGCGCCCAAGTTTGAAGAAGCCGTCATCGGCCACGCCGAGGTCCGCATGACCTACAAGGTCAGCGCCATCGGCACCATCGCGGGCTGCATGGTAAAAGACGGCAAGGTATCCCGGGATGCCAAGGTCCGGGTGCTGCGGGACAACATCGTCATTCACGAGGGCGAGGTGGGCTCCCTGCAGCGGTTCAAGGACGCGGTCAAGGAAGTCACCGCCGGCTACGAGTGCGGCATGAGCGTTGTGAAATTCAACGACATCAAAGAGGGCGACATTCTGGAATGCTTCGTCATGCAGGAAGTCAAGCGGTAAGCAACATTCAGGCCATCGGTATTCATCAGCAGATCGTAAAATTGGGAATTTGGCGGTTTCGTTGAATGGAACGCGGGCGGATGCCGTACACCCAAGGGCTCCCCTGTGTAAGGGGAGCTGTCAGCGAAGCTGACTGAGGGGTTGTAATGGTGGACTTCCCGGTGTGCCCATCGTCCGAACGAACAATGTCCGTTCTGTCCCCGTTTTGCCGAGGCATCGTTAAAATAGGAAGATTCTACCGCAAAGTCGTTTCCATAAGCCTTTTCGCCGAAACACTTCCTAAATTGAAGAACTGTACTGCACAATCCCTCAGTCGCTGCGCGACAGCTCCCTTTACACAAGGGAGCCTTTGCAGCGTCCCATTTTCCACCCGCACACCACTGCCCAAACAGCCCTACAAATTTCAATTTCTCGATCAGCTTATTAACAGCCGATAACCTTATTCGACATTTGTCAATTGGCAGCCTCTGAAAACACCGTCAGCGTTATATCGGAGGTCCCCAATTAAGGAGTGTATTATGGCATCCAATCGGATCAATCGAATCAATGAAGAAATACAGAAGGAGCTTTCCCAGCTTCTGCGCAAGGTGAAGGACCCCCGGGTACAGGATACCATGATCTCCATTACCCGGGTGGAGACCACCCCGGACCTCAGGTACGCCAAGGTCTATGTCAGCTTCCTCCAGGAGGAACGGGCGCGGGATGCCATGGCGGGGCTCAAGTCCGCCGGCGGCTTTCTTCGCCGGGAGCTGGGCCGGGGCTTGCAGCTGCGCTACGCGCCGGAGCTTGTGTGGAGCCTGGACGACAGCATTGCCTACGGCGCGCGGATGCTGAAGCTCATCGATTCACTGGGGGTGGAGCAGGATGAAACTGACCCGGAATGAAACTGCCCGGGTGCTGCGGGATAACAACCGGTTCCTGATCCTCACCCACCGGCGGCCGGACGGGGACACCCTGGGCAGCGCCGCCGCCCTGTGTCTGGGGCTCAGGCTTCTGGGGAAAACCGCCTGGGTGCTTGGGAATCCGGAGGTCACCCCCAGGTTTTCCTTTCTTTTGGAGGGCCTGACGGTGGACGCGGTGCCTGAGGACGCCTTTATTGTCAGCACAGACGTGGCTTCCCCCGGTATGCTCCCGGCTCAGTGGGCGAACCTCATGGGAAAAATCCGCCTGCGAATCGACCACCACGCTTCTTCCACCTCCTTTACCCAGATGGAGCTGGTGGAGCCGGACAGCGCCAGCTGCGCCGAGATCGTGTGGGAGCTGCTGCGGCTGCTGCAGTGCCCCGGGGACACCCCGGTTTTTAATGCCCTGTATGTGGGCATTTCCACGGACACCGGCTGCTTCCGGTTCTCCAACACCAGCGAACATACTTTCCTGGCTGCGGCGGCCTGCGTCCGGGCCGGGGTGAATACTTACCGCTTAAATCAGGAGCTCTTTGAGACCAACACTCTGGAGCGGCTGAAAATCCAGGCCTGGATCGTGGAGCACATGCTGCTCCTCCACGGCGGGACCATGGCGGTCTGCGCCATTCCAAGGGCGGTGGAGGTGTCCGTTGGGGTCACCGAGGATGACATGGACAACATCTCCAATTTCCCCCGCACCGTTGCCGGGGTGAAAGTGGCCGCTACCCTCCGGGAAACCCAGGATGGGGAGACCAAGCTCTCCGTCCGGGCGGTGCCGGGGTACGATGCCACCCTGGTCACCGTGCGCTTCGGCGGCGGCGGACATAGGGGCGCGGCGGGGGCTTCCATCAATCTGCCCCTGACGGCTGCGGCGGAGGCAGTAAGAAAGGTCATGGAGGAGGTCTATCCGTGAACGGAATCGTCATTGTAGATAAGCCCTCCGGCTGGACCAGCCAGGACGTAACTGCCAGACTGCGCCGGGTGTTTGACACCCGGCGCATTGGTCATGGAGGGACCCTGGATCCCATGGCCACCGGTGTGCTGCCGGTATTCGTAGGCCGGGCCACCCGGGGGGTGGAATTTTTTGAGCACGCGGAAAAGACCTATGAGACTCTGCTCCTGCCCGGGCTCACCACTGACACCGAGGATATCACCGGGACTGTGCTCAGAAAGCAGGAGGTTTCCCTGACGGAAGATCAGGTGGAAGCGGTGCTCCATAAGTTCCGGGGGGAAATCCTGCAGGTGCCCCCCATGTACTCCGCCCTGAAGGTCGGGGGACAGAAGCTCTGCGACCTTGCAAGAAAAGGGCAGGAAATTGCGCGGAAGCCCCGGCCCGTGACCATTTTTGAACTGGAATTTCTGGGCTTT
Source organism: uncultured Clostridia bacterium (assembly GCA_945873295.1). Classification (GTDB taxonomy): domain Bacteria; phylum Bacillota; class Clostridia; order Oscillospirales; family Oscillospiraceae; genus Faecousia. The sequence goes on from CAMCCS010000039.1 coordinate 12,532, forward strand.
CAGGAGGGGATGGTGCGCCTGCGGGTACGCTGCTCCAAGGGGACCTATATAAGGACCCTGTGCAAGGACATTGGGGAGGCTCTTGGCTGCGGCGGGTGTATGGCGGCCCTGCGGCGCACGGCAGCAGGGAGCTATGGTATTGATGATGCCGTCCCTTTGCAGACGCTGCTGGACACACAGGAGCCGGAAAAATATCTTCGCACCGTGGACACCATGTTCGCCCAGTACGAAGCTGTGACCTTGAGCCCCAACCAGGAAACCCGCTGCCGCAACGGCAACGCCTTTTCCGTGAAAAAACCCGACGGCACCTACCGGGCCTACAGCCGCAGCGGGGAATTTCTCATGCTGGCAAAGGTTGAAAGCGGTGTTATGTCAACTATAAAGAGCTTTTTCGAGGTGTAAATCACGAATTCCCGGTTATTGCGAACCAGCGCGCACGCCAATGTCATTAAGTTAAGGAAATAGATTGGAATTTGAAGTATCGTCTTGGAAGTGCCAAATTCCTTCCCCCGGGGGGAAGGTGCCCCGCAGGGGCGGATGAGGAACGGCGACA
>CAMCCS010000040.1 GCA_945873295.1 uncultured Clostridia bacterium
AGATGGGAATGTCGCACTTTTCCTTCAGCTTCCGCTCGATCTCAAAGCACCGGGGGGCGGAAATGTCCTCCAGGTTGATGCCGCCGAAGGAGCCGGAGATCAGGTAGACGGCGTTGACAAACTCGTCCACGTCCTTGGTCTTGACGCACAGGGGGAAGGCGTCCACATCGCCGAAGGACTTGAACAGCACGCACTTGCCCTCCATAACGGGCATACCGGCCTCGGGACCGATGTCGCCCAGGCCCAGGACGGCGGTGCCGTCGGTAATGACGGCGCACAGGTTGTGCCGCCGGGTCAGCTCATAGGACTTATTGATATCCTTCTGGATCTCCAGGCAGGGCTGGGCAACGCCGGGGGTATAGGCCAGGGACAGGTCGTCCTTGGTGGCCACAGGCACGGTGGCCTTCACCTCAATTTTGCCCTTCCACTCGCCGTGGAGCCGCAGGGATTCCTTTGCGTAATCCATTGGTTATTCCTCCCAATATGTATTCAATCAGGTTAACAATGCGAAAAATGGGTATTTGACAAATTCCCGGTCATTGCGATAAAGTAGCGCACACTGGCGTGGCAATCTCCTGGATAGAAGAACTACTTCTCACGGATAGACACCGGAAAACGACAAGATAGAACAGACTGTATGACGACAAGAAGCCTGGAATTCGATGGAGATTCCCACACCAGTCTGAGGACTGGTTCGGAATGACACGTTCTGACGATGCGCCAAATTCCAATTTTCCGCTCCGTTGTATCAGCCCACGATCCGGGGCAGGGTAGAGCCGCCGTAGGGCATGGCAAGAACCGTGGCGTCCTTCCCCAGCTTTTGGAAAGCCGCGTCCAGGGCCGCCTGGGCGGAGGGTTGGGGGGTGAGGAAGATGGAACGGACGAAGTCCGGCTCCATGTCCGACACCAGCCACACATCCGCCTTTTGGAGGGTCATGGCAATGGCCGCCGCCTTGTGGCCGCCCAGCTGGAAGTCCCGGCCGATCCGTTCGATCATGGCCTCGGGGGAGGGAGATTTTGTCATCCACTCCTCAAAGGTATGCTCGCCCAGACCCTCCTTGCAGGAGCCGATGAGGATGATGATGCCGCCCTGATTCACCGCGTGGCGGGCATTGTCCAGGGCTTTCTGGGTCTGGTACAGGTTCATATCCTTGGGTGCGCCGCCCTGGCTCACCAGCACGATGTCCGCCCCGTGGGGGAGCTCCTTTAAGTACAGAGTATCCAGGAAAGCGCAGCCTGCCCGGTGGGCTTTCACTGGGTCGCCCGCCACCGCTTTCAGGATTTCCTTATGCTCGCTGAGCACCACATTGACGATGAAGTCGATGCCGCAGATGGCCCCCGCTTCCTCAATGTCCATCCGCAGGGGATTGGTTTCCAGGGCACCGGCGCAGGCCTCGGGCCGAACCATCATGGAGTGGTTGCTCTGGATGGCGTCCCGGGTGGAGACCCCGGGCATAATGGCCTTGGCGCCGCCGGAATACCCGGCAAAATAGTGGTACTCAATGTTTCCCAGGCAGATCCGCCGGTCCGCCTCCGCCACCACCCGGGTAATGTCCACGGGAGTGCCCGCCTTGGTAACGCCCATATGGACGCAGTCGCCGGGGTCACAGTCCACGCAGGCAATTTCAGAAAACGCCCGCTCCCCCGCCAGACGCCGCCGTTCCTCGTCGGTATGGTGGCGGTGGCTGCCCAGGGCAAAGACCAGGGTGATGTCCTCCCGGCGCACACCCGCGGCGTACAGCTCGTCAAGAAGCGCGGGCATGACCTTGTAGGTGGGCATGGGCCGGGTGATGTCGCTGGTGACGATGGCGATTTTCTCACCGGGCTTTACGATTTCCCCCAGCCGGGGGGAGCCAATGGGCTCCGCCAGTGCCCGGCGGACCTCCGCCTCCCCGGTCAGACCCGTGGGAACGGGGTTCGCGTGAAGCTCGCCCATTAAGTTTTTCTCAGGCACCTCCACCTCCTGGGTGGAGGTGCCGAAGCCGAAGCTCAAACGCATGGCTCAGCCCTTTCTGGCAAGGACGGCCTTTACCTGGCGCACTACATGGTCGGCGGTCAGGCCGAAGCGCTCCTGCAGGTACCCCTGGGGACCCACTTCGCCGAACTCGTCCTCCACCGCCACGCAGGCAGCGGGCACCGGGCACCGCTCGCACAGCACCTGGGCAACGGAGGCGTACAGGCCGCCGTGCCGGTTGTGGTTTTCCGCCACCACCACAGCGCCGGTCTTCCGGGCAAACTCCACCACCGCTTCTTCATCCAGGGGCTTGACGCTGAACATATCCAGCACGGAAATCTGGGTGCCCTCTGCCGCCAGGATGTCCGCGGCCTTCATGGCCTCGTGGACCATGATGCCGGAGGCGAAGACCGCCGCGTCGCCGCCCTCCCGGAGGACGGTGGCCTTGCCGATGGGAACTTCGCTGCCCTCAGCGTAAACCTTGGCGTACTGCTTCCGGCCCACCCGGATATACTTGACGCCCGGACGGTTCACGCACTGGCGGATGGCGCTTTCCAAAAGGGTGGGGTCGGTCACATCGATAATGGTTGCGCCGGGGATGGTGTTGTACAGGGCCATATCCTCAAAGGGCATATGGGTGCCGCCGTTCATAGCGGCCATGACACCAGGGTCGGTGCCGATGATGGTAATATCGTTCTTGGCGTAGCCGGCGCTGAGGAACACCTGGTCAAAGCACCGCCGGGAGGCGAAGGGTCCGAAGGTGTGGACGATGGGCTTGAACCCGGCGGAAGCCAGGCCGCAGGCCACGCCGATCATGTTGGCCTCGGCGATGCCGCAGTTGATGGCCCGGTCCGCCACATCCCGTGTACCCTTCAGGGTGCCGATGCAGCTCATCAGGTCCGCGTCCAGGTAGACGATTTCGGGATCTTCCTTCACCAGCTGGGGGATCACCCGTCCGAGAACCTCTTTGCAGGCCCGCTTATCCATTTCACCGTTGTAGACAATTTCCATAGCTCAGCCCTCCAGCGCGTCCAGCTCAGACTGCAGCTGAGCCATCCATCTTGTGTACTGCTCGTCGTTCACCGTCAGGGAGTGGTTCATCACGGTCTCGGCGACCTCTTTGATGCCCGCGCCTTTCACGGTGTCCATGACGATGGCAAAGGGCTTGCCGTTACCCACACGGGTATGCTCCAGAGCACCCTGCAGCGCTTCCACATCATTGCCATCCACCTTCACGGTGTCAAAGCCGAAGGCATTGAACTTTTCCACATAGTCGCCCATGGACAGAACGTCCTCGGTCCAGCCGTCCAGCTGCCGCTTGTTCCAGTCCAGCAGCACCACAAGATTGTCAAGCTTCTTGGCCGCGGCAAAGGAGAACGCCTCCCACACCTGGCCCTCGTTGCTTTCGCCGTCGCCCACAATCAGGAACACGCGGCTGTCTCTTCCCCGGAGCTTTTCGCCCATGGCCATGCCGCAGGCCAGGGAGGTGCCCTGACCCAAAGAGCCGGTGGTCATGTCCACGCCGGGGGTCTTGTTCCGGTCACAGTGGCTGGGAAGCCGGGTGCCGGGACGGTTCAGCGTCTTCAGCTCTTCATAGGGGAAGAAGCCCTTCACGGCCAGGGTGCCGTATACACCGGGGCCGGCGTGGCCCTTGGAGCACACCAGCTTGTCCCGCTCGGGCCACTGGGGATTGGCGGGATCCACCCGCATCTCGCCGCCGTAGAGCACTGCCAGCACATCGCAGATGCTCAGCGCGCCGCCGATGTGGCCGGAGCCCAGGGAGTGAATGGCCTCCAGGGCCGCCATGCGGATGCGCACGGCCAGGGCCTGCAATTCCTTCTTCTTAGATACATCCATGGTTTTTCACCTCGTTTGTTATTTGCAAAGTTCCGCCCCGTGGCGAAGGGCCTTCACAACGGGAAGCTCCTCACCGGTGAGGAACCGGATCAGCGCGCCGCCGCCGGTGCAGATATAGCCCATCTTGGAGGCCAGGCCGTACTTTTCCGTGGCGGTGATGCTGTCGCCGCCGCCCAGGACGGTAAAGCCCTCGGTGTCCGCCAGAGCCTGCCACACCGCCTTGGTGCCGTACTCGCTGGGCGCCTGCTCAAAGACGCCCATGGGGCCGTTGACGAAGACGGTCTTGGCATTCAGGATGGCATTGCGGTAGCTTTCGGCAGTCTTGGAGCCCACATCCAGGGAAGTGATGTCCCCGGGAACCTGCCCCAGAGCCGCCTCCCGGCGCTCACCATTATCCACCCAGGCAAGGTCAACCGGCAGGCAGATCTTATCGCCGTACTGGGTGATAAGCTGCCTTGCCTTGTCGATGTACTCGCCGTAGTTGGATTTGAGGATAAAGTTCACGCTGCCGCTGCCGATCTCATGGCCCAGCGCGGTGAGGAAGATGTTGCCCACCAGGCCGCCGGTGAGGATCTTGTCCGCCACGCCCCGGCTGAGGACGGTGTTCATCATCAGGAACGCGTCGGAGATTTTCGCGCCGCCCAGGACGAACACGCAGGGCCGCTCCGGCGCCTCCATGACCTGGGACACGGTGCAGTACTCTTTTTCAAAGAGCCGGCCCATGTAGGAGGGCAGCACCTGCTCGAAGCCGCACAGGCTGGGCTGATCCCGGTGGGCCGCAGCAAAGGCGTCGCAGACATAGAGGTCCGCCAGGGGGGCCAGCTTCTCCACAAGCAGGGTCTTTGCCTGCTGCTCGTGGGTCAGGCAGAGCTTCATTTCAAACAGGGTCTGCTCCTCGGAGACGAAGCGCACGTTGTCCAGAAGCAGGATTTCTCCGTCCTGGAGGCTGCGGATGGCCTCCCGGGCGGCGGGGCCGCACACATCGTCGATCCACTTGACCTCCCGGCCCAGCAGCTCCTGGAGCACTGCGGCGTGGGGCTTCGTGGTGTAGAAATTCTTATACTCAATATCGCTGCCCTGGTGGGCCATCAGGACCACCTTCGCCCCCCGGTCGCTGAGCTCCCGGACGGTGGGCACGCAGGCCTGGATTCGGTTGATGCTCTTGAGGGTTCCCTTTGCCCGGTCCACCGGCTGGTTAATGTCCACCCGGCACAGGACGGTTTTTCCCCGCACCTCCGCCTCGTCCAGGGTTTTAATCCCGAATCGCATGCTTATCTCTCCTTACTTGAAGCGGCCGATTCTCAGGTACTTGTTGGTGGCAGCGGTGCCCTCTTCCCGGGTCAACTGCATCTTCATAGCGGCACGGATGGCGTCCATGGTCTCGGGGATGGTGACGCTCTCCTGGGGGATGTGGATGGCGTACATAATGTCGTTGCCGCTCTCCACCACGGAGTCCTCCCACAGGCCGATTTCGTAAATGTCGCCCCGGCGGTTGCCCAGGTCACGGCCGTACTTGAAGAAGGAAGCATTGCCCATGAAGCCCTCGTCGATGGTGACGGTGCGGATACGGGGATGGGCACGGAAAGCAGCCAGAGCCTCGTCCCGGGTGATCTTCCGGCCGTCCTTGCCGGAGGCCAGGACCGTAATGATGTGGCCGTGGGTCACAGGGGTATGTACCAGGATGCCGGTCGCCTGGACATGGGGCATGATGGTCATGAGGTCAACGGCCTGATGGGAGGGAGCCTTGTCGATCTGCAGGGCATTGGTCAGTCCGCGGTGGTAGTCACCGGGGTCAGCCACACGGCGGATGATGGTGATGGCAACCTTGTCCACACCGTAGGCACGGTCCAGGCAGTCCACAGTCCGGATGAGGCCGGTGGTGTTGCAGGAAGTGAGCTTCAGGTAGTTCTGGCCCAGGCCCTTTTCATAGTTGGCATAGCCATGGAAGAACACGTCGGCGACGCTGTTCTTCTCGCCGCCCTGGAAGATGGCCTTCACGCCCATCTTCTCGTAAATGACCTTGTTCTTCGCGCCCACGCCGCCGGGAGCGGAGTCCAGCATGATATCAACCTTGCTGCACAGCTCCTCAAAGGTGCCGGCCACGGGGATGTCCTTGGCGTCGAAGGCGGCACGGTCCGCGCCGTTTACCAGATAGAGGTTATACTTGACGCCGTTGGCGCCGATCATGTCGTTTTCCCGCAGAGCGCGGATCGCCAAAGTGGGGGCCAGGTCAGCAATGCCGACAAGCTCCATATCCTCCTGCATGGCAACGCCGTCCGCCAGACGCTGACCGATGGTGCCGTAACCCGCGACGCCTACTCTTACTTTAGCCATAATCCAATATCCTCCTGTAATTTAAATTGTTGTATCCGCCCGGATGGGGCAGACAGTTTCATTTGAATTGTACCATACCGTTACCAACCTGTCAACGACAGGCTGTGATTTTCTTGTGAAATTTCCCTTAAAAATTTCTAGAAGTTACTAATTTTACAAAACAGTTGACAATTTATGAAAAAAGGGATATAGTAGTATCAGATTCGGTTATCTGAAAAAGAAGTGCGATAAATTGGAATTTGTAGAGGAAAGTCGGGGCATCGAACAACACTGTCATTCCGAACCAGTCATCAGACTGGTGTGGGAATCTCCATCGAATTCCAGATAATCCATCGTCATACAGACCGTTCTATCCTGCCGTTTCCCGGAATTCATCCATGGGAAATTGTGCTTCTATCCGGGAGATTGCCACGCCAGTGTGATCACTGGCTCGCAATGACCGGGAATTCGCCAAATTCCCAATTTTTCTGTTTGCCGTGAAAAGCCGATAGCCTTAATATCAGATTGTCAGAAGTGAGCGCCAGGGCCCCTGAAAGGAGTGTTTTCCTCCATGAAAGAAGTCAGACAGAAGCAGATGCTTTCCCTCATTGCCCAGCGGGGCAGTATCACCATGGAGGAGCTGCAGCGTATCTTCGGCACCTCCATGAACACCATCCGTTCCGATGTGGCCAAGCTTGCCGCCACCGGGGCGGTGGAGAAGATCTACGGCGGCGTGCGGATCCTCAGCACCCAGGAGGTCCCCCTCTTTACCCACCGGTCGGATCTCCACGCCGACGGCAAGCGCCGCATTGCCCAGTACGCCCAGAACCTGATTCAGGACAACGATACTTTATATATTGATCCCGGCACCACCACCATGCATCTGATGGACTTTCTCTCCCCTGCCAAGCATGTGACCATCATCACAGGAAATGCGTCGATCCTGTCCCGGGCCCCCGCCTTTCCCAATGTGGATCTCATCGTCCTGCCGGGTCTTCTGAACCGCAGGACCAATTCCGTCGCCGATGTGAGCACCCTGGAATTTTTAGGCCGCTACCGCTGCGCCAAGGCTTTTCTGGGTGCGTCCGGCGTTTCTCCCACCGGGAAGCTGAACGTGTCCACCTACATTGAATATGAGCTCAAAAAGCTTGCCATGCAGCAGAGCCTGCGCACCTTCCTGCTGGCCGACGGCAGCAAATTCGGTAAGGAAAGCCTGATGGCCTACGGCACCATCGCCGATCTGGAGGAGATCATCACGGACGCCAGCTGCCCGGACTTTGCCAGGGAGCTGTGCGCAAGAGAGGGCGTCCGGCTTACTGTGGTGGATGAATAATAGATTGGGAAATTGGAATTTGCCGAATTCCCGGTCATTGCGAACCAGTGACCGACGTCACTGGTGTGGCAATCTCCTGGATAGAAGCACCATTTCTCATGGATGAATTTCGGAAATCGGCGCAAAAAGGACAGTCTGTATGACGATGGACTGCCCGGAATTCGATGGAGAATCCCACACCAGTTTGAGAACTGGTTCTTAAATGACACGTTCTATCGGCTGTCAAATTCCCATTTGTCCCGCCGAACCGTTAATATATCCTTTCTCATAAATCAGAAAAAACAGGAGGAAAACCACCATGTACAAAATCGAGACCCATCTGCACACCAATCATGTCAGCAAGTGCGGCCACCTGGACGCCGCCGCCATTGTCAAAGGGTACTATGACGCAGGCTACAAGGCCCTCATCGTCACGGACCACTACAACCGCACCACCTTTGACTTCCTGGGCATTGACCCCGCCGGCCCCGGGGACAAGCTGGGGGCTTTCCTGGACGGCTACCGCCGGGTCCGGGAGGAAGCGGAAAAGGTGGGCATCCGGGTCTTCCGGGGGGCGGAGCTGCGCTTTGACGAATGCGACAACGACTACCTGCTCTACGGCTGGCTGGATGATCTTCTCGCCGATCCCGAATCGGTGTTCCGGATGGGCATCGCGGGCTTTGCCCCCATTGCCCGGGCTGCCGGCGCTCTGCTCATTCAGGCCCATCCCTACCGCCATTCCTGCACGCCCGCTTTCTCCCGGTACTTGGACGGCGTGGAGGTCCGCAACTGCAACCCCCGCCACGACAGCCGCAATGACCGGGCGGAGGAATACGCCCAGGAGTACGGCCTGATCCGGCTCAGCGGCTCCGACTGCCACCGCACCGAGGACATTGCTCTGGGCGGCATTCTGACGGATTACCTCCCCAGCGACGCCCTCAGCATGACCCGTCTGCTCCGCTCCCGCCGGTACGAGCTGCTGTAAGCGGGGCTACATGATAGAAAATCCCCGGTAAGAGCAAGGAAGTGTCCTTTGCTTTTACCGGGGATTTTTTCACACTGCCGCAGGGAAACAGAAGACGGATAAATTGGAATTTGGCGGGCTGTTTAGGCAGTGGTTTGCGGCCTGATGCGGTATGCGCCAAGGGCTCCCCTGTGTAAGGGGAGCTGTCAGCGAAGCTGACTGAGGGGTTGTAATGGTGGACTTCCCGGTGTGCCCATCGTCAGAACGCACCATGTCCGTTCTGACCCCGCTTCGCCGAGGCTTCATGAAACCCGGAAGATTCTACTGCAAAGTCGTTTCCGCGAACCTTTTCGCCGATTCCTCTTCACATGCGATAAATTTCACTGCCAAAATCGTACCCTCGAACCTTTTCGCCGAAATGCCTCCTGAATGGAAGATCTGTACCGCGCAATCCCTCAGTCGCTTCGCGACAGCTCCCTTTACACAAGGGAGCCTTTGGGTGTACGGCATCCGCCCGCATTCCGTTCAACGAAACCACCAAATTCCCAATTTATCACTCTTCATTCAGACAAACCATAACAGTACCGCCTCCCGGCAGAAATCCCGGGAGGCGGCAATTTTTATGCGTAGAATTCATCCAGATAGGCCAGCACATCCGCTTTGGTGCCCCGGAATACGCCGGGGGTCTCCATTTTCAGGGAGACGCAGGCGGTGGCGTAGCGCAGGGCCTCCGGCACAGAAGCCCCTGTAAGGCGCATGGCGAGGTAGGAACCGGTGGTGGTGTCCCCCCGGCCCGTCCGTCCGGACAGGTTCCGGGCTTTTACGGGGCAGGTGTAGATCTTCTCTCCGTCAAAGGCCAGCATTTCGGTATTGTGGGAAATCAGAATTTCCCTTGCGCCCCAGTCGTGAAGCTGCCGGGCGGCGGCGACACGGTCCGTGGTGCCGGTGAGGATCTCCGCCTCCGCCGCGTCGGTCTTGAGGAAGTCCAGCATGGGAAGATATTGGAGCTTTTCCGCCCAGTCGTGGAATACGAGGGAGCCGTTTTCATTGTGGCGCAGGAAGCCCTGGGCATCCGCCGCCAGCATTCCCCGGCGTTTCAGCTCCACCAGCAGTTCCCCGGGGAAATCCCCGTAGAGAAGCCCCGCCAGGTGGTACATCCGGCATTTCACATCCGGCACCTCGCCGGGAAGAATCGGGTCGGACTGGGCAGGGCACTCCGCCTTGCGGCGCTCCCGGTCCGGGGTAAAATACTCGTTGCGCATAAGGGTGGTCTTTTCCGAGGGCAGCAGGGCAATGTCCTCCCCGGGCATATTGAAGACATCCAGAATGTCCTTGTCGCCTTCCGCGATCTTCACAGCCGCGAAAACCCGCGCCCCGGCGGCCCGGGCCGCGGGGGTGCAGAAGGTCACCGCGCCGCCTACGCTCCGGTCTTCCGCGCCGGTGTAGTCGATATTCACGTCCCGGGTCGCCGGGCCCAGGATCATCAGATCATAGGTTTCCATTTTCTTTTTCCTCCTCTTTTATCGGCAAATTGACAATAGGTGTATTTAGCGAATTAAGTAAGAGCCTCGAACAACAGTGTCATTCCGAACCAGTCCTCTTAAGTGGTGTGGGAATCTCCATCGAATTTTAGGGCAGCACCGCATAATGGGGCAAGGAGATTCGGGCAGTGTTTTGGCACAAGCGAAAGTATGAAAAATGCGGGAATACTGGATGTATTTCCCATTTTTCATACTGCACGATTGGGGCAAAAGATCCGCCGAAGCCCGCAGTTCCCATTGTGCGGTGTTGCCTTAGAAAATCTATCGTCATCCATTCGTAGGGGCGGTCATTGACCGCCCGTGGAAATGTTCCAATTACGTAACAAATATCCGGTAAAAGGAACCTTTTCGCCGATAGAAATCTGAAAAACAATTATTTCTCTGCCGGGCGCTCAGATGAGCGCCCCTACTGTGTATGACGTTCCTGGTTCAGGAATTCGATGGAGATTGCCACGCCAGGAAAGCGAACTGGCTCGCAATGACCCGTTCTGACGATACGTTCGTAAATTCTGCTTTCCCGATGTTTCCTGCCCGGGGCCGGACACGGCCCTGTGGGGACGGCCTGCCCAGCCGTCCCCGCAGCTTTTTGGAAACGCGCCCCAAACAAGGATAGTATATCAGAACAAATGGAATCTGACAACCACCGAAGCAAAAACAATGGAGACCATGCTCAGCAGCTTAATCAGAATGTTGATAGCAGGGCCGGAGGTGTCCTTGAAGGGATCGCCGATGGTGTCGCCCACGATGGCGGACTTGTCGTTTTCACTGCCCTTGCCGCCACAGTGGCCTACCTCAATGTACTTCTTGGCGTTATCCCAGGCACCGCCGGAGTTGGACATGAACACAGCCAGCAGGAAGCCGGAAATGGTGGCGCCGCAGAGCATGCCGATGACGCCGTCGGGGCCCAGCAGAAAGCCGGTGACAATGGGCACCACCACGCCCACCAGGGTGGGAATGACCATTTCTTTCAGACTGGACTTGGTGCAGATGTCCACACAGCTCTCGTAGTCGGCGTCGGCGGTACCGTCCAGCAGCCCCTTGATCTCCTGGAACTGACGGCGGACCTCCAGCACCACGGTGTGGGCCGCCCGGCCGATGGCGCCCATGGTGATGGCGGCGAAGATAAAGGGCAGGCAGGCGCCCACAAGCACGCCCACGAGAACCACGGGGTTCATGATGCTCATGTCGAGAACCATCTCGGGATCAATGGCGGTTACCTTATCCGTGTAGTTGGCAATGAGGGCCAGGGCGGTCAGAGCGGCGGAGCCGATGGCGAAGCCCTTGCCGGTAGCGGCAGTGGTGTTGCCCAGGGAATCCAGAGCGTCGGTGCGCTCACGGACAACGGGATCCAGGCCGGCCATCTGGGCGATGCCGCCTGCGTTATCCGCCACGGGGCCGTAAGCGTCGGTTGCCAGGGTGATGCCCAGGGTGGACAGCATGCCCACGGCAGCCAGGGCGATACCGTACAGGCCCAGAGCGGGCTTGCCGTCGCCGGTGATGCCCATGCCGGAGCACAGGTAGGATACCAGGATGCAGATGCCTACGATGACAACGGGCATTGCGGTGGACTTCATGCCCAGGCTGATGCCGTCGATGATCAGGGTCGCGGTGCCGGTCTCGGAGGAATTCGCCAGATTCTTGGTAGGCTTATAGGTATCGGAAGTGTAGTACTCGGTGAACCGGCCGATCAGCACGCCGGAAACCAGACCGGCGAGGATGGCAAAGTACAGACCGATGTTATCCCAGCCCAGCAGCAGCCAGACCAGAGGGAAGGAAGCTACGGCGATGATGATAGCGGCTGTGTTGGTGCCCCGGCGCAGAGCCTTGAGCAGATCGAGCTGATCGGTGGATTCACCGGTGTGCACCAGGAAGGAGCCGATGATGGAGGCCACAACGCCGATGGCAGCCAGCAGCAGCGGCACGGCAAAGGCGTTCATCCGGTCCACGGCTTCCACATAGTTGAATGCGGTAACGCCCAGAGCGCAGGCGGAGATCAGAGAGCCAACATAGGATTCGTACAGGTCAGCGCCCATGCCGGCCACGTCGCCCACGTTGTCGCCCACGTTATCGGCGATGGCGGCGGGGTTCCGGGGGTCATCCTCGGGGATGCCCGCTTCCACCTTGCCCACCAGGTCAGCGCCCACGTCGGCAGCCTTGGTAAAGATACCGCCGCCTACACGGGCGAAGAGGGCCATGGAGCTGGCGCCCATGCCGAAGGTCAGCATGGCGGAGGTGATTGCCTCCATCTCAAGATGGAAGACGTAACGCAGCATGAGGTACCAGGCGGTGATGTCGAACAGGCCCAGGCCGACAACGGTGAAGCCCATGACGGTGCCGGCGGAGAAAGCCACCCGCAGGCCGTCGTTCAGACCTTTACGGCAGGCATTGGCGGTACGGGCATTGGACGCGGTAGCGATATTCATGCCCACATAGCCGCTGAGGCCGGAGAAGAAGCCGCCAGTAACGAAGGCAAAGGGGACGAACCAGGTCAGAAAGCCCAGGGCGGCCATGGTGCACAGCACTAAGAACATGCAGCCGAAGAAGATGACGACCACGGTGTACTGCCGGTGCAGGTAGGCTTTCGCCCCGGAGCGGATGAAAGAGGCGATCTTCTTCATCAGGTCGGTGCCCTCATCAACGGACAGAGCCCGTTTTGCCATCAGCACGGCAAAGACCAGCGCGCCGATGGAACCCAGGGCTGCGAAAACGATGAACAGTTGGCTCATTTTTTGTTCCTCCATTCTGTGTTGGTTCCGAAGAAAAATGGAAATTTTCCCTTGTTTTCCCCGAAACATTGGTCAAAAAAGCGTACAAAAATCCCACCTGGGGAGCATGCGTTTTTTTCGCGCTCCCCAAGCCGTATTTTTACTTAAATTCGTGTATGCTTACCGGCTCAGCAGCCAACAGATACATTGGAATTTACTTGACAATTGTCAATTCGGCGAAGCCGCTGAATTCCAATTTTCAGTTCTGTCCCATTGTCCCGATAAGCATGTATTTTCTTTTTCCCTCAGAGGCGGGCTTTACACCCGGGCCCGGGCAACGGTGACGGAACTGGTGCGTTCATCGCTGCTCAGGGCAGTGAAGAACTGCTGCTCCCGCTCCGCGGCTCCTCTGCCGGGGAAATT
>CAMCCS010000041.1 GCA_945873295.1 uncultured Clostridia bacterium
CCCGGTTGAAAAAGCTCATTGACGACCTGATGGAAATGAGCAAGGCGGCCTCCGGAAGTCTGCCTGTGGAGATTACCCAGGTGGACGCGGGAGAGGCCATCAACCAGGCTCTGGGCGAATTTTCCGACAAGCTGGCGGCGGCAGACCTGACGCCGGTGTTCCGCCAGCCGGAGGAGCCGGTTCTGATGATGGCGGACGGGCGGCTTGCCTGGCGGGCCATGAGCAATCTGCTGAGCAACGCGGTGAAGTACGCCCTACCCGGCACCCGGCTGTATGTGGATCTGAGCCGGGCGGGAGAGAACGTGGTGATTTCCATGAAAAATATCTCCCGGGAGGAGCTCAATGTCAGTGCTGACGAGCTGATGGAGCGGTTTGTCCGGGGAGATACCTCCCGGAACACGGAGGGCAGCGGTCTGGGCCTCAATATTGCCAAGAGCCTGATGGAGCTGCAGAAGGGCCAGCTTCAGCTCCTGGTGGATGGGGACCTGTTCAAGGCAACCCTGATCTTCCCCGGTGTGTAAAAAAGGCAATGTTCACAAAATCGTCTTATTTTGTTTTCATTTCCGTTATTCACCGTTCAAACCTGCCGGGTATCTTGTAATCAGAAAGGTTGCGGAAGCCGTGAGCCGCTTCCTTTCCACTCCGTAGATCCTCTTTTCTACCTCTCTTCTTTCTAAATCCTTTTGCGGGAAGCCCCTCCGTCGAACCGACGGAGGGGTTTTTCCGCAGATTGATAGTTGCAAATTTCCAAAAATGGGATATGATATATAGATAGAATGCGTAAGTACGCATTCTGTGAGTATTCGGCAAAGTGCCGTAAGACAAGGAGGAAGACCATGCCGACGCAAACCGCAATGGACGAATACAATGCCGCGCTGCGGCAGGGCCTGAAAGAAAAAGCAGAGCTGGAAGCGGCGGGAAAAAAAGCCAACCCCGCCGTGCTGGATGAGCTGGTTCCCGATGTGGCTGCCGAGATGACCCGGGACCTGGGCCTCATGGAGATCCCCTCGGAGCGGATCATCGGCACCAAATCCGCCGGACGGATTACTGCTTTCACCCCCCATTTCCGTCCCCTGCTGGAAGCCAATTCCGAATTTGCTTCCAAGTGGGTGAGCCTGTGCGATGCCCACCTGAGCAGCACCGGCATCCGGGATCCCATTTCCTGCTATGAGTATCTGGGCAATTTCTATGTCCAGGAGGGAAATAAACGGGTAAGTGTCCTGCGCCACTTCGGCGCCACCCGGATTCCCGCCACCGTGCGCCGGGTCCTGCCCGCTCCCAGTGACGACCCCAGGATCCAGGCCTATTATGAATTTCTGGATTTTTTCAAAGCCACCAAGCTCTATACCGTCCAATACCGCCGCCCGGCAGATTATGGGAGGCTCCTGTCCTATCTGGGGAAGAAGCCCGGGGAGCCCTGGACGGAAGGCGAGATCCGTACCTTCAAGGCATATTTCCAGTATTTCCAGGACGCGTTCAATGCCATCAATACCCGGGGCGCGGATGTGCTGCCGGAGGAAGCGCTGCTGCACTGGCTCCAGCTGTACCCCTACACCGACCTGGGAAAGCTCACCGCCCCGGAGCTGAAGAAGACATTGTCTTCCGTGTGGGAAGATGTTCTTTCCTCCTCCCGACCGGACACGGTGAAGGTGGAGACGAAAGTGGACGGGGAAAAGCCGAACATCATCACCCGGATCATTTCTCCGGGACTGGAGCATCTGAATGTCGCCTTTGTGTATCAGCTCACCCCCGCTACCAGCGGCTGGGCCCTGGGTCATGAGGAGGGGGCTGAGTACCTGCAAAAGTCCCTGGGGGACCGGGTCACGGTGCGCAGCTATTATGGCGCCAATACGACCGAGGATGCCCTTTACGCCATTAAGGAGGCGGTGAAGGACGGCGCCCAGGTGGTGTTTACCACCGCGCCCCCTCTGCGCAGGGCTACCCTGAAAGCTGCCGCGGAGTATCCCAAGGTCCATTTTCTCAACTGCTCTGTGGATCAGCCCTATTCCAGCATCCGCAGCTACTACGGCCGGGTGTATGAGGGGAAATTTGTCACCGGCGCTATTGCCGGGGCCATGGCCCAGGATGACCGGATCGGCTATATCGCGTCCTATCCCATTTACGGCGTACCTGCCTCCATCAACGCTTTCGCCCTGGGGGCTCAGCTTACCAATCCCCGGGCCCAGGTGGAGCTGCGGTGGACCTGTGTCAAGGGTAACCCCCAGGCGGACCTGTTTGCCGACGGGATCCGGGTGATCTCCAACCGGGATACCCCGGTCCAGTCCAGAATGTACCTGGACTTCTGCAGCTACGGCACCTACCAGCTGAGCGACCTGGGGGGACTGATCCCTCTGGCCTCGCCCGTATGGGTCTGGGGCAAGTTCTATGAGGCGGTGGCCCAAAAGCTGCTTTCCGGCGCCTGGAAAAACGACAAGACCCAGGCCAAGAATTACTGGCTGGGCATGGACAGCGGCGTGATCGACCTGAACCTGTCGGAAAAGCTTCCCGAGGGGGTTCGGACCATGGCGATGATCCTGCAAAAAGCTCTGGCGGCAGGGAAACTGGATCCTTTCCGCCGGAAGATCACCGCCCAGGACGGCTCCGTCAAATCCGACGGCAGCCGGAGCTTACCCCCGGACGAAATCCTCCACATGGACTGGCTTTGCAGCAATGTCATTGGCTCCATTCCCACGGTCCAGGAGCTTCTGCCCATGTCGATACCCATGGTGCAGGAGCTGGGGATTCACAGAGAGACAATCCCCATGGAAAAGGAGGGGCTGGGGCATGAAGATATTGATCGTATCCGATGAGGAGTGCCCCGCACTGTGGGATTATTATGTTCCGGGGCGGCTCAGCGGATATGACCTCATTATCTCCTGCGGCGACCTGAAAGCGGAATACCTGATATTTCTTGTGACCATGGCCCGGTGCCCGGTATTTTATGTCCGGGGCAACCACGACAGCCACTATGACAGGACACCGCCGGAGGGCTGCGACTGCATCGACGGCGGGATTCTGGAATATAACGGCTATCGTTTTCTGGGCCTGGGCGGCTGCCGGCGGTACCACCCGGGAAAGGATCAATACAGCGAAACCCAGATGCGCCGGCGGATCCGGAGACTAGGCTGGAAGCTCCGGCGGTACGGGGCGGATGTGGTGGTTGCCCACGCCCCGCCAAGAGGATTGGGGGATCAGGAAGACCCGGCCCATCTGGGCTTTGAAGCCTTCCGGGAGCTGCTGGACCGGTATCACCCCGGCTGGTTTCTCCATGGTCATATCCACCTGCGCTACGGCAGCGGTGGGAATCGTGAACGGGAGTATAACGGCACGACCTTGATCAATGCCTGCGAGCGCTATGTTTTGGAGCTTCCCGACCGGGAGGTGGACCCCAAAAAACGGGGAAAGCTAATCTGGCGGGCAAAGCCCAAAAAGCAGGAAGAATGAGGGCTGCTGCCCACATTGACAGATATGCATATCGGCTTTCGTCAGCGGACAGATAAATTGGGAATTTGGCGAGCTGCCGACTTCCCGGTCATTGCGAACCCGAATTCCCGGTCATTGCGAGCCAGTGATCACACTGGCGTGGCAATCTCCCGGATAGAAGCACCATTTCTCGATAACGCGCAGGAAGATTCCGGGAAACAGCACAAAAAAGAACGGTCTGTATGACGATGGGCTGCCCGAAATTCGATGGAGATTCCCACACCAGGAAAGCGAACTGGTTCGGAATGACACGTTCTGACGATGCGTCAAATTCCAATTTGCCGCACTGTAACGTTAACACGATAAGCACATTGACAGAAAGAGGAAAACACTATGTTCCAAGGCTTTACTCCGGAGACGATTGATTTTCTCTGGGGAATCCGCATGAATAATAACCGGGACTGGTTTGCGGCCAATAAAAGTAAGTACGTAGAAGCGCTGTACAATCCCATGAAGGACCTGGGTCAGGACCTGTTCGCCCCTTTCCGGGAGCGGAGCGGGGACATTCTGAAGGTCAGCCGCATCTACCGGGACGCCCGGCTCCACCATCCCGATCCCTACAAGGAAAGCCTCTGGATCTGCATCCGCCGGGATGTGGACTGGTGGGCGGAGAATCCCTGCCTGTTTTTTGAGATCCGGCCCGAGGGGGTCAGCTACGGGTTCTCCCTGTGGCGGCCCAAGGTAGCCGCCATGGAAGCTTTCCGCCAGCGGATTGCCGCAAAGCCGGAGGAATTTCTTGCACTGATGGAAAAGGTTCAGGCGGACACGGGGATGGAACTGACTGCCCAGTGCTATAAAAAGCCGAAGGAGGCACCAATTCCAGCGCTCGCGCCCTATTACGGGTGGCGGATGGACATTGGCTGCATTCGGGAAGAGCCGGTAAGCGAAGCGCTGTTCGGCCCCGCTCTGGGACAGCGGGCCGGGGAATTCCTGGAAAAGCTCATCCCCGTCTATGATTATTTCAACACCGTCACCGCGGGATAATCCGGCGGTGACTGAGGATACCCCCAGAAAAGGAGAAATAAACATGAAGAAAACCATTTTTAGTGGCATGGCTACCGCAATGGTGACCCCGATGAATGCCGGGGGCATTGACTACGAGGCTATGGGCAGGTTTATCGACTGGCAGATTGAAAGCGGTATCAACGCCCTGGTGGTTATGGGAACCACCGGTGAAAACGCCACCATTGAGCCGGAGGATCAGACGGAAGTAATCCGCTACACCGTGGAACGGGTGGCCGGACGGATTCCCGTCATTGCCGGAACCGGCACCAACAACACCGAGCATGTCCTGCGCAACACCCGGGAGGCCTGCCGGGTGGGAGCGGACGCGGTGCTGGTGGTGACCCCCTACTACAACAAGGCTACCCAGAACGGCCTCATCAAGCATTTCACCACTGTGGCCGACGCTTCCACCGTGCCGGTGATCGTCTACAACGTGCCCACCCGAACCTCCGTGAACATCCAGCCCAAGACCGCTGCCGCCCTGGCGGAGCATCCCAATATTGTGGGCATCAAGGAGGCCAGCGGCAACATGGCCCAGATGGTGGAGATGGCGGCCCTGTGTGGGGACCGTCTTCATATCTACTCCGGCGAGGATGCCCTTACCGTTCCCATGATGGCCATGGGCGCCAAGGGAACCATCAGCGTGTTGAGCAATGTGGTTCCCCGGGAAGCCGTTGCCATGACCGACGCGTGTCTTAAGGGAGATTTTAAGACCGCTGCCGACTGGCAGTGCAGGCTGCTCCCTCTGATTAACGCGCTTTTCAGCGAGGTCAACCCCATTCCCGCCAAGGCGGCGGTGTCCGCCATGGGCTTCGGAGAAGACTTCCTGCGCCTGCCCCTGACTCCCATGGAGGAGCCTGCCCGGCAGAAGCTGTACGCCGAGATGCGTAAGCTGGGGGTCCGGGTATGAGAGCCGTCCTGTGCGGCGCGAACGGCGCCATGGGAAAGCTCATTGCCGGAATTCTGGGGGATGAAGTGGTAGGCCGGGTGAGCATCGACGGGGAAAACGGCGCGGCGAAAACCTTTGCCGAACTGGGGGCCGTAGATGCGGATGTGGTCATTGACTTTTCCCACCATACGGCGGTTTCCGATGTGCTGGCCTATGCCAGGAGAATCCATGCGGCAGCGGTGGTGGGCACCACCGGTCATACATCGGAGGAAAAGCAGCTGATTATGGATGCTGCCCGGGAAATCCCTGTGTTCTTCTCCGGCAATATGAGCCTGGGTATCGCGGTGCTGTGCCGTCTTGCCAAGCAGGCCGCCGCATGCTTCCCCGACGCGGATATTGAGATCGTGGAGACCCACCACAACCGGAAGGTGGATGCCCCCAGCGGCACCGCCCACATGCTGTTCCAGGCCATCCGGGAGGTTCGGCCCAACGCCGTAGAGCACTGCGGACGGGCAGGGGAGGGAAAGCGCACTCAGGACGAGATCGGCGTTTCCTCCCTGCGGATGGGCGGCGTCGTGGGAATCCATGAGGTCCACATCTGCACCGGAAACCAGAGGCTGACCCTGCGCCACGAGGCTATGAGCCGGGAAATGCTGGCGGAGGGCGCGGTGGACGCTGCCCGGTTTATTGTGGGAAAGGAAGCGGGCCTCTACGGCATGGAGGACCTGCTGGGCTGCTGAAAAAGGAGAGCCTATGAAAGTTTATCATATGAACGGCGCGGGAAATGACTTCATGGTCATGGACGGCAGGGGCCTTTCCCTGGATTATGAAGCCCTTTCCAAAAAGCTCTGCGCCATGACCGGCGCCGACGGCTTTATGGCGGTGGATTATTCTGGGACTGCGGACTTTAAGCTCCATTTTTACAATTCCGACGGCTCCCGGGGGGAGATGTGCGGCAACGGTGCCCGGTGCATCTGCCGGTTTGCCAACGAGCTGGGGATCGCGGGGGAGACCATGACCGTGGAGACCGACGCTGGGATTGTCCCCGGCTGGCATTTACAGGGCGAACAGTACCGGGTGAAGCTGAATACCCCCGGGGTACTGGACCTGCACAGGAAAGGCGAGATTGCCTATGTGGAGCTGGGCTGCCCCGGTGTGCCCCACGCGGTGGCGGAATACCCGGGGGACCTGTGGGAAAATGCGGATTCCCTGCGGGAAGCTATGCGGGCCCTGCGCTTTGACCCGGCCTTTCCCAAGGGGGCCAATGTGAATTTCTATGCCTGGACCGGTCCGGGAGAAGTGAGGATGCTGACCTTCGAGCGGGGGGTGGAGGACTTCACCCTGGCCTGCGGCACCGGCTGCGGCAGTACCGCCGCGGTGCTGAACCGGAAGGGAAGGCTTCCCGGGGGCGTACTCACCGCCCACAACCGGGGCGGCACCCTGCGGGTCGCCGTTTCGGGGGACCCGGTTGCCCCGGAGCTTCTGCTGGAGGGCCCCACCCAGATTACGGAAATTCTGGAAGTGGATGAATAAGTTTTTTGCACCCACCGATCAGGCGGCATAAGATAAATTGGAATTTTTCGGGCAGGCGACGCAGCCGCCCTTGCCTCTCCCTTTGGGAGAGGTGCCCCCGTAGGGGGCGGAGAGGGCCCTCTCAGTCACGGCTTAAGCCGTGACAGCTCCCCCATAGGGGGAGCCAAGGTGTTTCCGGGAATTCGACAAATTCTAATTCAGGTTATCGGCTTTAATAAGCTGATCGTGAAATTGTAAAATACCTTCCCCCGGGGGGAAGGTGCCCCGCAGGGGCGGATGAGGAATGGCGACATTTTCTGATCTGGGACGCAGGCAAATAAGAACGTACAGCTTTTCAAATTGTACCTTTTTTACGAACTACATACGAAATCGTTCCATCTCGCCGTTCCTCATCAGTCTCGCTTCGCTCGACAGCTTCCCCCCGGGGGAAGCGATGGTGCTGCCGCACCGGTGCGTCACATACCAAATTGAGTGTGCTTACTAAAGCCGATAACCTTAATTCTAATTTATCTTTCTGCCGCGTTCGGCGGATACATTTGATCATTTTTTAAAGGAGGAAACATATATGGAAACCTACGAAGAAAAGCAGGAAACTGTAGAGCAGGCGCAGCCCGTGGCGGAGGATACCCAGATCCCCGAGGAAGCGCCCCAGGCTGAGGAACCCAAGGCGGAGGAACCCAAGGTGGAGGAACCCAAGGTGGAGAACACCCAATCTTCCGATACCAGCAAGCAGCTGCGGGAGCTGGAGCGGATGATCGGCAGCGCCTTCAAGGACCTGAGCGAGAGCCTGGGCAATGCGGCAATCTGGGTCAAGAAGACCGTGGACGAAAAGGTGGATGCCGTGAAGCAGTCCCGGGAGAAGGAGGAGGATCCCTTCACCAAGATCGAGAAGCTGTCCCATCTGCGGGACATCGGCGCCATCACTCTGGAGGAGTTCAACAACAAGAAAGCGGAGCTTCTCAAGAAGATCTGACACCTGCCTGGGCACTCCCAAGGGAGTGCCCAGATCATTATTATGTGCGTATTGGGATCATACAGCAGCGCGGGAAATAGGAAATTTACCGAATTCCCGGTCATTGCGATAAAGTAGCGCACACTGGCGTGGCAATCCCCCGGATAGAAGCACCATTTCCTGATAATACACCGGCAGATCCCGGAATATGTTGCAAAGAACGGTCTGTATGACGATGGGGTGCCCGGAATTCGATGGAGATTCCCACACCAGTCTGAGGACTGGTTCGGAATGACAATGTTGTTCGATGCCCCGACTTTATTCTACAAATTCCAATTTATCTCTTTGCTTTGTAAAGCCGATATGGATATTATAAATGGCTTCGGCAGGAAGAAAACCGGGAAATAACGGAAAAACTTCTTGACATTTTGATGCTTTTCCTATAAAATGATACGGTCCGCGTGTGCGGATATCCTTGCTCCCGGCGCGACCGGGGGCCAAAAGTCCAAAAGGAGGTGCAAACAACATGGCTAAGATCACCGGTAAGTATGAGGTGCTCTACATCATCGACCCTGCCCAGGGCGAGGAGGGCATCGCAGCACTTGTGGAAAAGTTCAAGGCAATGGTGGAAGCGGAGGGTACTCTCACCGGCATCGAGGAGTGGGGCAAGCGTCGTCTGGCGTATCCCATCAACGATCTGCCCGAGGGTTACTATGTTCTCATGAACATGGAAGTGGGCCCCGCGTTCCCCGCTGAGCTGGAGCGTGTGATGAAGATCACTGACGGCGTCATGCGCTGCCTGACCACCGCGGTGGAGGGCTAAAAATGCTCAACCACATTGTCATCATGGGCCGGCTGGCCCGTGACCCGGAGCTGCGCCGTACCGGCAGCGGCATCGCCGTCACCAGCTTTACCCTGGCCGTTGACCGTGACTTCGCGCCGAAGGACGGCGGCGAGCGGGAAACGGACTGGATCGACTGCGTGGCCTGGCGTCAGACCGGGGAGTTCGTCTCCAAGTATTTCACCAAGGGCCGTATGGCCGTTGTGTCTGGACGGCTGCAGATCCGCACCTGGACGGACAAAGACGGCAATAAGCGCCGCTCCGCCGAGGTGGTAGCGGACAACGTCTACTTTGGTGACAGCAAGCGGGACGACCATGCCGGTTCTGCCTACGGCGGCTATTCCGCCCCGGCGCAGAACTATGGCGGCAGCAACGGCGGCTATTCTGCCCCCGCGCCCGCCGGCAGCTACGGCAGCTACGGCGCGCCCGCATCCGCCCCCGCATCGGATTTCGCGATGCTGGAGGAGGACGACGCTCAGCTCCCGTTCTAAAGGATTTTTTCTACAAGATCTTACGAAGGAGGAATATCCATGGCTAACGAACAGCGTATGCGTCCCCGGAAGCGCAAGAAGGTTTGCGCGTTCTGCGTGGATAAGGTGACCAGCATCGATTACAAGGACACCGCGAAGCTCCGCCGTTACCTGTCCGAGCGCGGCAAGATTCTGCCCCGCCGTACCACCGGTACCTGCGCAGCCCATCAGCGGGACCTGACCACCGCCATCAAGCGGGCCCGTCAGATCGCTCTGCTGCCCTACGTCACTGACTGATGCAGCTCATAAGCCCCCGGAAGGAAACTTCCGGGGGCTTTTTTCTTGGGAACCTCTGAACAAATCGCCTTCGGCTGAACAGCGAATCGTTTGCCGCATCCGTTCAGTTCTAAAAACGGGAAATACATCCAGTATTCCCTCGTTTTTAGAACTTTCGGCTGCGTCAAAATCTTCTGCTGTCAGCGCTTGCCGATTTATTCAGAGCTTCCCTTGACAGTGGACAGTTGACAGTGGCGAGTTATCCTATGTTGGCGGGAAACCGGCTTTTGATTGCCCGTTTGACGGCGAAAAGTTACTTTTGGAACTATTTATGTAACTTTTTTTACAAAATTATTTTTGTTCTTTCCAAAATGATGCAAATATGATACAATGTGGTAACATACTTGTCATGGAGGGACACGAAATGACAAAGATTTTGATTGTTGAGGACGAAAAGCCCATTGCGAACCTGATCGACTGGAACCTGAGCGCCTGTGGCTATACCTGCAGCCGGGCCTACGACGGACTGGCGGCGGCGGACCTGATTCAGGAACATACCTACGATCTGGTGCTTTTGGATATTATGCTTCCCGGCGCGGACGGGTATGAGCTTCTGCGGCAGATCAAGCCCACCGGGACCCCGGTGATCTTCATTACCGCCAAGGGCTCCGTTGCGGACCGGGTCCAGGGCCTGCGGGCCGGGGCAGACGACTATCTGGTGAAGCCCTTTGAGATCGTGGAGCTCATCGCCCGGGTGGAGTCGGTGCTCCGCCGGGCGGGAAAGGCCCAGACCGTATATACCCTGGGAGATGTGACCGTGGATGTGGAGTCCATGCAGGTGACGAAAGCCGGTGAGCCGGTGACATTGACCCGCAAGGAATTTGACCTGCTGGTGCTGTTTTTGCAGAACCAGAATGTGGCCCTGTTCCGGGAGACCATCTATGAGCGGGTATGGGAGTCGGACTACATGGGCGACACCCGGACGGTGGACCTGCATGTCCAGCGGCTTCGCAAGAAGCTGGGCTGGCAGCAGCGGCTCTGCGCCGTCCACAAGGTTGGCTACCGGCTGGAGGGGGACGGATGAAGCTTTCCGCGAAAATATCCCTGTCCGTAGTGCTCATTGTGGCCCTGGCCATGGGCTTCGCGGGCTACGCCGTGGTATCCTCGGTGTACCGTGCCCAGCTGGAGCATCAGGTACGGGCGGCAGCGGACGAGACCCAGCTTATGTGCTCGGTGCTGGGCACCATGGCGTTGGAGCGCCGCAGCGGCAGCACCCCGGAGGCCACCAGGGCCACCATGGAGGAGCTGCTGAAAATGGCCCCGTTTCAAAGCTACCGGCTGGCGCTGCTGACGGACCAGACGGGGGAGGAGGCCATGCGCTACCGGATCGTGAGCGTCCCTGACGGAAAAAGCGCGGTGTATGATGTGGTGGTCATCTGCCGCTTCACTGTGGATAAGGTAGCCTACTATCTGCAGGGCCGCTACGATGTAACGGAGGTCTACACCATGCGGGATCAGTACCTGAACACCTTCAAGGTGGTGTACCTGGTGGCGGTGGCGGTGAGCCTGGTCATTGGCTTCAGTATCGGAACGGTACTGACCGCGCCCATCCGCAAGCTGTCCCGCACGGCCAAGCAGATCGCCGGGGGCAACTACGCAGTCCGGGCAAAGGTACGCACCGGCGATGAGATCGGCGTGCTGGCCCAGCAGTTCAATGTGATGGCGGAGGAACTGGAACAGCATATCGCCTCCTTGGAGGAAGCGACCCAGAAGCAGCGGGATTTTACCGCTTCCTTTGCCCACGAGCTGAAAACCCCTCTGACCTCCATCATCGGCTACGCGGACACTCTGCGCAGCCGCCGTCTGCCGGAAGACCAGCAGTTTGAGGCGGCCAGCTTTATTTTTACCGAGGGCAGGCGCCTGGAGACCATGTCCCATTCCCTGCTCCGGCTGTTCTCTCTGGACACCGAGCAGCCCGAGCTTCGGCCCATCTCCGCCCTGAACCTTGCCAAGGAGGTGGAGGAAAGCATCGCCTACCCCCTGCGCCAGAGGCAGCTGGTGCTGGATGTGCGGGTGGAGGACAAGCAGATCCTGGGGGAGCGGAGCCTGCTGACCATTCTGCTGTATAACCTCCTGGACAATGCCCGGAAGGCCTCCAACCCTGGAAGCAAGATCACACTGCTGGGGGGCACCGTTCCCGGGGGCTT
This sequence comes from uncultured Clostridia bacterium, assembly GCA_945873295.1. Taxonomy (GTDB): domain Bacteria; phylum Bacillota; class Clostridia; order Oscillospirales; family Oscillospiraceae; genus Faecousia. The sequence continues at coordinate 11,657 of CAMCCS010000041.1, forward strand.
CTGCTTTGCGGTGAAGGACCGGGGCAGGGGCATCCCGCCGGAGGCTTTGAGCAGGATCACGGAGCCGTTCTATATGGTGGACAAGTCCCGCTCCCGGGCGGAGGGCGGCGCGGGCCTGGGCCTGGCTCTGGGCCAGCGGATCGCCCAGCTCCACGGGACGGTTCTTCGCTACGAGAGCAAGGTAGGCCGGGGCACAGTGGTATCCTTTGTTTTACAGGAGGCGGAAAAATGAAACGGAATTTAAGCTTCCTGTGGGTTCTTCTGGCGGCAGTGGTGGTGTTTGCCGGCTGGTTCTTTCCGGAGTTTGTTCTGCCCCGGATGGGAACGCCGAATTTTGCCATGAACTATCAGACGGTGGAGATTTCCTCCCAGACTTCCACGGACTACTTCTGGCGGCTGAAAACCGCGGTGCAGCAGCAAAGATACTATACTGTCAATATGATTGATCCCGGTCTTCAGGAGACGGTGATCACGGACCGATATTCCGAGGAGGAGCGGGGAATCCTGACAACCCAGGTGCTGCAAGAGGTGCGTACCCTGGTGGAGGGGGGCGCGTTCCCCTCCACGGTGCTGGAAATGATGCGGCAGGCTGTCAGTGATGTGGAAATCATGTATCTGTTTGACGCGGAGACTCTGCGGGGCTTTCCCTATGCCCGGTTTTCCTTTGTCCTGGACCGGGAAAGCGGCGGAAAGTCTGTCGGGACATATCAGGTGGTTCACATGCAAACCGACCTTTCCAGCGGAAAGATTTTCACCCTGCGTTGCTACGGGTTTTCCCCGGAGGAGATCGAAAAGGGATATACCGGGGATGGCCGGTTCTGGTATGACCCGCTGCGGAGCTTTGCCGATTACCTGGGCCTGGGGGCAGACACCAGTGTCAACCTGGAGGGAGAGTCCGCGCCGGAGGGAACCGACTATGAATCCGTCTACACCGTGGGCATTCAGGGAGTGGAGTCCCCGGACGGAAACGACTGGTTCGAGCTCCGGGCGGTGCAGGATGCTGCCGGGAAGAACTTTGCCCTGCTGCTGTACCGTTGAACCGGCTGAAACGGAAAAGCATCGTAACGATTCAGCCGTGCTGAATGTTTGTGCTAAATGATCGTTTGCCGCACTGACGCGGTATCGAATTCCCGGTCATTGCGAACCAGTGACCGACGTCACTGGTGTGGC
>CAMCCS010000042.1 GCA_945873295.1 uncultured Clostridia bacterium
CAGTTAACATTGATTTTGGAAAGGGGATTTGCTATAATTCCGTTGTATTTTCAAAACGATAACGACAGGAGAAGAAATATGAAAAAAATCCTTTCCCTGCTGCTGTGTCTTGCGCTGCTGCTGTCCCTGGCAGCCTGCGGCCAATCCGGCAAAAGTGAACCCACCGTTCCCGAAACCACCATCCCCGAAACCACGGCTCCCGAAACCACAGTTCCTGAGACCACAGCCCCTGTCAGCCACTATCCCATCACCGTAACGGACCAGGCCGGACGGGAAGTGACCATTCAGGAAGAACCTCAGCGCCTTGTCAGCGGCTATTACATCTCCACCAGCGCCCTCATTGCCCTGGAGCTGGAGGGCAAGCTGGTGGGCATCGAAGCCAAGGCAGACAAGCGGGCCATCTACAAGCTGTCCGCCCCCGAGCTGATCGACCTGCCCAGTGTGGGCACCGCCAAGGAATTTGACTTAGAGGGCTGCGCCGCGCTGGAGCCGGATCTGGTGATTCTGCCCCGCAAGCTGAAAGACGCCGCCCAGACTCTGGAAAGTCTCGGCATTCCTGTGCTTCTCGTCAATCCGGAAAATCAGGCGCTGCTGGAGGGCATGATTTCCCTGATTGCCGCCGCCGCCGACACCGAAGACCGGGCCCAGGCCCTGCTGGACTTCACCGCCGCCCAGGAGGAAATGCTTACCCAGACCCTGGCAGGTACCGAAGCCCCCAGTGTGTATCTGGCGGGCAACTCGGGCCTCCTCTCCACCGCGGGAGATGCCATGTACCAGTCCGACATGATCCGCCTGGCCGGTGGCGTGAACGCGGCATCTGAAATCACCGATACCTACTGGGTGGAAATCAGCTACGAGCAGCTGCTGACCTGGAACCCGGACTATATCATTCTTGCCTCCGACGCAAGCTATTCTGTGGAGGATGTGCTGGCAGATCCCAATCTGGCGGACTGCGCCGCTGTGAAGAGCGGTAAGGTCTATCAGCTGCCCGGCAAGGCCGAAGCCTGGGACAGCCCGGTTCCCAGCGGCATTCTGGGCGCGGTGTGGCTGGCAAGCGTGCTGCATCCCGAAGCTGTCACCGAAGCGGCCTGCACTGCCATCATAGATGAATATTATGAAACATTCTATGGCTTCACCTACAGCGAAAGCTAAGTACTTTTGCGCAGCCGGGGAGGTCCTTCTGGCCGTCCTGGCTGCCGTCAGTTTACTGGTGGGCAAGTACCCCCTTTCTCTGGAGAAGCTGATTGCCGGGGACGCGCTTCAGCGGCGGGTTTTCTGGACCCTCCGGTGCAGCCGGACCATCGTTGGCGTTGCCGGCGGATTTGCCCTGGGGACAGCGGGTTTCGTATTTCAGACTGTATTCCGCAATCCTCTGGCCTCCCCGGACATTATCGGGATTTCCTCCGGAGCCAGCGCGGGGGCGGCGGCGGGGATTCTGTTCCTGTCCGGGGCGGCGGCGGTGACGGCTTCGGCCTTTGCCGGGGCGCTTTTGGCGGTGATTCTGGCCCTGGCCCTTTCCGGCCTGGATAAGAGCGGCAGAAACAGCACCATCGTCCTGGCCGGTATCGCGGTCCATTCTCTGGCCCAGACGGCCCTCATGTGCCTGAAGCTCACCGCCGACCCGGAACGGCAGCTGGCATCCATCGAATACTGGATCATGGGAAGTCTGAGCGGTATCAGCATCCATTCCATTGGCGGAAATCTTTTGCTGTGCGCCGTGTGTCTGGCGGTCCTGTTTGCGCTGCACCGGCAGGCAATCCTGCTGTCTGCCGAGGAGGGGGAGGCACGGATGCTGGGGGTGAATGTGGGAAGGCTGCGGCTTGTGGTTCTGCTGATTGCCACACTGGTGGTATCCGGTGTGGTCAGCCTGACGGGCCTTATCAGCTTTGTGGGCCTGCTGGCCCCCCACGGCGCAAGGCTGCTGACGAAAGATAACCGCATGGGCACCATGCTGCTCAGCGGTCTGCTGGGGGGGTGCCTGCTCTGCGGGGCGGATATTCTGGCAAGAAGCGTGGCGGCAGCGGAATTGCCCGTCAGCATCTTTACAAGCCTTTTGGGCGCGCCCTTCCTGATCTTCCTGCTGTTCCGGGAAAGGAGGGGCCTATGAGCTTCTTTTCCGCCCAGGGCATTTCCGCCGGGTATGGCGGAAACAACATCATAAAGGACATCTCCTTTACCGTGGAGGCCGGCTGCCTCACCGGCATTCTGGGGGCCAACGGCAGCGGCAAGACGACCCTCTTAAAAGCCGTCTGCGGCATTCTCCCCCATTCCGGGGCCTGCACCCTGGATGGGAAAAAGCTGGAAGCCCTCTCCCCCAGGGAGCTTGCCCGGCACTGCGGCTATATTCCCCAGCGCAGCGGAATCTCCATCGACATTTCCGCTCTGGATGTGGTGCTCATGGGCTTCAATCCCCGGCTGGGACTGCTGGAGCATCCAAACAGCGCCATGCAATCCGCCGCCCGGGCGGCGCTGGGGCAGGTTGGGCTGGCAGGCATGGAAAATACCAATTACCTGCACCTCAGCGAGGGGCAGAAGCAGCTGTGCATCCTTGCCCGGACGCTGGCAGCGGGGAGTTCCCTGCTCCTGCTGGACGAGCCGGAGAGCGCGCTGGATTTTCAGTTCCGCCACCGGACGCTGGAAACCCTCCGGGGCTGGCTTTCGGAGGGGGAGCGGTGCGGAATCGTCACCCTCCACGATCCGACGCTTGCTCTCAACTTCTGCGACGAGCTGCTTCTGCTTTCCGGGGGCGTTCTGACGGGCTGTATCCGTCCCGGAGAAGACCCTCTTGACAAAATGAAAGCAATGCTGGAAACTATCTACGGAAATCTGTCCCTGCTGCGCTGCCGGAGTCGGTCCGGGCAGGCGCGGCTTCTGATGCTGAAGGAGTGAGTGCCGTGCGGGCAGTGACAAAAATCATCTTTTTTGACGATTCCGGCGAGAAATTTTTCGGCGAGGGTCCCTGCCGCCTGCTGACGGCAGTGGAGGAAACCGGCTCCCTGCGGGCCGCGGCCTTATCCATGGGGATGGCCTACTCCAAGGCGCTGAAGCTTGTAAAAAACGCGGAGGCCGCTTTGGGCTTTCCCCTGACCATGCGAACCACCGGCGGCAGAGACGGCGGCGGCAGCGTTCTGACGCCCCAGGGAAAGGAGTGGCTGAAAAAATATGAAGATTACCGGGACGCCTGCGTTCAGGCCAACCGCCAGCTGTATCTGGAATTCTTTCCGGAGCAGCGGTAAGCGCCACCTGATTCTCACCGGGAGCCGGGGCAGCGGAAAAACCACCCTGCTCCGGGAGCTGTTCCCCACGCCCCTGCCCGGTATCACCACTTGGGCGGAACCCCAAAAGGCGGTCTGGCTGAAAGAGAATCTCACCGGGCGATGCGCCCGGGTGGGCATATTTGACGGGAGCCTGCCGGGAACGGAGAATAAAATGGAGCTCTCTGTGGAAGGGTTTCACTCCCTGGGCATCGGCGCGGTTCTGCGGTGCGTGGACAGCGGCAGTGAATGGATCACCGTGGACGAGATCGGCTACCTGGAGACCGGATGCAAAGAATACTGTGACGCTGTCCGCCGTCTGATGGAAAGCAAACGCCTTGCCGCCGTGGTGCGCAAACAGGACACCCCTTTTATCCGGGAGATAATCTGCCGTAAGGATGTCTTTGTCCTGGACCTGGACGGGCCCTATGGGGTTCTCGGCTGTGTCATCATGGCCTCCGGGCTGGGAAAGCGGTTCGGCGGGAACAAGCTCATGGCGGAATTTCATGGGGAGCCCCTGATTCTTCGGGCGCTGTCCGCCACGGACGGGATCTTTCTCCGCCGGGTGGTGGTGACCCGCCACGAGGATGTGGCGGAGCTGTGCCGGGAGAAAGGCGTCGAAGCGGTGCTCCACGATCTTCCCTACCGCAGTGATACCGTTCGTCTGGGATTGGAAGCGGTGGGGGATGTGTCCGGCTGCCTGTTTCTTCCCGGGGACCAGCCCCTTCTGCGCCGGGAAACCGTTGCCGCGCTGGCTCTGGCCAGGGTGAACGACCCGGAATCCATCTGGCGCACCGCTTTCGGGGATACCCCCGGTTCTCCGGTGCTGTTTCCCAGGTGGACCTTTCCGGAACTTTCCGCGCTGCCGGAGGGAAAGGGCGGCGGCTTTGTTGTAAAAAAATACCCCGAACGCCTGCGCATGGTAAACGTTCGGGATAAATTAGAGCTCATGGATGTTGACAGTCCGGAGGATCTTGCACACCTTGCGGGGCAGTAAGTTTTACTGCTCCGCCTTTTCTTTTGCTCTGGGCAGCAGGATGTTCAGCGCGATGGCTACAACGGCAGCGGGGACGATGCCGGAACCGCCGAAGATCAGCCGAACGGCTTCCGGCGCCTGGGCCAGGATGCCGGTGTTGGCGCCCATGCCATAGCCAACGCCCAGGGCAACGGAAACGATGGACAGATTGCGGCCGGTGAGAGGCTCCTTGGTAATCAGCTGGATACCGCTGATGACAATGGAGGAGAACATCATCACCGCCGCGCCGCCCAGAACGGACTGGGGCATGATGGACACCAGCGCCCCCAGCTTGGGGCACAGACCGCACAGAATGAGGAACACCGCGCCGGTAGCCAGAGCGAACCGGTTGACTACCTTGGTCATAGCCACCAGGCCCACGTTCTGGCTGAAGGAGGTGTTGGGCAGCACGCCGAACAGAGCGGCAAAGGAGGAGCCCAGGCCGTCACACATGACACCGCCGGACAGCTCCTTGTCGGTGGCTTCCCGCTCCAGGCCGCCTTCCATAACGCCGGAGATGTCACCCACGGTCTCCACAGCGGTGACGATGAACATAATCATCACAGGAAGAATCGCCCGCAGATCGAACAAGGGCTTCACGGGCATGAGCCGGGGAATCTCAAACCAGGCCGCGTCAGCCACCTTCTGCCAGTTCAGCACCCAGGCCTTGGTGTACGCCACGCCATCGGCGGTAACACCGGTGGTGGGCAGGACCAGACCCATAACAAAAGCCGCGATGTAGCCGCAGATGATGCCAAGCAGGATAGCGGAAGAACTGGCAAAGCCCTTGGTGCCGTGCTTGAAGAACAGAATCATCACAAGAACGAAGAGCGCCAGCAGCAGGTTCTCCATGGAGCCGAAGTCCTTGGCCCCATTGCCGCCGCCGAAGGAATTAATGCCCACGGAAATCAGGCTCAGGCCGATGGACATGACCACGGTTCCGGTGACAACGGCGGGGAAGAACCTGCGCAGGGGCTTCAGGAAGAAGCCCAGCACCGTTTCAAACAGGCCGCCGATGATGGATGCGCCCATGATCGCGCCATAGGCGACCACGCCGCCGCCCATGGTTGCGGCAACGCTGTTGAATACGCCGATAAAGCCGGAGGAGGTACCCATGATGATGGGTACCTTGCCGCCGATGGGGCCGATGGAAAACAGCTGCACCAGGGTAACAATGCCCGCCACCAGCATGGCATTTTGAAGCAGGCTCAGCTGCAGCGCGGCAAACTCACCGCCCGCGATACCGCAGGCGCCGGTGATGATCAGCAGCGGAGTCAGGTTGCCCACGAACATAGCCAGCACGTGCTGCAGTCCCAGTGGGATAGCCTGACGCAGGGGCATTTTACCATCCAGCTGGAACGCCGCTTCGGAGAGCCTGTACGTTTTCTTCATGTCAGATTCCTCTATTTCTATATTTTTTATATGCGCCTATCGGCTTTGCTCAGCAAGTATACAAATTGGGAATTTGCAGAGGTAAGTCAGGGCTTCGAACAACATTGTCATTCCGAGAAAGTAGCTCACCCTGGTGTGGGAATCTCCATCGACTTTCAGACTGCATTTCGTCATACCTCGTAGGGGCGCTCATCTTGAGCGCCCGCCGGGCAGGGCCCGGGCCCAAGCCGTGGCCGGCAGTGCCGGCTGACAAGCCGTGACGGACCTGGTGTATTATCGTTCCGCCTTTGGGTACCGCTCGGTATCGTTCCATGGGTTTTGGCAAAAATTTCCGTCAAGTAGCACCTTTTCGCCGATAAAAATCTGAATATCAGAAATTTCTCTGCCGGGCGCTCAAGATGAGCGCCCCTACGGTGTATGACGTTCCTGGTCCTGGAATTCGATGGAGATTGCCACGAAAGTAGTGCGCTACTTTCTCGCAATGACAGGAAATTCGAAATCGCGTCCGTCAGCTCGCCAAATTCCAATTTATCGTTTTGCTGTGTGAATCCCATAGGCATATTTTTGCATATCCAGTATACCATCGACACGGCCTGCCGTAAATTGAGAATAAAGTAGAAGTTATCCCGGGATGCTGCAGGAAAATATGGCATTGTGACACCCGCTGCCAGCCCCTTCCCATGGCCGGGGCGGTAAGTCGATAGAGCTCGTTATCCTCCGCGATTAAGATCCGTTTCCGCGGCATACACACACCAACTGCGAGGCAACCCGGCGCATCCGGGCACTCCCCGATCCGAAACTTGCCGGCGTTCCCCGTTCTCGTCCTTGATGGGCAGAAAGCCCATCTGCGTCCTCGGCCTTTTTTATCACGATTTATGCTCGGAAAGCCAAGTCTACTTTCAATCGCATATTAGTATAAGGCGCTTTGTTGACGAAGAAGACAGCAGGACTTGAGGAACCCGAAATACACCCCCCTGAGAAATGGAAACTTCTCAGGGGGGTGACTAGTCTGACGGGACAAAGAAAATACCTTCCCCCGGGGGAAGGTATGGGCGCTCCCGCGCCAGTGCGGTTAATTCCAAGTGTGACTTTGGGCTTTCGCAAGCAGCGAGAAGTTAGGGCTATTTCAACAGAGCCAGACACTCGTAAGGCTTCAAAGTCATTTTATCACGGATTGTATCACGAGACCAGTTGGTAAGGAGGATATTTGCTTTCTCCCAGGATTCTGGCAGAGTCACTTCCGCGTTTTCACCGGTCAGGTTGCACAGGACCAGCATCTGAGCATTGTCTGTATACCGGCGGTAGGCCAGAACCTGGGGATCGTCCCGGAGGATAAATGCGATCTTACCCTCGGAGATCACAGCCAGCTCCTTGCGCAGGGCCACCAGCTTCTTATAGAATGCACGGACAGAGGCCGCATCCTCCATCTGGGCCTTTGCGTTGATTCTATGATAGTTTTCAGGGGGGGCCAGCCAGGGGGTGCCGGTAGTGAAGCCTGCAGCGTGGCTGTCGTCCCACTGCATGGGCGTGCGGCCATTGTCCCGGCTCCGGGCTGCCAGAATTTCCAGGGCTTCCTCAGAAGTCTTTCCCTTATCCAGGAGAATCTGATAGTAGTTCAGGCTTTCCACATCCCGGTACTGGTCAATGGAGGTATAGTGGTGGTTGGTCATGCCCAGCTCTTCGCCCTGATAGATATAGGGGGTGCCCCGCATCAGATGGATGGCAGAAGCCAGCATTTTGGCGGATTCGACCCAGTATTTGCCCTCGTCACCGAAACGGCTGACAGCACGGGGCTGGTCGTGGTTGCACCAGAATAGGGCGTTCCAGCCGTCCTGCGCCTGCATGCCCTCCTGCCAGGTTGTGAAAAGCTCCTTCAGCTTCCTCAGGTCGGGCTTCATCAGGCTCCATTTGTCGCCGTCCTTGTAGTCCACCTTCAGGTGATGGAAGCTGAAGCACATGGTCAGTTCTTTTTCTTTGGGAGCGGTGTAGCGGATACAATTGTCGAGACTGGTGGAGGACATCTCGCCTACGGTGACCATATCGCCGATTTCCGCGTCTGCCACCAGCTCTTTCAAAAACCCATGGACGTGGTGCCCGTCGGTATAGAAACGGCGGCCGTCGCCGATGTAATCATTTTCGTAAACCTCCGGCTTGGAGATCAGGTTCACCACGTCAAAGCGGAAACCTTTGATGCCCTTGGCCTTCCAGAAGCGCAGAACATTTTTCAGCTCTTCCCGGACCTCCGGGTTCTCCCAGTTCAGGTCAGCCTGCGTCACGTCGAACAGGTGCAGATACCATTTGCCAAGGCCGGGGACATACTCCCAGGCAGGGCCGCCAAACTTGCTGACCCAGTTTGTGGGAATTTTGTCAGGCGTACCATCCTTGAAGATATAATAATCCTGATATTTCTTGTCGCCAGACAGCGCTTTCTGAAACCATTCGTGCTGGGTGGAGGTGTGGTTGAAAACCATGTCGAACATCAGGCCGATGCCGCGCTTGTCCGCCTCCGCGATTAGCTCTTCCAGATCCTCCATAGTGCCGAACCGGGGATCTACCGCGCAGTAGTCGGATACGTCATAGCCGTTGTCCCGCTGGGGGCTGGGGAAGAAAGGGGTGCTCCACAGCAGATCCACTCCCAGATCCTGCAGGTAATCCAGCTTGGAGGTGATGCCCTTCAGGTCGCCCTCACCATCTCCGTTGGAGTCGCAGAAGCTTTTGGGGTAGATCTGGTAAACCACTTTGTTCTTGAAATCTGCCATAGGAAACGCTCCTTTGTATGGGTTTCGGGGGAAGGTTGTCCTTCCCCCAAAACGAAGTTGAAGAGGTGAATTATGCGATATTTTTGCGCTTGCCGATGACGGTGGTCAGCACGAAGGGAATCACGATGGCGATCAGCATGGCGATGGCGAAGGTCACCATGTACTGGGGCTGGATGGACAGGATACCGGGCAAGCCGCCGACACCGATGGAGTTCGCGGTAGTGGAGGTGACCACGGAGAAGATGCCTGCCACACCGGAGCCGATCATGGCGCTGATGAAGGGGAAGTTGTACTTCAGGTTGACACCGAACATAGCGGGCTCGGTAACACCCAGATAGCAGGAGATGCAGGCGGGAATGTTGACTTCCTGAGCAGCCGCGTTCTTGCGCTGCAGGTAGATCATGCCGAGGACGGCGGAACCCTGGGCGATATTGGACAGGGCGATCATGGGCCACAGCATGGTGCCGCCGAAGTCAGCGCACAGCTGGGTGTCGATGGCGTTGGACATGTGGTGCAGGCCCGTAATGACCAGGGGAGCGTAGAAAGTGCCGAACACGGCGCCGAAGACAGCCCGCAGGGAACCGGTGATACCGGCATAGACGAAGGAAGAGATGGCGCTGCCGATGGACCAGCCGATGGGACCCAGAACAAAGTGGGCAGCCATGACAGCCAGCAGCAGGCTGCAGAAAGGCACCACGATCATGGAAATGACAGCGGGGGTAATTTTACGGAAGAACTTCTCCAGATAAACCAGCGTGAAGCCTGCCAGCATGGCGGGGATGACCTGGGCCTGATATCCGATCATTTTCACCTGGGCAAAACCGAAGTCCCACACGGGGACGGTTTCCGCACCGGCGACAGCGTAAGCGTTCAGCAGCTGGCCGGAGCACAGGGTCAGGCCCAGAACGATGCCCAGCATCTGGTTGGTGCCCATCTTTTTGGTGATGGACCAGCAGATACCCACAGGCAGCATGTGGAACACGGCTTCGCCGATGAGCCACAGGAAATGGTCAACGCCTGCCCAGAACTGGCTCAGCTGAACCAGTGTGGCGGTGCCGTTTTCGAAGATGTACAGGCTGTCGATGACATTGCGGAAGCCCAGGATCAGACCGCCGGTGATGATGGCGGGAATCAGGGGTGCGAAGATCTCTGCCAGAGCAGTCATCAGGCGCTGCAGAGGATTCTGGTTCTGCTTGGCCGCGGATTTGGCCTCGTCCTTGCTGACGCCTTCGATGCCGGAGACGGCGGTGAAGTCGTTGTAGAAGTCGGCTACGGTGTTGCCGATGATGACCTGGAACTGGCCGGCCTGGGTGAAGCTGCCCTTGACAGATTTCAGAGCCTCGATGGCTTGCACGTCTGCCTTGGCAGGATCATTCAGTACGAAGCGCATACGGGTCATGCAGTGGCTGACTGCCGCGATGTTTTCTTTGCCGCCCACCAGTCTCAGCATCTCAGCGGCATCCTGTTGGTACTTGCCCATAGTTTGTTACCTCCTGTTTTATAGATCCGTCTTCAACTTGTTTGAACAAGTTGTTCTGGTATGTTTATATCATACTTGTTCAAACAAGTCAATACCAAAAAAGTAAGATTTTTCATCAAATTTTCACTTTTGGAATAACAAACAAAATTGATGTTTATTATTTGTTCATTATTCCTATATCTGGAATAGGTGTAGTCCGAATCCGGGATAAAACAGATTTCGGCTCTCTTAACACGGCAGTTCGATAAATTGGAATTTGTCGGCAGGGCCGACAGCCAAGTCGTGACGAACGTGGTCTGTGGTCGTTCCTTCCCTGACCCGCTCGGTATCGTTCCGTGGGGCGGTGGCGGGTTGCCGACTTCCCGGTCATTGCGAACCAGTCCGCTTAAGTGGTGTGGGAATCTCCATCGAATTCCGGGCAGCCTATCGTCATCCATTCGTAGGGGCGGTCATTGACCGCCCGCGAAAACGCACCGAATTCCAGCAAAAATTTCCATCAAATGGCAACTTTTCGCCGAAAGAAATACAAATATGGAAACTTCCCCTGCCGGGCGCTCAATGAGCGCCCCTACAGAGGTAGACGATCGTGATTCGTAAATCGATAGAGATTGCCACGAAGTAGTGATCTGCTTCTCGCAATGACACGTTATTGAGAATGCAGCCGGTTGTTCGCTCTGTCCGGCGTACGGCCAATGGAACGATACCGAGCGGGTCAGGGAATTTTCGATTACGTAAATGAAGTGCACGACTTGGCCGCCCGCCCTGCGGGCAAATTCCAGTTTTCCTGTCTGCTGTTTTGCGCTGATAGCCTGAAAACAGGTTTGAACCCCATCCACCATTTTGAACGCATTTTTCCTTGTATTTTGCTTGCTTAAAAGGCCGCTGCAGATGCAGAGAAAATGTTCTGCCTTTGGAAATTTCAGGGGAGGGTATCCAACCCGCGCTTGCAATTTGGTGATTATTTTTGTATACTATGGATGTTCAAACAAGCTTTGAAAGGATGGGTGTCATGCCGAAATCCAAATTCGAAGAGATCTATCGGGATTTAAAATATAAAGTAGAGAACGGGGAATTTCTTTACGGAGAGCTGCTGCCTTCCGAAAACACACTGATCGGTGTTTACGATTGCTCCCGCAATACCATTCGCCGGGCGCTGTCCGGACTTGTGGAAGACGGATATGTTCAGTCTGTCCACGGCAAGGGTGTGCAGGTTATTTATCAGCCTGTCAATGACAAAACCGCTTTCACGGTTGGCGGCATCGAGTCCTTTCAGGAAACTGCCCGGCGGAACAAGCTTCGTCCTGTCACACAGGTGATTCGGTTCCAGACGCTGTCCGCGGATGAAGCGCTGGCCGGGGAAAGCGGCTTTCCTCTGGGAAGCCGTCTGCTGATGATCCGGCGTGTTCGAACGATTGATGGAAAGCGCCTCATTCTGGATATCAACTATTTCCTGGAGGAATTGGTGCCTGGCCTGACCCCGGAAATTGCCCAGGAATCCATTTACGCCTATCTGGAGCAGCAGCTGGGAATGCAGATCGTTACCAGCAAGCGCCGGATTACGGTAGAGCGGGCAAACGCCTTTGACCGGGCGTGCCTGGACCTGGAGGGTTACGACTGTCTGGCGGTGGTCACCAGCAACACCTTCAATTCTGACGGTGTCATGTTCGAATACACCCAGTCCCGCCACCACCCGGAATATTTCAGCTTTCAGGATACCGCAACCAGAAAACGGGGATGAGCCGGGGAAGCCCCGCGGGGGGATGCCTGCTTCCTTTCGGTCTTTGAAAACGGCTGCAAAGCTGCATTTGGAAAATCAGCCGCCATATGCTGCGCGTTCTTATTGTGTGAAATCGCGGCATATGGCGGTATAAAGAGAAAGGAATGGTTTTATGCGCGTCCTGTTTATCGACATCGACACCCTGCGGCTGGACCATATGGGCTGCTACGGCTACCACCGGGATACCACCCCCAACATGGACAAGGTCTGCGCGGAGGGCATCCGCTTTGACCAGTATTACTGCTCGGATGCCCCCTGCCTTCCCTCCCGGGCTTCCCTGGTCAGCGGCATGTTCGGCATCCGCAACGGCGCGGTAGGCCATGGGGGCACCGCCGCGGACCGCCGCCTGACCGGTCCGCGGCGTGATTTCACCGACATTGTGGACGAGGGAAATTTCCATAATATCTTTGCAGAAAAGACGGCGCCGACCGGCTCCGGGCGAAATATAACCGCACCTGAAAAACCGGCGGCAGAAAGGAAAGACTGTGAGACCCATCCATTTGCTGATAAAACCCGCGTCGGGGATGTGCAATCTGAATTGCCGCTACTGCTTTTACCGGGACATCACCAAAAAGCGGGAGCAAAGCTCCTATGGCCTTATGACGGAGGAAACCCTGGAAGCGGTGATCCAAAAGGGGCTCAGCTATGCCGGGCAGGACTGCACCATTGCCTTTCAGGGGGGAGAGCCCACCCTGGCCGGGCTGGACTTTTATAAAACCGTTGTGGAGCTGGAAAAAAAGCACAACAAAAAGGGCATCCGCGTCCACAACGCCATCCAGACCAACGGGATAGGCCTGGATGCTGACTGAGCGGATTTCTTCCGGGATAACAATTTCCTTTTAAGAGGACTGGTTCGCAATGCAATGTCACTAAGTTAAGCTGAAGCACCTCGCTACAACT
>CAMCCS010000043.1 GCA_945873295.1 uncultured Clostridia bacterium
ACATACCAAATTGAGTGTGCTTACTAAAGCCGATAACCTTAATTGGAATTTGTCGAGAGGAGCGCACCCCGAACAACACTGTCATTCCGAACCAGCGCGCACGCTGGTGTGGGAATCTCCATCGAATTCCGAGCAGCCTATCGTCATACAGACTGTTCTTTTTTGTGCCGTTTCCCGGAACCTACCTGTGTTATCGAGAAATGGTACTCCTATCCAGGGGATTGCCACACCAGTCTGCGGACTGGTTCGCAATGACCGGGAATTCGACAAATTCCAATTTATAGTTTTCTGAGCAGAACCGAAATGCCCAAAGCAAAAAGCCATAATGCAGAAAAACCTCCCTTTTCCGGATGCGGAAAGGGAGGTTTTATTTTTTAACGAAAATCCGCATGGCGGCAAACAGGCCGTAGCCCAGGGCTGTGCCAATGAGGTTCAGAAGCAGGTCGTCAATATCGCAGGTCCCCACAAGAAAGAGCATCTGCGTCAGCTCCACCAGGGTAACGATTCCGGCGGCGGTGAGCAGCGTCCGGTACCATTTCCTGAGCCGGGGGAACGTAGCGGGAAGCAGGAACCCCAGGGGAACGAACATCAGAACATTTCCCCAAAGATTTACCACCGCGGTCCACACCAGGGCCGGACGGTGGGCACCCAGCAGCCTGAGATACAGCCGGATAGTCTTCAGAGGATAGAAATTGATATGCATGGGAAGCTGGTCAAGGTAGGGCATACCCGCAATGGTCCGGTCCCGCCAGAACAGGAGCCACAGCATCAGCGCGCCGTAGAGAAACAGCAGCCCGGCAGAAATGTATCGTCTTCTTTTTTCCACGCCTCGCCCTCCTTCCCCGCGGTCAGTGGGTGCATTATACCATACCCCCGGGGAAAAGGCAAGGCGCTTTCCAACCGGAAAAAAAGCCCATCCGGAAAACCGGATGGGCTGGGGACTGTCGGGAAAGACATTCGCAGTATGCTGTATCAGCATATAAAAAATGATCGTTTAGCGGGCAGGCGCGGTATCGAATTCCCGGTCATTGCGAACCAGTCCTCAGACTGGTGTGGCAATCTCCATCTTTAGAAGTAATGCAGCCGCAATGACGAGGGAGATTCCCACGCCAGTGTGCGCACTGGCTCGGAATGACACTTTTTTGATTTGCAGCTGCTTATTCGAAAGAGATCCCCGCCCTAATGCGCGAAACGATCCTTTATCCTTTCGCTTTCGCGGCGGTGAGCTTTACAGGGAACCGGAAGGCGCAGCCCTGCTTTTTCATGCAGTGGAAGTAGGCGGGGAACAGGAACACATCCGCCATCACCCAGGCGGCGGGGCTGGCAAAGCACACCGCGTTAAAGCCCAGGCTGGGGACCAGGCACAGGGCAAAGGTGCCTCGGGCCACCATTTCAAACACCCCGGCCACCACAGCAAGACCGGAATACCCCAGGCCCTGGATGGTAAAGCGGAGCAGGTAGACAAAGAGCAGCGGGATATAGAACAGGGCGCAGGACAGGAGATACTGCTCACTGAGGGGCAGGATCTCGTCCATGGCGGCTGCGTCCCCGGGGTTAAGAAACAGGGAGGTCAGGCTGCCACCGCAGAAATACAGGACGACAAGAAGCACCAGGGCATAGGCGGTGCCCAGTATGGAAGCGTCCCACACGCCGGTGCGGACCCGCTGGGGCTTTCCGGCGCCGATGTTCTGGCCGGCAAAGGTGGCGGCGGTGGAGCCCATGGCCTCAAAGGGGCACAGAACAAAGGCACCGACCTTGCTCCCCGCGGTCATGGCCGCCATGGCAGCAGAGCCCAACGTGTTCACCGAGGTCTGCAGCATGATGCTGCCGATGGCGGTGATGGAGTACTGCATGCCCATGGGAAGCCCCATGGCAAGCAGGTGCCGGATATACCGTTTGTCCGGAATCAGGTCCTCCCGGTTCAGGTGCAGGATGGGGAAATTTTTCGCCATGTACCCCAGGCACAGCAGCCCGGAGACCAGCTGGCTCAGAAGCGTGGCGGCTCCGGCTCCGGCTACACCCATATGGAACCGGACAATAAAGAGCAGGTCCAGTACTACATTCAGCAGGCTGGAAAAAACGAGAAAGTACAGAGGAGTCCTGGAATCTCCCAGGGACCGGATGATGCCGGACAGGAGATTATAGAGCATGGTGGCGGGAATGCCCAGGAAAATGAGCAGGATATAGTCGTAGGCAAACTGGAAGGTATCCTCCGGATTTCTCATCCAGATGAGGATGTTCCGGCAGTTGGCGGTGGTGACCAGGGTGATGATCCCGGCAAGGACAGCGGTCAGGAGGATCATGTTCCCCACGAATTTACGCACCCCGTCATAGTCCCTGCGGCCAAACCGCTGGGCCACGGGGATGGCAAAGCCGGCGCAGATGCCGTTGCACAGGCCCAGCACCAGGAAGCTGATGGAGCCGGTGGAGCCCACGCCCGCCAGAGCCTGAACGCCCAGAGCCTTTCCTACCACAACGGTGTCAACCATATTGTAAAACTGCTGAAACAGCATGCCCAGCAGCAGGGGAAGCATAAAGGAAAGCAGCAGCCCCATGGGGGCACCGCTGGTCAGATCCCGTGTTTTTGAATTGCGCATTGTACAGCCTCCTTTATTGGAAATCCACAAAATACTACCACCAAATTTGTGAAAAGTCAACAAGAAACATGCACAATTCTTTCCAGGTTTCCCCGCATGCTTTCGTCAATCCGGTGGCTCCGGAGATGGTGAGAGACCGCAGGGAACGGCATTTTTGAAGGACGGCATAGTTTTTCTTGCAAAACGGCAAGAAAAATGGTATTCTAGTCCTTTCAGAACCCATACTTTTCTGTCAGCGAGGTGCTTACTATGTGCGGTATTGTTGGATTTACAGGCAAACAGAATGCGGCTCCCATCCTGCTGGAGGGACTGACCCGGCTGGAATACCGGGGCTACGACTCGGCGGGTATTGCGGTGCGGGAGGGGGAGAAGCCCCCTGTCATCGTCAAGGCCAAGGGCAGACTGAAAAACCTCTATGAAAAAACCGACAACGGCATGGCGGTCATCGGCTCCTGCGGCATCGGCCATACCCGCTGGGCTACCCACGGGGAGCCGTCGGAAAACAATGCCCACCCCCATTGCAGCGACGACCTGAATGTGATCGGGGTGCACAACGGCATTATTGAATCCTACCAGCAGATCCGGGAGAAGCTGATCCGTAAGGGCTACCGCTTCCACACCGAGACCGACACAGAGGCCCTCATTAAGTATATCGACTACTATTATAAAAAGTACAACATGGGCCCCATTGACGCCATTGCCAAGACCATGGTCCGGATCCGGGGATCCTACGCCCTGGCGGTGATGTTCCGGGACTACCCCGGGGAGATTTTCGTGGCCCGGAAGGACAGCCCCATGATTCTGGGTCTGGAGGACGGGGAGGCGTACCTGGCCTCCGATGTTCCCGCCATTCTCAAGTACACCCGCAATGTCTACTACATCGGCAATATGGAGATGGCCAGGCTGTCTCCGGGAAAGATCACCTTCTTCAATCTGGACGGCGACGAGATCGAAAAGGAACCGACTCTGATCCAGTGGGACACGGAGGCGGCGGAAAAGGGCGGCTTCCAGCACTTCATGATGAAGGAGATCCACGAGGAGCCCAAGGCCGTCCGGGACACCATCCACTCCGTCTGCCACGACGGCGCCATTGATTTAAGCGCTGTGGGCCTGAAAGCGGAGGATATCCGGAACGTGGATATGATCCACTTTGTGGCCTGCGGCTCTGCCTACCATGTGGGGGCGGCGGCCCAGTATGTGCTGGAGGATCTGGCCCGGGTCCGGGTTCGGGTGGAGCTGGCTTCGGAATTCCGCTACCGGCGGCCCATTCTGGGAAAGAACGACCTGGTCATCGCCGTCAGCCAGTCCGGTGAGACTGCCGACACCCTGGCCGCCATACGGGAGGCCAAGGCCCAGGGCATCAAAACCCTGGCCATCGTCAACGTGGTGGGCAGCACCATTGCCCGGGAGGCGGACCATGTCTTCTACACCCTGGCGGGGCCGGAGATCTCCGTTGCCACCACCAAGGCCTACAGCGCCCAGCTTGCCGCCGTGTATCTGCTGGCGGTGCAGTTTGCCCTGGACCGGGGCACGGTGGATGGGGAAACCTATGCTAAGCTCTTGGGGGACATTCAGCGGCTTCCGGAGCAGATTGAAAAAACTCTGGAGGATAAGGAGCGGATTCAGTGGTTTGCCGCCAAGTTCTCCGGGGCCAAGGATATATTCTTCTTGGGCCGGGGCATCGACTATGCCATCGCCCTGGAGGGAAGCCTTAAGCTCAAGGAAATCAGCTATATCCACAGCGAGGCCTACGCTGCCGGTGAGCTGAAGCACGGCACCATCAGCCTCATTGAGGACGGCACCCTGGTGGTGGGAGTCCTCACCCAGGAGAACCTGTATGAAAAGATGGTCAGCAATCTGGTGGAGGTCAAAAGCCGGGGGGCCTACCTCATGGGCCTGACCAGCTACGGAAACTACGACATTGAGGACACCGTGGACTTTACCGTGTACATTCCCAAAACCGACCCCCACTTTACCGCCAGCCTGGCGGTGGTCCCCCTGCAGCTCATGGCCTACTATGTGAGTGTTGCCCGGGGTCTGGATGTGGATAAGCCCCGGAACCTGGCAAAAAGCGTTACTGTGGAGTGATCGGTCAATGAAATGCATCCATCTTTCCGACCTGCACCTGGGAAAGCGGGTGAACGGCTTTTCCATGCTGGATGACCAGCGGGACATACTGGAAAAGATTTTGTCCATTGTGGATTCAGAGCGGCCCCAGGCGGTGCTGATTGCCGGGGATGTGTATGATAAGCCGGTGCCATCAGCGGAAGCGGTGGAGCTGTTTGATGATTTTCTGGTGCGCTTATCGCAAATGGGGACCGAGATCTTCGTCATCAGCGGCAACCACGACTCCCCGGAGCGCATCGCCTTCGGCGGGCGGCTCATGGAAGCCCAGGGGGTACACATGTCCCCGGTGTACGACGGCACAGTAACGCCGGTGGTGCTGGAGGATACATGGGGGCAGACGGCCTTTTACATGCTGCCCTTTGTAAAGCCCGCCCATGTCCGCAGGGCGTTTCCTGAGGAAGCCATCGAAAGCTATACCGATGCCGTCCGCGCCGCCGTCACCCACATGGCCCCGGACCCAGCCCGGCGGAATGTGCTGGTCACCCACCAGTTCGTCACGGGGGCGGAGCGGTGCGAATCGGAGGAATTTTCCGTGGGGGGTACGGACAATGTGGACGCTTCCGTATTTGCCCCCTTTGACTATGTGGCTCTGGGGCACCTCCACGGCCCCCAGCGGGTGGGAAGCGATACGATCCGCTACTGCGGCACGCCTCTTAAATATTCCTTTTCCGAAAAGGACCATGTAAAGTCCGTCACGGTGGTGGAGCTGGAGGAAAAAGGCACGGTCCATGTCCGCACCCTGCCCCTGACACCCCTGCACGACCTGCGCCAAATCCGGGGACGCTATGACGAGCTGACCCTCCGGGAAAAGTACCTGGGCACGGCGGTGGAGGACTATCTGCACGTTGTCCTGACGGACGAGGAGGATGTGCCCGGCGCCATTGGGAGGCTCAGGAGCATCTACCCCAATATCATGAAGCTGGACTATGACAATCTGCGCACCCGCAGCGCCGGGGTTTCTCTGGCCCAGGAACCCACCTCCCATAAAAGCGAGGAAGATTGGTTCGCGGCCCTGTACGAAGCCCAGAACGGGCAGCCCATGGGGGAGGAGCAGCTTGCTTTCTGCGCCGCGCTGCTGGAAAAGATCCGGGAGGGAGCAAGATGAGACCGATTCGACTGACGGTATCCGCCTTCGGCCCCTATGCTACGCGGCAGGAGATCGATATGGATGCCCTGGGGGAGCGGGGGCTCTACCTCATTACGGGGGACACCGGGGCAGGAAAAACGACAATCTTTGACGCCATCACCTTTGCCCTCTACGGCGAGCCCAGCGGCACCACCCGGGACGCCTCCATGCTCCGGTCCAATTACGCCGACCTGGACACCCCCACGGAGGTGATCCTCACCTTCTCCCACGGGGGAAAGACCTATACGGTCCGCCGGAATCCGGAGTACACCCGGAAAAAGGCCAGGGGAGAGGGCACTACCCGGGAGCTTCCCGGGGCGGAGCTGACTCTCCCCGACGGAAAGGTGGAGACCCAGTGGGGCAGGGTTACAAAAAAGATCCAGGAGATCCTGGGGGTCAGCAAGGAGCAGTTCTGCCAGATTGCCATGATTGCCCAGGGGGACTTCCTCCGGCTGCTGCTGGCGGATACCAAGCAGCGGCAGGAGATTTTCCGGGATATTTTTGGTACCGGCATCTACCGGACGGTGCAGGACCAGCTGAAACGGCGCTTGTCGGAGTTGGGCCGGGATTTTGACAGCGAAAGCAGAGCCTTCCGCCAAACCGCGGGGCTCATTCAGTGGGAGGAAACGGATGCCCTTTCCGGGGCCAGAGAACAGGCCTGCGCCGGGGCCGTTCCCGGGGAGTTGACCGCCCTGCTGGAAGCGGGAATCCGGGCGGACGGCGAGAGCCTGGAAGGGCTTGACATAGCCGCCGGAGAATTGGACCGGCAGCTGGAAGCGCTGGCAGTTACGGTAAGCGCCGCCGGAAAGCGGGCAGAGCGGGAAAAGCGCCTTGCCGGGCTGGAAGAAGCCCTGGAAAAGGGAAAAAGGGAGCTGCAAAACCGGGAGGAAGTTCTGAAGGCCCGGACGGAAGCGGCGGAAGCCCTGGAAGACAAGCGCCGGGCCCTGGGGGAGCTGGAAGGGCTCCTGCCGGAGTACGCCGCGGCGGAGGCTCTGGAAAAGGAGATTGCCGAAAAGGAGCGTGCCGCGGCAGGGTGCCGCCGGGGGCTGGAACAGGAAAAAGAAGAGTGGGACGCCCTCGGCAGGACGGTGGAAGCCCTGAAACAGGAGCAGCTGACCCTGCAGAACGCGGGGGAGAACCTGGCCGCCCTGAAAGGGGAGCAGGCAGCCGCCCGGGAGCGGGGCGTCCGGATCCGGGGGCTAATGGACCAGCTGGATGCCCTGGGGAAGCTGCAAAAGCGGTACGGCGAAGAAAAGCAGCGTTACCTTTCGGCCCGGGCCCTGGCGGAAAGCCGGATAGAGGACGCCCGGGGGAAACGGAACGCTTTTAACGATGCCCAGGCGGGGATCATGGCCTGCCGTCTGCGGGAGGGGGAACCCTGCCCGGTGTGCGGCGCTACCCATCATCCCAGCAAAGCAGTGCTGCCGGAGACAGCCCCAACCCAGGCGGAGGTGGAAGCGGCGGAAAGGGACTTAGACGCTGCCCGGGAAGCCGCCTCCCGGCGCAGCCAGGAGGCGGCGAAGCTTCGGGGCCAGGTACAGGAACAGGAGCAGACGCTGGAAGCTGCCTGCCGGGAGCTTCTGGACTGCGGGCTGGAAAACGCGGCTGCCCGGGGACGGGAAGCGCTGGAAGCCCTGCGGGATACATTTACGAAACTGGAAAAGCGGATCACGGCAGAAAACGCCGCCGTGTCCCGGGTAAAAGCGATCCGGGAGGCGCTTCCCGCCAAGGAAGCCATGCTGAAAGACCGGGCGGAAGCGGTGCAGAAAAGCAAAGAAACCCTTGCCGGACTGGACCGGGAGCTGGAGCAGCTTCGCATCCGCAGGGGCGAAAAAGCACAGAAGCTGCGCTGGAGCAGCGCCGGGGAGGCAAAAGCCGCCGCGGATGCCCTGCGCAAGGACATTTCCCGGACGGAGGAAGCCTTGTCCCGGGCCCGGGAGGACCGGGAGCAAAGCGCCCAGGCGGTCCGGCACCTGGAAGGAAGCCTGGAAAGCCTGCGCCGGGAGCTGAGCGGAGAAGGGGAGCAGGCCGATATGGAGGCCCTGATGAAGACCCAAAGGGAGCTGACCGCACGGCGGAGCCTTGCCCGGGAGCAGCGGAACCGGGTCTATTCCCGGCGGGAAAACAACCGGGTGTGCCTTACCGGGCTGACAGAACGGCTGGATAAGCTGGGGCGGCTGGAAAAGGAACTGACCTGGATGAAAGCCCTGTCCGATACCGCCAACGGGAGCCTGCCGGGAAAATCCAAGATCATGCTGGAAACTTATGTCCAGATGGGCTATTTTGACCGGATCCTGGGGAGGGCCAATGTGCACCTGATGAAAATGTCCGGGGGTAAGTACGACCTGAAGCGGCGTCAGACGGCGGATTCCCTCCGGGGGCAGATCGGCCTGGACCTGGATGTCATTGACCACTATAACGGCACGGTGCGAAGCGTCCGCAGCCTTTCCGGCGGCGAATCCTTCATTGCCTCCTTGGCCCTGGCCCTGGGCATGTCGGAGGAGGTGCAGAGCAGCTCCGGCGGTGTGCGGCTGGATACCATGTTTGTGGACGAGGGCTTCGGCTCTTTGGACGACGAGACCTTGCAGCAGGCCATGGGGGCGCTGCGCTCCCTGACGGAAAGCAGCCGGCTGGTGGGCATCATCTCCCATGTGGCGGAGCTGCGCCGGCAGATTGACCGGCAGGTCATCGTGGAAAAGGCCCCCTCCGGCGGCAGTACCGTCAGGATCAGCACCATGGGATGATGGGCAGTGCCGCAAAACGCGGCACTGCCAGTGAAATCGGGCCTTTGGCCCGGTGAAATTGCCCGGTCGGGGCAGTTAAGGTGTCCCTTAGGGACAAGTCAAATTTATTTGGGTGTGCCGTGGGTGCTTCCGCGGCACACCTTTTTCCCATTCCGGTATTTTGATAGCACTTACCTGATACTAATATGCGATTAAAATCAGACAGTCTTTCCGGCCTAAATCGCGCTAAAATGCGTTCTCGTCCTTGATGGGCAGAAAGCCCATCTGCGTCCTCGGCCTTTTTTATCACGATTTATGCTCGGAAAGCCAAGTCTACTTTCAATCGCATATTAGTATGAATGATCCGCATTCTACCGAATTCCCGGTCATTGCGAGAAGTAGCGCACTACTGACCTGGCAATCCCCCTCGAATTTCCGAATCACGAACGTCTACCTCCATAGGGGCGCTCATTGAGCGCCCGGCAGGGAAAGGCTCTGTATTCCTATTTCTTTCGGCGAAAAGGTTCCATTTTACATGAATTAATGCTGGAATTCGGTACATTTTTGCGGGCGGTCAATGACCGCCCCTACAAAGATGGTACGATACCGAGCGGGTCAGGGCAAAAGCGATTATAGACCAGGTTCGTCACGACTTGGGTCCGGGCCCTGCCCGGCGGGCGGTCAATGACCGCCCCTACGAATGGATGACGATAGGCTGCCTGAAATTCGATGGAGATTCCCACACCACATCCATCCGCTGGCTCGGAATGACACGTTACTTGGAAGTGCAGTCTCTTATACGGCCTCCTGGCACCACAACTGTTTCCTGTCAACTGTCCATTCGACCCGCCGGCACTGCCGGCCCGGCGGGAGAATGGGGCTTTACTTTTTGGGGGAAATCTTTTATACTGGCCCTATACAGTACAAAAAAGAAGCGGAGGGCTGACCATGACGGACTATACGACGCTTTTTGAGCAGCAGTCCTATCAGGACGCGCTGGAATACTATCTGTCTGTCCTGAGCGATGACCGGAAACCCACCTGGGACTATGTCCTGCTGACCGCCAGCAACGAGGCCCAGGCAAAGGCCTATACCACGCAGATTAAGCACCGTTTGGCAAGCGGACAGCTTCCAAAGCGGACCCACTACGCGGTGATCCCGGACCGGAACGGCCAGCGCATCGGCTCCGGCGGCGCCACCCTGTCCTGCATCCGCTACCTGTATGACCATGCCGGTTCTTTCCGGCGGCGGGTGCTGGTCATCCACTCCGGCGGGGACAGTAAGCGGGTCCCCCAGTATTCCGCCTGCGGCAAGCTCTTTTCGCCCGTGCCCCGGCTTCTGCCCGACGGCCGGCGGAGTACCCTGTTCGATGAATTCATGATCGGCATGAGCACCGTTGCCTCCCGGATCGGGGAGGGGATGCTGGTGTGCTCCGGGGATGTGCTGCTTTTGTTTAACGCCCTGCAGATCGATTTTTACGGCGGGGATACCGGGGGAGCCGCGGCCCTTTCCATCAAGGAGCACGTATCCACCGGCAAGGATCACGGGGTGTACCTGCCGGATGAAGCGGGCTTTGTGGGAAGATTCCTCCACAAGCAGACGGAGAAGACCCTGTCTGACTGCGGCGCGGTGGATGCCCGGGGGAATGTGAATATCGATACCGGTGCGGTGATCCTGGCCCCCGGGGTCCTCAGCAGCCTGTACAGCCTCATCGACACGCCGGAAAGCTACCGGGCCTATGTAAATGACCGGGCGCGGCTGTCCTTCTACGCGGATTTCCTGTATCCCATGGCATCCTGTTCCACGCTGGAACAGTTCTATGAAGAAAAGCCGGAGGGGGATTTCACGCCGGAGCTGCGGCAGTGCCGGACTACCCTCTGGAATATTCTGCATCCTTATAGGATGAAGCTCATCCGGCTGTCTCCTGCCTCCTTTATCCACTTCGGCACCACCCGGGAGCTGCTGCACCTTATGACCGACGGCATGGAGCAGTACCGGTTCCTGGGCTGGAAAAGTGTGGTGAACGGTAGCCTCACCCCGGACAGCTACGCCATCAGCAACAGCTATGTAAGCCCCGGGGCCCATGTGGGCCCGGGCTCCTATATTGAAGATTGCCGGATCCACAGCGGCAGCATCATCGGAAGCCGCTGCGTCATTTCCGGCGTGACCATGGCGGGGGACGCCGTTCCCGATGGCACCGTACTGCACGGCCTGAAGCTGACGGACGGGCGTTTCGTCTGCCGGATGTACGGCGTAGACGACAACCCCAAGGAAACAAAGCTTTTCGGGCGGGAGCTGGGACAGCCCCTGTGGACGGCGCCCCTGTACCCCGTCTGCGATACCATGGAGGAAGCGGTCCACCGGACTCTGGCGGGGGACGCAGCCGGGGAGCTGCTTTCCCTCCAGGAAAGCTTCCTCCGGGCGGACGTGACCCAGATCGTTCCCTGGCAGGAAAACCTCTATGAGCAGGTGGTGGCGGAAGCGATCCTGGACGAGATAAGCCGGGGCGTTCCGGCGGCGGAAGTCAAAGCTGCCTATCCCAAGCTGCGCCCCTTTACCGAGGAATACTTGGTGGGAAAGGCGGAGGCCCTGGACACCCGGGACCTTACCGATTTCAGCCGGTGCATCCGGATCTTTGCCTACCTGGGGAAGATCACCGGCAAGGCTGCCTACGCTGACCGGTGCCTGGCTGCGGTGTGCCAGGCTACGCTGCAGGCGGCGGAGGGGTCCGTCCGCTATGACGAAACCCTGCGCCTTGTCCGGGACGAGACCGCCCGGCTGCCGGTCCGGGTGAATTTCGGCGGCGGTTGGAGCGATACGCCCCCCTACTGTATGGAAAACGGCGGTACAGTGCTGAACGCCGCCATCTCCTTCGGCGGGAAGCTGCCGGTGGAAGCGTCCGCCCGGCGTCTGAACCGGCAGGTCATTGCCCTGGCCAGCACGGACATCGGCTCCTACCGGGAGTTTGACCGGCTGGAGCAGCTGCAGGACTGCCGGAATCCTGCCGACCCCTTTGCCTTGCACAAGGCGGCGCTCATTGCCTGCGGGGTGATTCCCTACCAGGGCGGTGGGGCGGTGGCGGACCTCTGCGAACGTCTCGGCTCCGGCCTGTATATGAATACCCGGGTTATGGACATCCCCAAGGGCAGCGGCCTGGGCACCAGCTCCATTCTGGCCGGGGCCTGCGTCCGGGCCCTGCTGGGGGCCATGGGAAAGAAGCCTTCGGACAGCGAGGTCTTTGAAAAGGTGCTGTGTATGGAGCAGCTCATGTCCACCGGAGGCGGCTGGCAGGACCAGGTGGGGGGCATCGCTCCCGGAATCAAGCTGATCTCCACCCAGCCGGGGCTAAAGCAGCACATCCGCTGCGTCCCCTGTGACCTGAGCCAGGAGACGCTGGCGGAGCTGAACCGGCGGTTCAAGGTAATCTATACCGGTCAGCGGCGGCTGGCAAGAAATCTATTGCGGGACGTGGTGAACCGGTACATCTGCAATGACCCGGAGAGCCTGGATGCCCACAGCAAAATCCAGCGTCTGGCGGTACTCATGCGCTTCGAGCTGGAAAAGGGGAATGTGGACGGCTTTGCCCAGCTCCTGACCCAGCATTGGGACGAGAGTAAGCGCATCGATGCCGGGAGCACCAATACCTGCATCGACCAGATTTTCCTGGTTATTGACGACCTGATCGACGGAAAAATGATCTGCGGTGCGGGAGGCGGCGGATTTTTGCAGGTGGTACTGAAAAAAGGTGTCAGCGCCCAGGATCTGCGCGCCCGGCTGGAGGATGTGTTCCAGGACAGCGGCGTTGCCGTCTGGGACTGCGAATTTGTATAAGAACCGCTTTCTGGGAGGGAATCAATATGCTGAACGGAATATCCCCGCTTATTTCCCCGG
>CAMCCS010000044.1 GCA_945873295.1 uncultured Clostridia bacterium
GCTTTGCAAATTCCATCGCCGCCCCGGCTGTGGAGTTCAAGACCGAGGGCTTTGTCCTAGGCGTGGGCGCCAAGATGTTCACCATCGCCGGGCCGGTGCTGGTCTACGGCGTATCTGCCTCGGTGGTGTATGGCTTGATTTATTGGATAACAACCTTGTTTTAATGCAAAAAAGCTTGACCAATAATCCGGTCAAGCCTTTTGCGTTTTATTTGATAAAATCTTCAAAAATGGGTAATTCGTAACAAGGAATGTAAATCCCAAATGATTCACTATTACGGCTTATTTCAATAATGTGATAATAGTTACAGTGAATACAACCATAGTTGTCTGTTGTTAATTTATACTGTTTATAGATACCCTTGTTGAACTTTTCTTCTTTGTTCCATCCGGCAATACGTATATGCTTTTTAACAGTGTGGATTTCTCCGATGGAAGATAATGGAAAAGCATATTTTCCTTCCAGGTTTGCTAAATATAAATTATTGGCATCGGCAAAAACTTTGAATTCGGGATTGAAGAACTGTGTACATACGGCTTTTTCACAGACTTTTATGTTCCCGTTTTTGACTTTATAGAAGAAGGACAGAATATCAATATTTTTAGCATTGTCAGGCACAGCCAATTCCGTGTAAACAGCATGGGAAATGCCGTCTAAATGAGAGAATGTCTGTGAGCTCTCGTCAGTTTTGAGAACAGTTTTGGCTTTTTGCTTGCTACAAATCCACAAAACCAACCAAACCGCTACACAAATACCTCCAGTCCAAAATAGCCAGGGGGCGTTCTGATAACCTTCTTCAAGTGAAACATCTGCCCTTAATATACCAGATGCAATAAGAAGTGCGCAAATGCCACAGATAAACTGAATTATGCGAAACGCCAGCGGTAATTTAGATGTTTTGATGATTTGATTTACTTGATCCGTAGAAGTATCCAAAGACTGGGACAATGTAGCGGATGGCAGCTGAATTAAAAATTCTTTACCGTTAATCTGCTCGTTTTTGGGGTCGATTGTTAAGTCAATCCCTAAAAATGGCTTCATATACAACACCCCTTTTATTTTTATCATATCATATTACAAATCTGCTGTAAATCCTCACGTTTGCATTGATTTGCTCTTTTTTGATAGAATTTCAGATAATACTGTGTCCTATATTGACAGCACCAGAGGGCTTTGTCCTGGGCGTGGGGGCGAAGATGTTCACCATCGCCGGGCCGGTGCTGGTCTACGGCACGGCAGCCAGCGTGGTGTAGGGCTTCATCTACTGGCTATGGAAGATGGCCGTGGGGGCTTAGACGCAAAAGAGAGCGGTATGCTAGGCTGTGCACCTAACACAGTAAATCCTCCGTATGGTTATGATCATACGGAGGATTTTTTCAGTACATTTTTAAGGAGAATAAACTTCTTTTAGACACGTGATACTCCACAGGAGAGTAAAGAAGAACACAATTTAGTTTTGCTTTTTACAAATATAGAGAAGATGACTTGAACACCCCAAAAGCTCTCGCTTTTCACAATGGTGCAAATGATACTTTGTGAAAGCCTCAAATTCATCATCAGACATTGTGAAATCCTTTCTTCCCTCAGCCAACTGAAGAATACCGTCTGTGGCAGCCGTTGTGATCCATTCAACTGGCATATCATTGAACAGAGCCTCAAACTCGTCAACATTGAAACCTGTAAATAACTGTTCATCAAAGTGCTTTACCCCGTATTCCGTGGTAAAGTTTTCTTCAATTCCTGAACACAAGTTTCCCTTAAGGTAATTGTCAAACAAAATGGCATGGACGGACAAAAATGCAATCATAACAATGCCATTGTTTTTTGTGACACGAATTGCCTCTTTCAGTGCCAGTTTCTGCTCTTCTTTTTCATAAAGATGATACAATGGCCCTAAAACCAACGTGAGGTCGTAGGTATTGTCTTTTAGTCGGCTTAAATCAAGAGCATCTCCTTGAAAGACATTGATATTTTTGATACCTTTGCTGTTTTTTTGCAGGATTTCAAGATTATTCTCTGCCAGTTCGATTGCAGTGACCGCATATCCCTCTTTTGCCAATGCGATTGAGTATCTGCCCGTACCAGCGCCAACTTCCAAAATTTTTCCGTTTTCCGGGAGCATTTGATGCACATAGTGCATGGTAGTCAGATATTCAAGCTGTCCATGCCTGCTTTTTGAAAGCCTCACATCCTCTCGATAACCATCATAAAACGTATTGATAAGATCTACTCTTTTGCTCACTTTTCTCCCCCTGCTTATTCTGTCTTGTCTAATACATGCGCGGTTACCCTTTTGTATCCGGCAAAAGATCAATACCGCTCTCTTTTTGCTATTCTTTCTTTCCCAGCATCCAGGGAATGAAATACCGGATTTGTTCATCCCAGAAGCCCCACTCATGGGTTGCGCCGGGCTTTTCGTAATGGGTCACATCCCAGCCGCTTTCTTCCGCCGCCGGGACAAATTTCTGATGGGCCCAGTAGAGAAAATCCGCCGTTCCGCAGGATACATACAGCTTGGGCTTCTTTGCGTCCCCGCCGTGGACTTTCAGAAGATGGAAAAGGTCCAGGTCGGAGCCGGCGATCTTTTCCAGATTGCCGAACACCCGCTCCTTTTCCCGGCGCATGTCCGCTTTGAACCGTGCGGTATCCGCCACATCCACGGCGCCGGAGAAGCTTCCCACGGCGGCAAACCGGTCAGGATGGGTCAGGCCCAGCTTCAGCGCGCCGTAGCCGCCCATGCTGAGTCCTGCTGCAAAGGTATCCTCCGGCTTGTCCGACAGCCGAAAGAAACGGTGCATCACCTGGGGCAGTTCCTCGGAAATATAGTCCCAGTACCGTTCTCCCTCCGCCTCGTTGCAGTAGAAGGAGTGATTCACCGCCGGCATGACCACCGCCAGGGGATACTCGGCGGCATAACGCTCCACACTGGTGCGGCGCATCCAGATGGAGTGGTCGTCGCTGTACCCGTGGAGCAGGTACAGCACCTTGGGAAGCGTTTCCTTCCCGCCTCCTGCCGACACGCCAATGCCCATATCCGCCTCCGGCAGGATCACATTCACCGTGGACGCTACCCCAAGGGTTTTGGAAAAGAATTCCACCTGTAAAAATGCCATGGTATTTCCTCCTTGTTTTCTGTTTTCTTCAGAATAGCACACCCGACGGCCTTTTGCAACAGAAAAGCGGAATCTTCCCTCCCTTTTTCTCTGCTGGTTTTCCCATCACCATTGCGTAAAGACACACGTTGTGCTAGAATAGGTCCATTATTTTACGTTTTCCCAGCCGGTTTCCGGGTGACCATCCCTCTCCCTGCGGGCGTGGGCAGACGATACAGGAGGCTTTCCCATGAAAAAACAGGATCTTCTCTATCAGAAAATGGTGGCATTTTACCGGGGCGACCCAGCCCGCATCCAGCATTTTGTTAAGGTGCACAGCTTTGCCGCCTACATCGGACGGCAGGAGGGGCTTTCCGGCGCCCAACAGGCGGTTCTGGAAGCCGCGGCGCTGGTCCATGACATTGGCATCCGGCCCGCGGAAGAAAAATACGGCTCCTGCGCCGGGCCGCTTCAGGAAAAAGAGGGCCCTCCCCTGGCAGACAAAATGCTCGCAGAAGCGGGCTATTCCCGGGAAGCCATTGACCGGGTCTGCTATCTTGTCTCCCGGCACCATACCTACACCGGCGTGGACGGCCCTGACTACCGGATCCTGCTGGAAGCGGATTTTCTGGTAAACTGCTTTGAAGAGAAGATGTCCCAGGAAGCCGCCCTGTCCGCTCTGCGTAAGGTATTCCGCACGGAAACGGGAAAAACGCTGATGAAGACCATGTTCGATCTTCCCGATGAAGGAGAAACCATGCCGGTTTAGGGTCCGCTTACGCCAGCTTTCTATCGTTAGAATTGACAAATATTTTAACACAAATTGTACTTTTTTCACGAAATACCAGGACTTTACCACAGTCCAGGTTGACATTTTCGGAGGAACATGGTAGGATAGCAGCATATTCGAAAACGTTTCCGGGAACGTTTTCAACTTCTGCCGTCCCGGATCCGAAAAGAGGGTTGTACCATCATGACGATCAAAGATATTGCAAAAATAAGCGGTGTCAGCATCAGTACCGTCTCCCGGGTGCTGAACAACCGGCCAGATGTCAGCGAATCCGTCCGGCAGCGGGTGCTGGCAGTGGTGGAGGCCAGCGGGTATATCCCCAACGACAGCGCCAGAGACCTGGTGCGCAGCCATTCCGATGCCATCGGTGTGGTAGTCAGAGGCAGCGGAAACCTGTTCTTCTCCGAAATGCTGAAGTCCGTCTCCCGGGAGATCGACCGGGGCGGCTATACTATGGTGCTGCGGCAGATCACTTCCGACGCGGACGAAATCAAGACCGGCGCCATGCTGGAACGGGAAAAGAAGCTTCAGGGCCTGATCTTCCTGGGGGGCCGCTTCGACTATACCCCGGCGGAGCTCAGCTCCATCGGCGTACCCTATGTGTGCTGCTCCTATTCCAATGTTTTCGGCTCCCTGGACCCGGGCAGCTACTCCTCCATCTCCATCGACGACTACAAAACCGCCTACCAGGCCGTATCCCACCTCATTGCTCTGGGCCACCGGCGCATTGCCGCCCTGGTGTCCAGCCGGGATGACCGGTCCATCAGCGAGCTGCGTTACAAGGGGTATCTGGCAGCTCTTGCCGATCACGGCATTCCCTTTGACCCGACACTGCTTGCCTGCACCGACGGCCAGTTTGACATTGAGGACGCTTACGCCGGAATGAATGCCCTCCTGGACAGCGGCGCCGATTTTTCCGCCATCTTTACCCTGTCCGACACCTTTGCCATTGCCGCCATCAAAGCCCTGCACGACCACGGCAGGCGGGTTCCCGAGGACTGCTCCGTCATAGCCATCGACGGTCTGGCTGTTTCTGCCTATACCCTTCCCCCTCTGACCACTCTGATCCAGCCCGCCGAGGAAATGGGCCGGGAATCCGTGGAGATCCTGATGAACATACTGGAAAACGGCGGCCCCACCCGCCATGTCCGGCTGGAAGCAATCCTCCGGGAGGGCGGCTCCGTCAGGGCGATTTAATCATAGCGGCCACTGCTGCTCCATAAAACATGCACCCGCGGCAATATGTCGCGGGTGTTATTTTATGCCCTCTATAAAAAATGCGCTCATCGGTTTAACGCACCAGCACGACAAATTGGGAATTTGCAGAGGTAAGTGCGGGCTCCGAACAACACTGTCATTCCGAACCAGCGCGCACGCTGGTGTGGGAATCTCCATCGAATTCCAGGCAGCCTATCGTCATACAGATTGTCCTTTTTGAGCCGTTTTCCGGAATTCATCCACGAGAAACTGTACTCCTATCCAGGAGATTGCCACGCCAGTGTGAGCACTGGCTCGCAATGACCGGGAATTCGATAGCCCTGCAAATTCCAATTTGTATGCTTGTTTCGTTCGACCGATAAGCATAAAAATAAAAACGCTGCCGGAAAACCAGCAGCGCGTTTATCAGCCAAATCAGACCGCTCTCTGAACCTTATTGGAACGGAGGCATCTGGTACATGCGTACACATGGCAGGGGGTTCCATTCACGATAGCCTTGACCCGCTTCACGTTGGGGCTCCAGGTACGGTTGGAACGTCTGTGGGAGTGGGAGACTTTGATACCGAAAGTCACGCCCTTGCCGCAATAATCACATTTCGCCATTTCTTGCACCTCCTATCCGGATGACAACTTGCACATATCCGCCTTTACAGGCCTGAATAATATACCAGATTTCAAAGGAAAAAGCAAGTACTTTTTTTACAAAATCTGATTTTTTTATTTTCCTGTTGATATTCCCCGGGAGATTGGTATAATATCCCTGTATAACACTTTCTAAGACCAAATAGTAAGGGAGGCATCCGGATGCCCGACACATACAGCGTCCCTCTGACCACCCTGGTGAGGGAATTTCACCTGGAGCCGGCCTTTTTGTCCACAGACTACGAGTCCATCCACCTGACTGTGGAGGATGTGGCAAGGCCCGGGCTGCAGCTTGCCGGCTATTTTGACCATTTTGAGCCCATGCGGCTTCAGCTCATGGGCAATGTGGAGGTCAGCTTTGTTGAGCGGTTTACCCCCGCGGAGCGGTTGGTGATCTTTGACCGCTTTTTCTCCTATAAACCCCCGGCGCTGATTATGGCCCGGAATCTTCCCCCGGATCCCCAGTGCCTGGAAATGGCAAAAAAGCATAATGTCACGGTCCTGCGCAGCCACAGGGCCACCAGCACCGTGGCGTCCACCATCATCACTTACCTGCGGGCCGCCCTGGCTCCCCGGATCACCCGCCACGGCGTGCTGATGGAGGTTTACGGCGAAGGACTGCTTCTCATCGGCGACAGCGGCATCGGCAAGAGCGAGGCCGCTCTGGAGCTTCTCAAGCGCGGACACCGGCTCATTGCCGACGACGCGGTGGAGATCCGGAAGATTACGGAGAATTCCCTGTCCGGCACCGCCCCGGAGCTGATCCGGGACTATATCGAGCTGCGGGGCATCGGCATCATCAATGTGGCCAAGCTTTTCGGTATGGGCGCCATCCGCTCGGAAAACGAGATCAACCTGGTGGTGAATATCGTGCCCTGGAACTCCCAGGAGGCCTATGACCGGCTGGGCCTGGAGGATCAGTATATGGAAATTCTTGGCGTCAAGGTTCCCATGAACACCATTCCCATCACCCCCGGACGAAATCTGGCTGTGATCCTGGAGGTAGCCGCTATGAATAACCGTCAGCGCAAGCTAGGCTACAACCCCGCCCAGGAGTTCACCGATCAGATCAACCGCCACTTTGAAAAGAACGCGGGGGCCTTATGAAAGAGCTGACCATCGGGCAAAACGACGCCGGGCAGCGGCTGGACCGGTTTCTTGCTAAAGCGGTCCCCCTGCTCCCGGCTTCCCTTGCCCAGAAATATATCCGCATCAAGCGGATCAAGCTGAACGGCGCCCGGGCGGAGCGGGACACCCGGCTCCAGGCGGGGGATGTGCTGTCGCTGTATATCAACGACGAGTTTTTCGACAAGCCCCGGGAGGACAACGCCTACCTCACGGTAGCCGCGCCCAAGCTCAATATCGTTTACGAGGATGAAAATATTCTCCTGGTGGACAAGCGGCCCGGACTGGCTGTCCACCCCCATGACGGGGCGGAATACGGCAGAACCCTCATTGACCAGATTCAGGCCTATCTGTACCAGAAGAAGGAGTGGCGGCCCCGGGAGGAAAATGCCTTTACCCCCGCCCTGTGCAACCGCATTGACCGGAACACCGGGGGCATCGTCATCGCCGCCAAGACCGCCGAGGCTCTGCGGATTCTGAATCAGAAAATCAGGGACCGGGAGATCGACAAGCGGTACCTCGCCATTGTGGAGGGGACCCTCCCCAAAAAGGAAGGGAGCCTTACCGGGTTTCTTTTTAAGGATGCCAAGAAAAACCGGGTCTTTGTCACCGACACCCCCCAGCCCGGGAGTAAGTCCTGCCGGACGGATTACCGGGTGCTTACCCTCCGCAATGGCCTGACATTGGTGGAGTGCCGACTGGTCACCGGACGGACCCATCAGATCCGGGCACAGTTTGCCCACGCCGGTCACCCCCTGCTGGGGGACGGAAAGTACGGCAAGCTGGACAAGCGGTTCGACCGGGACTATCAGGCCCTCTATTCCTACCGCCTCACATTCACCTTTCCCACGGATGCCGGGATCCTGGAACCGCTGAAGGGCAGATCCTTCCAGGTGAAGGATGTGGACTTCGTGAAAGAATACTTCCCCGATTTCCGACTTTCCTAGAGCTGAGCTACACAGACACAGGAGGAAATTTATGACCGTATTCATTACCAGCAGCCCCTTTGTGGACGGGGCGGACCGGGCGATTCTGTCTAACGCCAACAGCTTTGTTGACCGGCTCCGGGAGGCTCTCCCCCCCTACTGCCGGTGCCTGTTTGTTGCCTCCGATCCGGAGCGCCACGACCTGACCTGCCAGTTCGGTTCCGATGTGGTCAGCGCCTGCGCCGAGGTGGGGATCTGGTTCAGCAGCTACACCGTACTGGACGGCACCAACGCCGAAGACGCGGAGGAACTGGTAAACAGCAGCGACTTTATCATTCTTGCCGGGGGGCACGTTCCCACGCAGAACGCCTTTTTTCAGGACATCCATCTGCGGGAAATCCTGGAGGGCTTCCCGGGCGTGGTCATGGGCATCAGCGCCGGCTCCATGAATGCCGCCGACGAGGTATACGTCCAGCCCGAGGAAGAAGGAGAGTCCTCCCCGGACTTTCCCCGCTTCGCGCCCGGCCTGGCCCTCACAGAAGTGAATATCCTGCCCCATTATCAAAAGGTCAAGAACAACATTCTGGACGGCCTGCGGCTCTTTGAGAACATTACCTATGCCGACAGCTTCGGACATACCTTCTTTGCCCTGCCGGATGGCAGCTACTTTTACCAGGATGACGACCAGCTTCTGCTGCTTGGCAAGGCTTTTCTCATCCGGGACGGGGAGAAAACACCCCTGACCGAGGATGGGGAAATCCTGGATATGGAAGATTTTGAGTAATCATGTTCGGCCTGATCGGTACGTCCACGACAGAACGATACCAACCGGGAACGGATGAAATTGCGTTCCGCAAGTCAGACATGGAACTCTCTGCCGTACAGCCGGCCACGCTTCAAATTACCTGTCATTCCGAACCAGTTCTCAAACTGGTGTGGGAATCCCCATCGTCATTGTGACCATGTCCTACTAAAGATGGGGATTGCCACACCAGTGACATCGGTCACTGGTTCGCAATGACCTGTAAGACGGGTTAGCTTGACCGCTTTTTCGAAAGGCTCCGTGCTGCACACTCCCGGCAGCGGAGTCTTCGTTTCCTATGTACTTTCTGCCGGACAAACACTGTCTTTTTTCCTTTCCCGGGATTTGGAAGTTTACCCTTGACATACGCTTTTTTCCGTGTTATAATCCCCGTTGTGGTGAGCTTCTCACCAATCTTTATGGGCCTTTAGCTCAGTTGGTTAGAGCCTCCGGCTCATAACCGGATCGTCCCGGGTTCGAATCCCTGAAGGCCCACCAGTTTTTTCAGGGCCTCGGCCCTCTTGCATATAGGGGTATAGCTCAATTGGTAGAGCGGCGGTCTCCAAAACCGTAGGCTCAGGGTTCAAGTCCTTGTGCCCCTGCCAAAATTGGGAATTTACGAGAAATCTCGTAAATTCCCAATTTTTTGTTATCTAAAAGTTCAAGTTACGGATTTCAAGAATCTCAAAAAATGCTTCTGAGCCTACGGTTTTGACAAATTGTGAGGTGCAAAGTATGCGAATGAAAATGGTCTGCGATGACCGAACTTTGGTAGAAGTTGCCAATGAGTTTCTTGCCCTGAAAAAGGCTCAGAAGGTTCGGGAACGAACACTGAACGACTACAAAAAGTACATCGACAAATTCCTTGAACATTCCCAAAATTCCTTGGATGTGGATGTCCTGAAGATTGAAATTTTGGAATACTTCGCTGACATTCCCAAAACCAGTCCTGCAAGATTCAATCATCCCTACCAGTATCTTCATGCCCTATTTGCATGGGCGGCAAAGCAAGACTACATCCCCTACAACCCCTTCGAGAAACTGGAACTGAAGAAAGTGCGAGATGAAGGAAATGTTCAGCCTGCGGAAATCAGGGACATCCAGACCCTTCTAAAGGCTCTGGATAAGCACAATTACACCGAACTTCGGGACTACAACATTGTGCTGCTCATAATGTGTATATCGGTTTACTCAGCTAGTATACAACAAGTATACAAATTGAAATTTAGCGAGCTATCGAATTTCCAGTCATTGCGATAAAGCAGCGCACTACTGACCTGGCAATCCCCCTCGAATTTCCGAATCACAGACGCCGCACTCCGTAGGGGCGCTCATTGAGCGCCCAGCAGGAAAAGATGAACTATTCGTATTTCTTTCGGCGAAAAGGTGCTATTCAACGTAAATTAATGTTAGGGAACCTCTGATTAAATCGGCAAGAGCTGACGGCGAGGGATTTTGGCTCAGCCGAAAGGAATGAAATTGAGGGAATACTTTGTGTATTTCCCAATTTCATTACGGAACGGATGGGGCAAAAGACCCGCCGCTCAGCCGCAGCCGATTTATTCAGAGGTTCCTTAGAATTCAGTACATTTTTGCGGGCGGTCAATGACCGCCCCTACGAATGGATGACGATAGGCTGCCTGGAATTCGATGGAGATTCCCAGGTCGTAGTGCGCTACTCTTCGCAATGACGCAAGCGACTGAATAGTTACAAAAACTGAAATTGATATGTACCCCCAATACCGGATGTCCAGTATTGGGGGTACATATCAATTTTCCTTTTATCCTTTTTCCTGTCCGTTCTCTTTCAGCAGCTCCAGAAGCTTTCCACCCTCCAGAGGCCGGGAGAAATAGAAGCCCTGAATCATATCGATGCCCAGCTGGGTCACCTTGTCCAGCTCCTCCTTTGTCTCCACACCCTCGGCAACGGTCTGGTAGCCCAGGGAGCGGAAGACCCGGACAATTCCCTCCAGGAGGATGCAGTTGCGTTCATTTTTGCAGATATCTGTCAGCATGGAGCGGTCCATTTTAATGATGGAGAAAGGAAGCTGCAAAACGGCGTTCAGATTGGCATAGCCGGACCCGAAATCATCCATACACAGGCCGATCCCCGCCTGCGAAAACTCCCCGACCATTTTATACAGCGCTTCCTCATACTCGGTAGCCAGGCTCTCCGTGACCTCAATATGGATAAAGGAGGGGTCCACCCCGCTTTCCCGAATAACCCGGATCATCTGGTGGCAATACTGCACGTTCAGCAGCTCGGAAGGAGACAGATTCACCTTAATGTTCCGGATCCCGTGGAGCTTATCCTTGTTCTCCCGGATAAAGGCGCAGATCCTGTGCATCTGCAGCAGGCCGATCTGGGTCATACAGTTGGCCCTCTCCGCCACCGCGATAAAGACCTCCGGGGAGATATAGCCAAGCTGGGGGTGCTGCAGGCGGCTCAGTGCCTCCAGAGAAATATACTGTCCCTCCCGGATGGAATACACCGGCTGGTAATGCACGGTAAACTTATCCTCACGGATCGCCGTGGGCAGGTAATCCTCCACCATCTGCTGGTAGTGGAAGCCCCGGAGGGTCTGGGCGCTGCTCTGAACCACAAAGGAGGATTCCTTTTCCGGCGCCAGAGAATTTAGGTACTCGATGTAAGCAACAATGGACTCGCAGGAACCCATTTCCTCACAGTGCATGATCCCGCTGACCGTCAGAGCAATGGCAGAATCATCCCCGCCCAGTTGAATGCTTTTCTTACTGAAATCCTTTGCCGATTCCAGCAGCTCCTCATACTCCCGCAGGGTCTTCACCACCGCCAGGAACTGGCTCCCGCCGAAGCGGAACACCCAGGTACTGCTTTCCGGGCCCCGCAGCAATGATGCCACCTGCCGCAGGAGGCTGTCCCCCGCTTCGGCACCGTACATCCGGTTGATCCGGCGCAGGCAGGTGACATCCACGCCGATGCAGTGGAGGGACCGCCGCCTTGCGATCAGGGGCTGCAGAAACTCATGGAAATACTTTCTGTCATAAACCCCTGTCAGGCTGTCCGTATAGCCATAGGGATTGTTGATGGTCAAAAACAGGACGGAAATACCCAGGGCTATGCCAAAGCTGGTCATGAGAATATCGTTATAGATCATCTGGATAACCGCGCAGGTACCCGCCAGCAGCAGAAATTCCCAGATCACGCCTACGGTCTTCCGGCCAAACTGCTTGGCGTAGAAGAGGCTGCCCAAAGCCACGGCGCCGACATAGCACAGGGCCAGCAGGTACATGGAAATGTAGAGAGGGCCGCGGATATAGACCCCCGTCTTCGTTACCGTAAACAGCCATCCGTGCCAATGGTTGGTAAGGACAACAACTCCCATGACCGTGGCCGGGATACTCGCAATGGACATGCGGCGAAACCACCGCTGGTCGGACAGGTTCCGCAGCCGGTGGATATAGCCATAGAACGTAATGGGAACCAGAACCTGCAGCAAATACAGGATGACCAGCAGAATTTCCAGCAGAATGTGCAAACCTGGTTTCTCCATGGTAATCAGGATCGTGCAGACAAAGTCCAGGATCACATCCAGCATGCCGATAACCAGGAAGAACAGAAAGGTCTTGCTGTTCCGTTCATCCAGCTTTCGCTGCCCCAGGAAATGATAGAGAATCAGCAGCAGGAAGATCATGGCGGAAATCAGGAAATTCACATTATAGACCACTGCGCTTCCCTCCCCTCTACTGCATTCTCTGTTTCATTTTCTTTTTCTCTTCGTACATTTGCAGGTCGGCCTCCTGCTTCCAGTCGCTCAGGTTTTTGACCTGGCCGT
>CAMCCS010000045.1 GCA_945873295.1 uncultured Clostridia bacterium
CCGCCAATCAGCATCAATATCATACGCTGCTCCTTATCATCGTAATTTTCACACAGTCAAGACCACCGGCGAAGCCGGTGGCTTGCACAGGCCCTATAAGGGCCTAATACCAGCTGCACCTTAAGGTGCACTGAATGTCTTCCTTTTGCACGAAATGCTCCGCAGCTATTAAAATAGCTTATTGTCTATCCCTCGTAGATTGTGCTATAATTATCATATCCGTTTGGATAACCTCCCCTTGAACTAGTTTGTAAACGGTTGGCGAACCTGTTTACTCTCTTTCATCGGGAGGTTCTTTTTCTACGCATAAGTAGAACTTTTTCCGGCGCACCCGCATAGCGGGTGGTAGTCTTTCTACGAAATGACAAAAGGCCGATGCAGCTACATCGGCCTTTTTCGTGTTATTTCAACCGTTTCAGGATAACGTCGACCATTTCTCCAACATTTTTCAATCCGGTTACTTCGGCCATATTGAATTTCATACCAAAGTCCTCCTCAATGGCAACCATCAGATTGATATGCTCCAGGCTGTCCCAGTCCTCAATGTCTGCGGCAGTGGTATTGTCGCTGACGACAATGGAATCGTCATCAAAAACATCCTGAAAAACATGATTCAGCTTCTGAAATACTTCTTCGCGGCTCATTTATGAATCCTCCTTAATATAGGTAGCGTGGGGAACAAAGCTATTTACATCCAAAACATAGTGGTTTTCATCTACAGCAGTAAAACCCATTTTCGGATAAAGATCCCGAACCATTGCGTTCTTTGCTGTGGGGATATACTCACCAACCACACGGCAATATCCCGCTTCTTTCGCAATGGACGCGACTTTATTGATGACAAACTGTTCCATACCACGCTTCAGGACCCGACAGCTCATCAGCAATGTGTCGATAAATAACGTTTCTTCGTCCTGCTTCTTCATAATCACAACACTGATAAGACCGTAGTCACCATATTTGTCCTTCAATTCAAACCAGCAGGTGAGGGTATCATCCTGGCCGCCCAAGCGCAGAATGTCATCTTCGGTATACCGAACGGTACGCAGATTGAATTGGTTGGACCGTTGGGTCAACTGTGCGATCCGAGGGGCATGGAAACTGTCAAAGCGGCCGCAGGCTGCAGTCATATCAAGGCTCTGCAAGTACGCGTCATAGCTCTCAAACGCACGCTGTTTACTCTGCCGAATACTTTCCTGCTGGTACTGCAATGTCCGGTTGCGGTCTTCCGTTGAGAAACTGATGGTCTCGAAGAGGTTCAGCGATTGCAGATAAGACAGATACTCGGCGGGATCCTCGGGCAATTCCGGCACGGTGATTTCAGGAATCTGATTCCGCACCGCATTGCGTTCAAAAACGTTATCGTCCAAAAAGACCATGCTGTCCATGCCGATATTCAGGATGCCCTGTATTGTGCGAATATTGGATGCTTTATCCTCCCAGTTTGCGACAAAGACGGAGATGTCCTCCAGGCGAAGGACCATGTCTGGATGCTTCTCAAAAGGAAGCTTTGCGGTTTCCTCGTTATTCTTGCTGCATACAGCAAGAATGATACCGCGCTCTTTCAGCTCCTTAAGCCAACGCTGCAAATAGAGAAACGCTGCGCCGATTCCTAATTCTCCAAGCTGAATACCCTCCAGACCGTCATCCCCAATGACGCCGCCCCAAAGCGTATTATCCAGATCCAGCACAATGCATTTTTTCAGGGAGCCTTTCAACGCGCAAACAATATCCACCACCTGCTTGGCAACAGTGGGCAGGACATCCAGAGACAGCATTGCTTTGGCAATCATTTTCAGCTTATTATCGTGTGTATACAGGCGGCCATATGTGGATTGGATGATGTCCAGGTCCAAAATGCTGACCATCTTTGCGTTGGATGCCGCTTCTGCCAGCAGATAGTTCAGTTTTCTGATTTGATAAAGAAAGGATTTGGATACCAATGCGGAAGCATTTCCAAAAACCGCGTCCGGGATCTGAACAAAATTTGTCTGTAAAATTCTGGAGGAAGGCGCTTTTTGGTAGAAGCTTTCCCAGCAGGATTGAAGATACTCCAATTCCCGCTGTGCAAACAGTTCCCTCTCAGACAAAGGACATGTGCAGAACTTGTGCCAAATCCACTCTGACGACAGGTATAAAAGCAGCATATCCGGACCAAAGTGGTAGGTTTCGGAATCGGGATCCAATAGCTGGGCATCTATTTGATTATAATCCGCGTCCATTACCTGCAATGGAATGTTTGCCATGACGCCATAACCGCGGATAGCGGTGGAAAGATACTGAGTTGAGCTGTCACCGACCACCGCGATGCGAAATGCAGCAGAAGATTGGGGGGTGTTTTTCGCCAACTTCTTCAACTGGTTATACGTTATTTGACCATCCCGACTACACATAGGTACACTTCCCTCAATTTTTCCGGAGTTACTTCAGTCGCATCAATTATTCCACGTAAATGATCGTTTGCCGGCAGTGCCGGCGGACAAGTCGTGCGCAGGATATGTGTAATTGTTTCATCCCTGACCCGCTCGG
Organism: uncultured Clostridia bacterium; assembly: GCA_945873295.1. Taxonomy (GTDB): domain Bacteria; phylum Bacillota; class Clostridia; order Oscillospirales; family Oscillospiraceae; genus Faecousia. The sequence goes on from CAMCCS010000045.1 coordinate 2,530, forward strand.
TATCGTTTTTGCGGTAAATGATCGTTTGCCGCACTGACGGGGAACTTCCGAATTCCCGGTCATTGCGATAAAGTAGCGCACACTGGCGTGGCAATCTCCATCTTTAGAAGAAAGTGGTCTCGATGACGAGGGAGATTCCCACACCAGTCTGAGGACTGGTTCGGAATGACACAAATTTTGGAACTGCAGCCGGTTGTACGATGGAGATTGCCACGAGCCAAGCGGTGCTCCGCTAAACGATCATTTATATGAGAAGCTTGGGGTACGACTGAATAGTTACTTTCCGGAAATAATAAGCCAACGTTATTGTACCATATATTCTAATAAAGTCAATTATTATATCGCAACTCACATGGATGTCTTCCAGATCCTGCGTCTTACTGCATAATCCGGCATTTCCTGCAAACGATTCTGCCAAGAAACTAACCGCAAGGAGAGGAATCGCTATGAAAGCAACAGGAATCGTTCGCCGGGCGGACGATCTGGGGAGAATTGTGATCCCAAAGGAAACGGGCTGCATCATCTGCCACGCTTTCGGGAATAAAATTACAATTTGTCCCATTGCAGTATTATCCCGATACACTTTTTTCTCACAACGCTTGTTTCCCCAGCAGCAGTCCCAGAAGCTTGCTGTCGGTGAGGGCATTGGAATGGTAAGCACCGTCCAGGATGGCATCCAGGTTCTCCGGGTCGTTTTCGATCTCCTTGGACCACAGTTGGGCATTGCTCTGAAAGTCCCCTGCCAGGCTCCCCACCAGCAAAGCCGACAGGGCAATAAACTTTACTCTGCCGTACAAATCCAGGTCGGACACCGCCTGAAGCCAGTACCGGCGCACAAGGTATCGGGCCATGGGAATCACCTCCCGTGGCAGGGGCCGGCAGGCGGCAGTATCCAGCAGCGCCCGCCACCGGGGTGTCAGGATCTCCAGCCCCCGGAAAAAACCGGCGACCTCCCGTATGTCCCCCGGCCCCGCCGCTGCCCGGGCTTCTTCCATCTGAATCTCTTCCGGGTCCCCGCCGTCCAGAACATTCTGCACCTGCACGCCCAGCAGCAGAAGCTTTGCCAGGGTCTCTCCCGGCAGAGCTTCTCCGTCAAGAAGCTCCATAGCCCGCTCCCGTGAGGAAAGGAGCAGCGCCATATCCTCCCGGTCATATTCCACTTCACTTCCGCCGGGAATTTCAGCTTCCACCCATCCGCCGGCATCCAGGAAGATCCATTTTGCCGCCTCCGGACAGCTCATTTCCAGCATAAGCTCCTGAAAATCCCCATAGTCATGCCGAAGCCTGGGAAACTCCCGGCAGACCCGGCACAGCGCCGTTTCCCCCAGCTCCGCCTGGATCCGGCACAGACCGTCAGCGCGCCACATGGGGCATTTCCCCTCCCGTAGGGTCATGAAAGCTTGCCCGTCCTCGGTGCGCAGGGCATCCCGGAGAGCATCTCCCAGAGGACCTGACAGCGCGCGGTAACGCCGGGCTGCGTCAGCGTCCACCTGGACCTCCCATTGGTGGCAGCAGCTGTCGGGGCATGCTCCGGCAATGCAGCGGAACGTGTCATAGTAACTTGGTTTGCGAATGACCATATGGTCCTCCTTTTCGTAAATTCCCACCCCGAAAAAATACCGCTGCCGAAAACCCGGCAGCGGCATTATAAAATATCGACCGGCTTTAGCGTTCATTCCTCCCGGGGCTTCAGACTGTACAGCCCGGCGGCGGCATCGGCAAGGGCCTGCTTGCTGCAGCTGACCGCCTCCCGGAGAAGATCCAGCTGGGACATCACATGATCGGAAATTTCCGAGACCTGTCCCGCGGCCTCATCCACCTTGGCGCTGGCGTCAGCCAGGACGCCGTTGGTCTGCCGGTACACCTGCTCCGCCCGTTCCCGGGCCATCCGCTCGGTACGCTCCGCCCGGCGGTAGGCCTCCAGCTCCTGGTCCGCCTGGTGCAGGATGGTCACCTGCTCCGCTCTGGCCTGGGCAAGCTCTTCTTCCAGCTGGGAAACCTTCTGGGAAAGCGACTCCCGCTCCCCTTCACTTTCCGCCAGCTTTTCTTCCAATTCTCCGATGCGCCGGGTCATTTCTTCCGCCGCGGCGGGGTCTTCTTCCGGCTGCTCCTCCAGCTTCTTCCGCAGAAACGTGACCTCAGTATTCAGTTGGTCCAACTGAGAAGCGTGCTTTGCGTTCAGATATTCCAGATAGTGGACCACATCCTCCCGGTTAAATCCGTTAAACGCGGAACGAAAACTCTGGGGTGTTGCCATAGGGGTTCCTCCTTATGGTTTCCGCCGGGGCGGAAAGCCTGCTTTTTTTGCATTATAGCACAGGAATCCCAAGAAAACAACCTTGTATTTCCCTTTCCGGACAAAATTCTTTTCATTTTCCCCGGTTTTCCCGACAAATCTCTTGACGAACCGGAATTTCCGGTATATATTGCAGACAGGCTCCCTCCGCCGGAGGGCTGCGTTCAGTTTCAACAGGAGGAACCGCTGAGATGATATACACATTGACCGACCCTGAAAAGGTCCGGGCACTGTTTGGAAACTGGGAAGAAACCATGATAACCTCCTGTCTGCAGCAGGTCATGGGAACGCTGTACGTTACCGATCCGGTATGTCCCCAATCCGTTATGGCGCTGCTGGGAGACTTCGCTTTCTTCGCAGGTCGGCCCTGCCGGGAACTGGCGGAAAGCAAGCGGTCAGGCTTTCTCATTCTGGTTCCGCAGAATGAAGCCTGGGCGCAAATGATTGAGGCTTGTTTTCCGGGCCGCTGCCGTCGGGTAACGCGCTACGCCATCCGAAAGGATACGGTTTTTGACCGGGACCATCTTCGCTCGCTCAAAAACAGGCTCCCGGTGGGCTGCACACTTCAAAGGATCGACAGCACGCTGTATGACCAATGCATGGCAAACGCCTGGTCCCGGGATCTTGTCTCCGTTTTTCCCTCCAAGGATGCTTACCTTCGAGACGGCCTGGGTATGGTGGTCACGGAAAACGGGGAGATTGTCTCCGGTGCTTCCTCCTATACCCGCTACCGGGAGGGCATTGAAGTTGAGGTGGATACCCGCCGGGACCACCGGCGCAGATCCCTGGCGACGGTCTGTTCCGCCGCGCTGATCCTTAGCTGCCTGGACTTAGGGCTGTATCCCAGCTGGGATGCCCAGAATCTCTGGTCCGTCCGCCTGGCCGAAAAGCTGGGCTATACCTTTTCCCACGAATATCCTGTATACGAAGTGGAATAACCCCAGTCCCCCGGGAAGGAGAAAATCCAATGTTTGATTTTTTGAAAACAAAGCGGGAGCCTCCCATTCTGCCCACAGGAACGGTGCGCAGGCATTACCGCATCTACGGCAGAGTGCAGGGCGTAGGCTTCCGGTACCGGGCCAAATATGCCGCCCAGTCCCTGAACCTCACCGGCTGGGTGGAAAACGAAACCGACGGCAGTGTGAAGCTGGAGGTTCAGGGCCTGCCGGATAAGATCGATCAGATGTTCCCGCTTATCCTCCGGGGCGGCTATATCCAGATCACAGACATGCGCGTCCGGGAGATCCCTGTGGATCCCTGGGAGAAAAACTTTGGAATTTTGGACTATTATTGACCCGGGCCAATGAAAACAAAAGGGCTGTCTCACTAAGAAGTCTTTTCGTCAGAATAAACAAAAACACTGTCATTGCGAACCAGTGACCGACGTCACTGGTGTGGCAATCTCCCGGTTAAAAGGTATACAGCCTCTTATACGATGGAGATTCCCACGCCAGTGTGCGCACTGGCTCGGAATGACAGCTTTTTTGTTGTGCAGTTTTACCTTAGTGAGACAGCCCCAATTTTTTACGCTTATCGGGTTGACTCAGCAAAACGACAAATTGGGAATTTACCGAATTCCCGGTCATTGCGAGCCAGTTCGCTTTCCTGGCGTGGCAATCTCCTGGATAGAAGTACAACCTTTCAATAACACACAGCCAGATTCCGGAAAACGGTATAAAGGAACGGTCTGTATGACGATAAGTAGCCCGAAATTTGATGGAGATTCCCACACCAGTGTGCGCACTGGTTCGGAATGACAATGTTGTTCGATGCCCGGTCTTTCCTCTGGTAATTCCCATTTCGTCGTTCTGCTGAGTTATGCCAACAAGCATATAATCTTTTTATTTGTCCCGGCGCACATACCGAAGCTGGCAGGTGTCCGCGCCCTTGGCAATCGTCTGGGGCAGATCCAGCTCCACGCCGAAGCAGCAGCCGATTCCCCGGTCGCCGCACATGGCATGGTCGCACAGCTGGGCAATTTCTTCATCCGTGCAGTTCTGCTTCTGCCAGGCCTTCACCAGGGGGCAGTAATGAAAATCAATGTCCAGGTGATCGTCGTCACACCGCAGAATTTTCATTTCAAACACCTTTTGGGCAAAGAAGCCGAAAAGCGCCTTTTTGAGGCCCTTGAGAGAATTGCCCATCCCGCCTTTCTCCTTTAGCAGGTTGCCCTGGTAGATGCCGCAGCGGCGGATCGCTGCCGGAGCAAATTCCTCGGCTTTCAGGCCCTTTTTGGCTGCCTCGTCGCAGAGCAGGTACATCCACAGCGCCCGGTGCTCCAGCTGCTCACGGATCCCCACAATCAGCGGATTTTTGACTTTCGCTTCATTTTTGATCTTGCTCATGGTTTTCCCTCCATATTTTTTTGATAAAATCTTTATAGAAACGCACGCACTGGCCTATGTTCGAAATGCGGATGTGCTCGTCTTCACTGTGGACGGATGCAAACTGCGCCTTGTCCAGGTCGATGGGGGCAAACCGCAGAATATTGTCCGCCACATCGGTCAGCCGCCGGGCATCCGTGCCCGCTGTCAGCAGGAACGGCGCCACAACCACATCCGGGGAGTTTTCGTTCAACAGCTCCTCCAGCGCCCGGAAGGGTCTTCCGTGAAAGTCGGTGGGACGGCAGAAGTCCCTCTGTTCCTCCACGATTTCCACTCCATGCTTTTTGCCAATGGCACGGATCTTTTCCAGGCCCTGATAGAGGTCTTCTTCCCGGATGCAGCGCAGCATCATAAAGGCTTCCGCCTGCTTTGCCCTGGCCGCCCGGTCTTCCCCCTCCATACCGTGAATGCTCTGGAAGGAAATCCCGGTTTTCAGCATAGCCGCCGCGGGCGGGAGCTTTGCCATGACCTTTTTAATCACCGGCGCGAAAAGCCGCATGTGCCCAAACAGCACATTCATGGGAAACTGCATGTAAGGTACATGGGCCGCAAAGGTCGCTTCCGTCTCCGGATAGAACTTTGCCTTGTAGATATTGGCGCTGTCCGTTTCCGCGATGAAGCGGCTCAGGCGAACCACCGGCGAAGCCGCCGCGGGAGCGAACCCAAGATGCCCGGAGCCGTTTACCCCGGCAGTGCACCGGTACAGATGGCGGCTCTTTTCATGGACCGCCACCATGGCACTTTTCGCCGTGACCCCCGGGATCTGTCCGCTCATAATCGCGCCGCCCTCGTCGAGAACCGTATCGAACCGGATTCCCTTTTCCCGGAAGTATTCCGCCGCCAGGACCATGCCGTCCCCGCTGGTTTCTTCGTTATTGGACGAGCCGATGTACAGGTCGATGCCCGGAAAATCGTAGCTCTCCGCCAGCAGCTCCTCCGCCGCCTGAAGCTCGGCAAAGAGGGGCGTTTTGGTATCGATGGTTCCCCTGCCGTAGAGGAAGTCCCCCTGTACCTCCGCCCGGAAAGGATCGGTCTTCCACTGGTCGCTCCCGTCCACCACATCGTGGTGGGACATGAGCATGATATTTTTCACCGCGTCCCTGCCCCTTAGAATATAGACAAAGCAGCCGCTTCCAAAGGTCAGCCTTTCCGCTTTCCGGGAAAGCAGGGGAAAATGCTTTTCGATCACCTGATAAAACCGGTCAAATTCCGCCTGATAGGTTCCCTCCGGGGTAAACACCGTGCGGCAGTTAACCATATCGGAAAGCTTTTGCACATAGACCTTGTTGGTTTCGGGATCCACATTTTTTCGCTGCGGCTCTTGGCCCAGCGTTCTTTTTTTACGGTTCATGATGCTCCCCCTCCTTCCGATGGGCGTTCAGGAACGCCGTCACGGATCTTTCATTATACAGGCAGAAGAAAACGACGGACAGCAGGCTGAAAGCGCCCGCTATGACACCTGTCAGCTTGATCCCGACGAGCCCCACGGAAGCCCCTGCCGGAGCGCCGATAGCCAGCACCGTGGAAACGATAGCCGCAGCCGCCGCTGCCGCCATCTTTTCAATCAGCGTCTTCGTCGCCGCGAAGATTCCCTCCCGGTTCACCCCGTTTTCAATGCTGTCCTTCTGAATAATATCCGAGGCCACGGAGGACGGCAGCACATTGATGGCGGCAAAGGGAAAGGCCACCGCCACTCCCACTGCCAGGCCAACTGCAATCTCCCTGCCGGGGAACATGGCCGCAACGGCATCACCGAAGTAAATGACCGTGAAAATAACCGTGAAGATCAGGCAGGCGGCAATCAGGAGAATCTTTTTCCCATGCTTCTTTCCAAACCGGATGATAACCGGGAACAGGGCGATAGCAACCGCAATGGCCGACACCATGACATAGAAGGCGTCCGCCTCGGCAATGCCGATCAGCTCCGTAATATAGTAGAGCATGGCGGTCTCAAAAAAGATCAGAGAAACGTAGCTGAACAGGTCTCCCAGGGTAAACAGGCAGAAGTTCCGGTTTTTGAATACATTTTTGATATTGCTCAGCATACTGTCCTTCGGCACCTTCGTCCCGGTAACATAGTCTTTTTCCCGGAAAGCCGTGGCAGTGAGCATCACGCACAGGCCGCCGATCAGGGTAAAGACGCCAAAGACCGTTCTCCCCGCCCAGATGGGAGCAAATCCCACGGATTTCAGCAGATTCACAAAGAGGGTCGCCGCGTACATGAACGCGCTGGAGCCCATGAACAGCGCGGCGCTGATCCCGTAGAAGCTCACCCGGTCCGCCGCGTCGGGAATCACCTCCGGCACAAGCGCGTTCCGGGGAATGAAATAGAAGGTATAGGCCACATAATACAGGATAAAGAAAAGCGCGACCCACAGGGCATTGAGGATGGAGCCCGGGTGGAAAGGTGCCATGAAGATCAGAAACACGGACAGGGCGTAGGGCAGTCCCGCTTTCTTCATAAAGGGCATCCGCCGCCCTTCCGGATTGGTGCTCTTGTCCGACAGGTTCGCAACCAACGGGTCTGTCACAGCATCCACGATCTTGCTGAGGGCGGTAATCACGGACATGACGGTTATGTACCCCAGCAGCTTGTTCTCCGGCAGCAGATTGGGAATACCGCTTTTCACCGTGGGCTGGAAAAAATAAATCAGGTAATTGCCAATGAGGCCGTTAAAAAGCCCCTTGGCAATGTCCGCCATACAGAAGCGGTAAATCTGCCGTTTGGAAAGCTTTTTCATATTCTTCTCCTCTCACACTCTCCGGGACGGTACCGGCTCCGGATCCTTCATACTATTTCTCGATAAAATGGTTAATACCATTTTATCCTGCGCTTTTCGCGCAGGCCGCCAGTGGTGGCGAGAAATGTATGGACTGCGTTTTGGGGCGGCGATGCCGCTGACCGCGAGACCGCGGTCTCATAAAACGGTATTAAGGTTATCGGATTTAGTAAGCACACTCAATTTGGTATGTGAAGCACTGGTGCGGCAGCACCATCGCTTCCCCCGGGGGGAAGCTGTCGAGCGAAGCGAGACTGATGAGGAACGGCGAGATGGAACGATTTCGTATGTAGTTCGTAAAAAAGGTACAATTTGAAAAGCTGTACGTTCTTATTTGCCTGCGTCCCAGATCAGAAAATGTCGCCATTCCTCATCCGCCCCTGCGGGGCACCTTCCCCCCGGGGGAAGGTATTTTACAATTTCACGATCAGCTTATTAAAGCCGATAACCTGAAACGGTATTTATCCGTTTTATGAAAAACTAGTATCACAGGATCTGCCCGTTTTCTGTATTATACCCCCGGGAACGATCTATTTCAACCGGATCGGCGGTTATGTTTTTATCCAGCCCCCACCTTCCTCCGGGGCTGCCGGCTCCCACAGACAGCTTACAGCCCCGGAGCGTGCTCCGGGGCTGCTACGCCAAGCTTATTTAACTGTCTTCTCGTTCCACTTCTGATTTCCTTTTGCTGTAAACTGATCCCGGACTGTAACAGAACCGTCGTCATTCAGCACAAGCCACAGCATGTCGTTGTCCAGCGGGCGCAGGCCGCCATTTTCGATGGTTTCCAGCACATTTTTCGCGATTTCATATGTAGCGGCAGAATAGACTGTGTTCTCGTCATATCCCTGCCACTGATTCGGACGGGCAATTTCCTCCAGCAGGCTCAGGCCGTATCCATTGGCCCGGTCCTCAGAACGGTTCACTGCTACCCACATGATGATGGTTTTCACATTATCCGACCGTCCCGCGCCAACGCTGTCCGCCAGCCTCGCCAAGGCCTCCGCCTCCGGAATGACCGGCTCCGTGGGAGGCGTGGTTTCGGTGGAGGGCTGAACCTCTACGGCCTCCGTAGGTGCCTCCGTCGGTTCCTGCTTCTGACCCCTTCCCGGAAGAACCAGGGCCAAAATGAGCAGAAGCAGGATCAGCGGCGACCACAGCCGTACATCATAGTACCAGCGCACATCCTCGCCGATTTTGGTAAGAAACTCAGGAATCTGGAAGCGCGATTTTGGGGTAGGTTTTCTCCGCGTTCTTCTTTCAGGAACTGCCGTCTGTTGTTCTTCATTCTGCAATTGATCCATGATCTTTTCTCCTTTGTTTACAGATAATTTCCTGTGAACGACTCGCATTCACCGTATATGATCAAAGTGCCGCGCTTCGTCCTTTGCGGGCAGCAAGCGCTGAAGCACATGAAAACCCGTGGGCGGTATATTTGGCCCCATCCCGGCGCATGATAGCGTACCGGGGATATTTTGCGCTTTACGCACAGGATCCGTCGTAAAAGCACACATTTCATTTTCATTATAACGCGCCATGTGTGAAAAGAATGTCGAATCTTCCAGAATGGATTGTCTTCGTGCCTGAATATTTCCTTTCCGCTTCCATAGATCTTCTCTTGAATAGCGCTGCATTCTGGTATGCATTCTCAGTGAAAAATATTATAACATATCCGCTCAAAAAAAGCTAGTTTTTTCCGAAAATATATTAATTATGTAAACTTTCTTTCGCGTTATGTTAACAAAAATCCCGGAATATTCATATTCAATGCATACTTCCTCCCATGGCGGGCGCATAAAAAAGCAGCAAGGCGCCGCTCGCGGGACTTGCCGGGAGCAAAAATCCCGTCCGGTCCAGTCCGGCATCCGGTCTTCAGACGCAGCACGGGAAATTCCAGTTTCTATCTAAATCTATAAAAATCTGCCGGGAATAGGAAAATGGAAACTGGCAATGCCAATCAAGAGTTGAAAAGCCCGATAATGCGGTCATTCCGAGAAAGTAGCGCACTACTGACCTGGGAATCTCCATCGAATTCGAGGCTGCATTACTTCTAAAGATGGAGAGTGACCATAAATCATGTCAGAAACAATCGAATCGCAATGGGTCATGTACAGAATGTTCAGTACATAACTTCCTTCACAATTTAAGGCAGCACCGCATAATGGGGCAAGGAGATTCGGCGAGAGGTTTTGACACAAGCGAAAGTATGAAAAATGCGGGAATACTGGATGTATTTCCCATTTTTCATACTGCACGGTTGGGGCAAAAGATCCGCCGAAGCCCGCGGCTCCCATTATGCGGTGCTGTCTTAAGTAAAAAGGGCTGTCTCACTAAGGTAAAACTGCACAACAAAAAAGCTGTCATTCCGAGAAAGTAGCGCACTACTGACCTGGGAATCTCCATCGAATTCGAGG
>CAMCCS010000046.1 GCA_945873295.1 uncultured Clostridia bacterium
CTTGAGCCATGCCGCCACATGGGGCAGCACCTCCTGAAAGCAGTACACATCCGCCTGCTCCCGGGCAAAGGCAGCCAGGATTCCCGGCTTTCGGAAGCAGAAGCAGTTCATGCCATCCTGATTGTGATCGCAGCGGATATTGAAAGTAACCAGTTTCATAAAATGGCCTCCCGTTCCTTTGTCTATCTGGTTTGTGGACTGTTCTTCGGATGCTTTGGGGAAGCTCTGATTCATTCGGCAAGAGCTAGCGGCAAATGCTTCGCCGTTCAGCCGCAGACGAATGATTCAGAGTTTCCTTAGGGCAACACCGCTGGGTGGGGACAGCGGGCTTCGGCGGATCTTTTGCCCCAATCGTGCAGTATGAAAAATGGGAAATACATCCAGTATTCCCGCATTTTCCATACTTTCGCTTGTGTCAAAACACTGCCCGAATCTCCTTGCCCCATTATGCGGTGCTGCCTTAGATGGAGAGGATGCCTCCGTGGATCCGGAACGGATCGTCTATGGTAATTCGCCCTTCTTCGCAGTCGCCGATACCGCTGTAAAGATCGACGCGGCCGTCCTCCCGCAGGCTGATTCCGGAGGTAAAGGCACAGTCCATAAGGAAGTCTTTTTTGCAGGGGCCTTCCGGATAGCAGGTCCGGGTGCCGATGATGGCCATTTCGCCGCAGCGCATGGTTCTTCGGTCAAGGCAGAAGGCCATATTCATATATACAGAGCACAGGATGTTTCCCTTTTTGACCCGTTCGCTGAGATGGCCGATAATGCCAAGACAGCCGTCTGCCAGACGGTAGACCTGGTTGCAGCCGCCCCATTCTTCCTTGCGAAAAATATCCGGCAGATATTCCGCGCCGGCAATTACCGCGGCGTCCAGTTCATCCACGCTGTCGATTTCCCCGTAGCCGATCATGGATTCGCTTCCGTATTTTTCCAGAATATCCTTTCCTCTTGGCCGGGAAAAGATACCGACCTTTCCGTTTTCCAACTCAATCAGGCGAATATCCTTCATTCGCTCCGGCCCGCTGGTGAAATAAACCAGATTTTTCAGGCTGTACCCGCGATAGAAATTGGCGTAGTACATATCCACCTCGCCCCTGGACTTCCGGACATGGGTGCCGCCCAGGATATACTCCCCGTGAATCCGGGTAATGTAGGGGTCCTCCAGGGGATAGGTTCTGCTGTCCGGTACCAGACGGTAGGTATCTTTTCCAACCTCCTCGAACAACATCACCGTGGAATCCGCCCAGCGCTCCCGTTTTTCCACTCTGCCGAAGATGTAGTTTTTGCCATTGTCATGCACAATCGTACTGCAGTTATATACATCGTAACCCTCGACCCCCAGAAAGGTCAGCTTGGCGGAATCGTAGATTACTTTGTTCTTCTCAAATTCTGCTCTTTCCTTTTGCCTGGACATTACTTGCACTCCTTCTGTTGCAACGATTTTTATGTAGAATCCCGTATTATCAGCCGGACGCCCATCATGATTCTCTCCGGACTGGCCTCTCGGTGATCCATTTTCCACAGCAGCCTGCTGAACGCCTTGTTCCCCATTCGCACGGTAGAGACATGGAGCGTTGTCAGCGGCGGGGACATGACGGTGGCCAGATCGCTGTCATCAAAGCCGACGATTGCCACGTCCTCCGGCACCTTGCGCCCCATAAGCTGAAGCGCGTTGTTCAGAAGGACTGCGTTTCGGTCATTGGCGCACTGAAAGGCTTCCGGCAGCTCCTCCATTTTTTCCAGAATCCGGGCAATTCCCACGGTATCCCGCCGCAGAACAATATCCTCGATTTGTTCCAGAACAGAGAAGCGGCTGATGGCCGCAAACAGCTGCTGAAAGTCGGGATAGATTTTCTGCATGGCTTCCAGATAGCCATCGAACCGCTCCTTGTAGCTGTTGGAATAGGAATAATCGCCAAAGAAACCGATTTTTCGGTAGCCTTCGCGAATCAGGTAGGACACGGATTCCAGAACACCGGATTTGTTGTCGGTGAGGACACAGTCGATGGGCAGATGGTAGGAACTGTGGTCCACCAGCACAATGGGTAAATCAGTCCGGTAGATCATTTCCAGATAGTCCTCTTCAAACCGGCCGATAATAATAACGCCGCAGACCTTTCGTTTGACGATGCAGTTTGGAATCCCCTGATTCTCCTCAAAAAACTGGAGAATGATGTTGTATCCGCAGCTTTTTGCCTCCGTCTCAATGCCATAGAGAAGTTTGGTGTAGAAGCTGGAATGGTAGTACTTGGTCTTGATAATTACACAGACGCAGGCATTGCTGAAAGTCTTGTCGTATCGGGATGAAAAGTCGATATAGCCCATCTTGTCCGCCGTGCTGAGAATCAGACGGCGTGTATCCTCACTGACGCCAGGTTTCCCGTTCAGCGCCAGAGAGACGGCGTTGATGGACAGGCCCAGCGCCTCGGATATATCTTTCATGGTTACCTTCTTTTTCATCTCGATACGCCTCCTGACAGGTTATTTCAGCATAAAATGGATGCCTTCCCGGAAGTTCCTGGAGAAGCACAGGAACAGAATCACGATGGGCAGCGTCAGAATCACAGATGCCGCATACAGCGGTCCCGGATGCTGGGCCATCATGTTGAACCGGGTGGAGATGAGTACGTTCAGCGTCTGGAACCGGGTGCTTGGCGCAATCAGCATATCCCACATCAGCTCGTTCCACCGCTGCATGAAGGTGGTAAGAAACACTATGGTGGTGATGGGCAGCGTGGCGGGCATGGCGATGTGGTACAGGATGCGGAAGGTGTTGGCTCCGTCCACCCGTGCCGCTTCAAAGACCTCGTTCGGCAGTGTCTCAAAGTAGTTGATATACATGAAGATTGCCCAGGTAGAGATCATCGTGGGAATAATCATGCCAGCGTAGGTGTTGGCAAGATCCTTCAGAATCATATATTTGGGTACCAGAAGCATAATCTTCGGGAAAAACATTTCAAACAGCAGCAGGTTAAAAATGATGCGCTTTCCGTTGAAATGCTTCAGCTTTGTCATGGCGTAGCCCACCAGCAGACCCACGGACAAGGCGACCAGTGTAACCGGAATGCACACCAGCAGAGAGTTGCCCAGTGCCCGCAGCCACATCATGGTGTCGCCGGAGTTGGTGGAATGGAACAGATAGTCGTAGCTGGCCAGAGACAGATTTTTTGGGATAATGGTTTTATCCACCGTGGTCCAATCCACCACTGACTGCAGAATCATATAGTACAGGGGGAACAGGGATACCAGAATCAGCAGCAGGGTCAGGATGTCCAGGAAAATATCAATGGGTCTTCTTTGCTTCAGAATCTTTTTCATATTCTGCCTCCTAACAGCCGTACTTCTGATTCAGTTTCCGCATGACGGTATTGATAATCCGGATGGTCACGAAAATCTGAATGGCGAACAGGATTGCCATGGCAGTGCCGTACCCTGAATCGAACCGGGTAAATGCCCTGTAATAGATTTCCAGGGTCCAGGTAGTGGTGGCGTTTCCGGGGCCGCCCTCCGTCAGCAGGAAGGGCTCCGTATAGACACCCAGAGAGGTGCCCGCCGCCAGGGTAAGGATGGTCGTAATCGTAGGGAGCATCATGGGCAGTGTAATGTGGAAGAAACGGTGGATACCCGTAGAGCCATCCAGCTCGGCCGCCTCTTTGACATCTGCGGATATGCCCTGCATGGCAGCGGTAAGATACAGAGCGTAATAGCCGGACAGCTTCCATACAATCATGATGATGATGACAGCAAAGGCACTGGTTGGGTTGATAAACCAGTTGATTCCGATGTTCAACTTCTCACGCAGGAAGGTGTTGAGGATTGAATTGTAAGAAAACAGATATTTCGTCATCACGGAAACTGCCACACCCGAGGTCAGATAGGGGATAAAGAACAATACGGAACCGATTCCCCGGACCCGCATAGGCATACGGTTGACAAGAAGCGCAATGACCAGACCGCCAATCAGGCTGAACGACACAACACAGATAAAATATTTCCAGGAATTTTTGAAAGCTGCCAGGACCTTTTTGTCCCGAAAGGCGTTCAGGAAGTTTTGCAGTCCTACAAACTCTCTGTTCGGGGACATCAGGTTCCAGTTCATGGCGGAAAGCCAGAATGCCCAGATCAGGGGAATCAGGAACAGAACAAGGAAGAAAACAATATACGGCGAGCAGAACAGAAAGCCGGCTGCAGTCTCCCTTGCGTATTGAAGTTTCTTTGGTTTCTTTCGGTCCATATGCAAACCCCTTATCCTTTGAATTTTCCTCCGTAAAAGTAAGCCGCGTCAGCAGATCAGCTCCACGCGCTGTGCCGTTAATCCCTGACGCGGCGTTCGATTAGTTCAGTTTTCCTGCTTCCTTCATTGCGGCGATGGCGGCATCCGCATAAGCGGAGGCATCCAGAGTATCCAGTGCCTCATGGGTGACGGCTTCGGTAATGTAGGGAATCAGACCCTCAGCCCGGAAGGCAACGTTCACATCGTCCGTGAAGCTGAAAGCGGGCAGCTGGACCGCATTGGTGATATTGCTGCCGAAGTAGGCCAGGGCGGGATTGCCGGCGAGAATATCGGCAAAAGCGGCATTTTCGGAAATGTCGGCTCTTACGGGGAGCATGGCAGTGGCTTTAATCCAGTCAAGATCGGACTGGGCCGCGTTCTCCGCGTTGTACACCCAGCCGATGAAAGCCAGGGCACCCTGATGCAGCTCTTCCGTGATATTGGAGGCTTTGTAGAAGGTGATACCCTTGGTGTCGGCGTAGCAATAAGCCTGGTCGCCGGCCTTTTCTACGGGCGTGGTGGCAAAGACATAGTCCTCTCCGTAGACCTTACCGGCCTCGGTGTAGGCGGACAAATCCCAGGGCTTACCGATGTCGAACAGGACGGGAATGTTCTCCTGGGTCCAGGGGGAGTCGATAGCATTGAGCTGCGCGGTGCTGCCCAGAGCGCCCCAGAATTCCATGGTTTTAATCATGGCGTCCCGGTCAACGGTCAGTGCGTCCTCTGTCAGCCAGGTACCGCCCTGGGTGAAGGTGGAGTACTGCATCTGGAAGTCGTAGCCGCACTGGTATCCGCTTCCCTTCAGCAGCCGGGCGCCGGGGAGCATGGCAATGACGCCCATCTGCTCCATCTTGTCCTGGTTATCCTTGTAAGCCCGGATCACATCGTAATAATCCTCCATGGTCACAGGGGGAGCGTCAAAGCCCAGCGCAGCCAGTGCTTTTACGTTCCATACCAGGGAGACGGAATTGATATACAGGGGGATTACATACTGCTTGCCGTCGATGGCCCAGCCATCAACGGTGCTTCCCATGACGCGATCCTTCACAATCTGCTGATAGACGGGCTCGTCCTGAAGCTCATAAATCGCGCTGGACTCTGCCAGGATTCGCATAAAGGTGCTGTTGATGTTCTCGGACGCGGCGGGGACGGTACCGGTGGCGATGGCGTTCTGAATGGCGGCCTCGGAGGAATCGGTTTCCGGGGTCATTTCCACAGTTACCTGAATGACCTTGCCGTTATACTCGGTTTTGGTTGCGTTAAAGGCCTCGGCTTTGGACAGCCAGTAGTCAAACTGATTCTGATTCGGCGCGGACCAGAACAGCACGTTCAGAGTGCCACCGGAATTACTGCCGGAGCTGCTGCCGGAATTACTGCCGGAGCTGCCGCAGCCTGCAAACAGTGCCAGGCAGAGCACCAGGGCAAGGACTGCTGAAATGATTCTCTTCATACATTCTTTCTCCTTTTTCAATAATGGATGCTGTCTGGCCTGACGGTCCGGCAGCGGGCTGCGGCAGGCAATGGATGCATACATTGCCCTCCGCCTTGCGTATGGAATGAATCGCACAATTAGAACACCGGTTATCCTAACTTTCAACTTCATTATGGCAAAAGGAAAACTTGAAATCAAGAAGTATTTACTTGAATTATAAAGAAAAGTGATTGAAAAATGTCTGCTGTCTGCAAGGTTTTCCCGTAGCAAAAGCAGTGCGCAGATGCTGAAAAAGGGATTTTACCGAAAGAGCTACAGTAGCGGCCTCTGGGGCCGTATTGACCTGATTCTGGGCAAGGAGCGGCTTTTTGAAGCGCTGGGTAGCTACGACGGCTTCCCGGATGCCTGGAAAGAAGTGGAAAGGGCTTTGTAAGCTTCGCCGCCCCCGGTGGGTCGCGGGACAGCAAAACAGCCGCCTGAGGTCAGGCGGCTGTTTTCGAGACTGTCGAAAAACCCCTTCGGGCTTTTCCGACAAAAGGGTTGCAGTCTGCTGCGCGCATAATTTGTTCGCCTCCGGCGAACAAATTCCACACTTGCAGCCTGATATGTATTTTCTGCCAGGTACACGCCCCGGCAGAAAATGATTTCATTTTCTTTGCCGCCTGCGGGCGGCAAACTCTGCGAGGCTTTTTTGACACACTGCAAAACAGCCGCCTGAGGTCAGGCGGCTGTTTTCATGAGGAGGCGCTTTACAAAGGCAGCTCTTTGTAAAGCAAGTGAGGAGCAGACTGCCCACACAAGTTGGGCCGCGGGGCAGTCTGTGCGTTGGTAAGATTCTCAGTCTTCATTGAAGCCGATGATCCAGGTGATCACAAAGCCCAAAACGGTGGCGATCACGGCAGCGGCGCAGGCCAGATAGAAGTTGGTCATGGTGCCGCCCATGAAGATGGGCAGGGTCAGGAAGGAGCAGGAAGCGGTGGCATAGGCGCGGACATCGAAGATGCCGATGAAGATACCGGTGAGGGCGGAGGCAATGATGGCGGAAATGAGGGGCTTCTTCAGACGGATGAGGCAGCCGTACAGGGCAGGCTCAGTGACAGACAGCAGGGCGGTGATACCGGTGGAGAGGCCGGCCTGCTTGTTTTCGGCTTTCTTGGCCTTCACACCCACAGCCAGAGCGGAACCGGCAATGGCCAGGTTGGCAGCCAGAGCCTTGGAGAACAGCAGGGAGGAGCCGACAGTGGTGATCTCGTTGACGATCAGGGGGGTGATGACGGTGTGCATACCCACCATGACCAGCAGGGGGTGCAGGGCGGACAGCACAGCCATGGACAGGCCGCCGAAGCTGGTCAGCCACACGCAGAAGTTGGCCAGGGCGTTGCCGATAATGGTGCCGATGGGTCCGAGAATCAGCAGGGTCAGGGGGAACATGACCATGGCCAGCAGGAAGGGACGGATGACGGACTTGATGGCATCGGGGGAGAATTTCAGAACCAGCTTGTCCAGCTGAGCCATGACGGGGACCATCAGCAGAGCGGGCACAATATTGGAGGTGTACTTCACGGTAGTGACGGGCAGACCGTAGATGGTCAGGTCAGCCACACCGGACACGGCGCCGCTGCACAGGGCGAACATGATGAACGCGGCAACGTACTCGTTGGTTTTCAGTCTTCTGGCGGCAGCGATGGCAACAAGAACGGGCAGGTAGGAATAGGCGGCGTTGGCCAGGGCGTTCAGCAGAACGTAGGTGGAGCCTTCCTTGGACATGATGCCGAAGCTGGTGCACAGGGCCAGGACGGCGCTGATGAGGCCGGAGCCGATGAGGACGGGCAGGGTGGGAGTGATGCAGCCGGAGATGTAGCCGAAGACCTGGGACCAGATGCTGGGCTTCTCGCCGGAATCCAGGTTCTCCTTCACGGGAGCCTTGGCGCCGGTGGCGGGCATCAGGGGCAGCATTTCGTTGTAGAGCTGCTCAACGGACGGCCCGATGATGATCTGGTACTGACCGCCCTGGTCCACAACGCCCTGGACGCCGGGGATCGCCTTCACAGCGGCGGTGTCGGCCTTGGACTTGTCCACCAGAACCAGACGCAGACGGGTCATGCAGTGGGTATGGGTCTGAATGTTTTCTGCGCCGCCGACACAGGAAACGATCTTGGGTGCGGTTTCTTTGAAATTCATGATAGATCCTCCTTTATTTTTCTCCGGTTTCACCGGTTCATCACAGATTTTCGCCGTTTGTGGCGATGACTTCCTTGTACCAGTAGAAGCTGTCCTTCCGGGAGCGGTTCAGGGTACCCTTGCCGTAGTCGTCCTGATCCACATAGATAAAGCCATAGCGCTTGCTCATCTGATTGCCGGAGGCGCTGATGATGTCGATGGGGCCCCAGCTGGTGTAGCCCAGC
The DNA here is from genome assembly GCA_945873295.1 of uncultured Clostridia bacterium. GTDB lineage: Bacteria > Bacillota > Clostridia > Oscillospirales > Oscillospiraceae > Faecousia. The sequence continues at coordinate 8,111 of CAMCCS010000046.1, forward strand.
AGCTCCACGCCGTCATCGATAGCCTTGCCCATTTCCTGAAAATGCCTGCGGAAGTAGTCAATGCGGTAGGAATCGTGAATGGAGCCGTCTGCTTCCACGGTATCCCTGGCACCCAGGCCGTTTTCCACCACGAAAATTGGCTTTTTATACCGGTCGTACATTTCGATCAGGGAGTAGCGCAGGCCGATGGGATCGGTCTGCCAGCCCCACTCGCTGGAGGGAAGATACGGATTTTTTACGCCCAGCACCGTGTTGCCGGGGGTCCGGGGGGCGTTGGGGTCCACCGATTCCGTCATGCTCATGTAGTAGCTGAAGGTAACGTAGTCCACCGTGTTGGCTTTCAGGATGTCCGTGTCCCCCGGCTCCATGGCAATGGAAATGCCTTTCTTTTCCAGATCCCGCAGGATGAGACGGGGGTATTCGCCGAAGACCTGGACATCGGTATAGGACAGGTTTTCCAGATTGCGCTTCTGGGTGGCCAGAGCGTCGGCAGGGGCGCAGGTGTAGGGATAAACGGTGAGCTTTGTGAGCATGCAGCCCATCATGGCCCCGGGGACCATCTCATGCAGGTCCTTGGTAACCAGGGCGGAGGCGACAAACTGATGGTGCAGGGCCTGATAACAGGCGGCCAGCTCCCCGTTTTCGCACAGCTCCGGGATAATGCCCGCGGTGGTGAAAGGATGGCGGATGCAGCTGTCGATCTCGTTGAAGGTGATCCAGTAGCGGCAGTACTTTCCGTACTCGGCAAAGCAGGTCCGGCAGAAACGGACAAACAGCCCGATTACATCCCGGGAAACCCAACCGTTTCCTTCCAGGGCCAGCGTCACAGGCATCTCGTAGTGGGCCAGGGTAATCAGCGGCTCAATGCCCCGCTCCCGCATGGCGGTGAAAAGTCGGTGGTAGAATGCCACACCCTTGGGGTTGGGGGTCAGCTCCCGTCCGGTGGGATACAGCCGGGTCCAGGCAATGGATACCCGCAGCAGCTTGAAGCCCATTTCGGCAAACAGGTCCAGATCCTCTTCGTAGCGGTGATAGAAGTCGATTCCGTGACGCTTCGGATAGAAGGTCACGTCGGGATCGGCCATGGCGCTGAGGATTCCGTCCATGGAAACCGCGGTATGCGCTTTCAGATCCTTCTGATCCACATGGGGCTTGAAGGCCTGCACATCCTGCACGGACAGGCCCTTGCCGTCCTCCCGCCAGGCGCCCTCGCACTGATTGGCCGCCAGCGCGCCGCCCCAGAGAAAACCGTTTGGAAAGTGCATCTGTATTCCTCCGTTCCTTTGCTTTGATGGACTCAATTTATCACAGAAAAAAGAAGAAATCCATTCCATGAATTGCGCCGTAATAAGCGCAATTCATGGAATGGATTTTTCCGAAAGAGCGTATCAAAAACAGAGGGAGTTATTCCTGGAAAGGCAAATTGGATTTTGTCGGCAGGGCCGACAGCCAAGTCGTGACGAACGTGGTCTATTTTCGTTCCCTGCCTGACCCGCTCGGTATCGTTCTGTGGTTCGGCAGATTGGAATTTGGCGCATCGTCAGAACGTGTCATTCCGAACCAGTGCGCACACTGGTGTGGGAATCTCCATCGAATTTCGTGCTACCTATCGTCATACAGCCCGTTCTATTGTACTGTTTTCCGGATTCTTACACGAGAAGTGGTACGTCTAACCGGGGGATTGCCACGCCAGTTTGCGAACTGGCTCGCAATGACCGGGAATTCGATGGCCCTACAAATTCCCAATTTATCTCACTGCATACTGTCCAGTCTGCCGGGAAGCAGAAGCGTCTGCAGGCAGTCGTAAAAATCCTTCATTTCTCCGGTCTGCGTATAGTAATCGGAGATCACAATATGCCGAAGCTCCGTTCCACGGTGAAATACCGTATTGGGAAGAGAAAAGACCCGTATGCTGTTTTCGCCCGCGCCCTCGTGGACCCGGGGCAGAAGAAAGGCGTCGGTATCCAGGACAAATTCATATTTTTCTCCGGGCCCCATGGAAATGCCCAGGTCGGCCAGAACACCATACAGGTTTTTCCCCTGGGCGTCCAGCGGCTCCATTCCCCGGTAATACCTGGCAAGGGAGGAAGAAAACAGGGACTCCTTATAGTGGTTGCGGATCCGCTGGATGCATTGGTCAATGAGATCATACTCATCTTCCAGGCGAAAGGGCTTTACGAGAATTGCCTGGGGGCAGGAGAGAACCACGTCTTCGCCTGTTGTAAGGATCAGAAGATCCTCCCGGACCATGGTGGGAGTGAAGCGGTAGTGCTCCACGATTTCCACGCTTTGCAGATGGCGGGAGAAATGTTCCTCCATCCACTGCTTCATAGGCCAGGCCACGCTGGGATTTTTCGCCGTAACGATGATGCAGTCAATGCGCTTTGCGTGGCTTCGCAGCTTCATGGCGATGTACATTGCAAGGAAAGACACTTCCGTTTCGGGGACGGGGAAGCCGAAGCATTCTTCAAAAACCAGGACGATCAGGTGTACGGACAGGGGATATGTGCGGTTGATTTCCCGCTTGTGATAATTGCTTTCGTGGTGGCCGATGCTCACCCGCTGGTGGAGCTTGTGGATATGCAGCAGAAAGCGCTGCCGGTCTTCCGCGTCCATGCTGAGGTCGATTCCGAAGCGGCGGCAGATTTCCGACAGGAACAGCCGGAGCTTCGGCTCCCAAACAGGAAGCCATTCCATGCGGTGGGTGGGAACATCCCGCAGGAACGTACACAGGCTATTAAGCTTTGCCTGGCAGTCCTGCATTTCAAAGGGAGAGAAAACAACCCCGACAATTGTCCGTACCGCGGCGGCAATCTCCTGCATCAGAGACGAAATCGGGAGATTGTGGTCCACATCTTCCAGCAAATATCCCTGCTTATCCCGAAGAATGGAGATGATGAGATACCGGCGGAAGCTGCGGAGCGCCTCTCCGGAAACCGCGTAGTTGTGCCGCTTGAACAGATTGATTAACGCGACCCGGAGCAGCGTGTCCAGATGCACGTAGCTTTGCTTCAATTCCCGGGCGATGGGATTCTGGGCATCCTTATCAAAGACCTTTGTGAGAACCTGCCGCTTTTCACATTCCGGAAGCTCGATGATCATTCCTCTGGTGCGGCTGATGGTAACCACATTGCGCAGAGCGTTGCTGCTTTCAATCGTACGGAATACGGATGCCTTGGACAGATACAGGGTATTTGCCAGAGCCTCCATATTGGTATAGTCCCGGGCAAATAAAAGCAGGGTGAGGATGTCATTGACCCGGTCCTCCGGCATGAAAAGGCTCTGACGGTCCCGCGCCTGATCCAGCAGCTCCTCGCGAATTTCCGGGGTCACGCCCTGCACAATATAGCCCCGTCGGCCGGAGGCATCAATGCGGATGCCCTTGTCCAGCTTCCGGTTGATTTCCTGAATTTCGCTTTGCAGTGTGCGCAGGGAAATGCCGACCTGGGATGCCAGATGCTCTCCGCTGATCCTTTCGGTGTGATTCAGCAAATAAGAGAGAATGAATAATTGGCGGTTCGTAAGCTGCATGTATCGCACCTCCTTGCTGCCGGTTTTTTGTTATCTTTTTTGCTATTATATCGGAAACAGGCGAGAAATGCAATGAAAGAATGCTTATGCGGCGGGATATGGCTTTGTTTGCAACGGAGGATGATTGAACCGCGGAACGAAAAAGTTCCGAAAAGGGGCTGTCTCACTAAGAAGTCTTTTCGTCAGAATAAACAAAAACACTGTCATTGCGAACCAGTGACCGACGTCAC
>CAMCCS010000047.1 GCA_945873295.1 uncultured Clostridia bacterium
ATAAGCCGCTTTCTTATGCGGACATCCTGCAGATTTACCGCATGGCATATGATGCGTGACACCCCATACAAAACGGAGGACAGTATGGAAGTAAAAGAAGCTCTGCAAAAACGAAGAAGCGTGCGGAAGTTCACCGACGAGCCGGTACCGGAGGAAGCGGTTTCGGCGCTGCTTCACGCGGCCATGAGTGGGCCCAGCGCCTGCAACCGGACGCCCTGGGAGTTCTGGGTGGTGACCCAGGCGGAAGCCCTGCAGGCATTGCGGGGAGCCAGCCGGTTTACCAATTACGACGCGAAGCTGGCAATCGTCGTAAGCGGGAATCTGTCCAGGGCCCTGCCCCAGCAGCTGGCGGAATACTGGATCCAGGATTGCAGCGCGGCAACGGAAAATATCCTCCTGCAGGCGACAGCGCTTGGCTTGGGGGCGGTCTGGTGCGGGATCTATCCCCAGAAGCGGGCCCAGACCAAGGTTGCCGGTATCCTGGGTATGACGGAAAAGCAGATCCCTCTGAACATCATCTTTATCGGCTACCCGGCGGAAAGCCCGGACCCCCGGGACCAGTATAAAGAAAGCTGCGTCCATTGGGTGAAATAATCCCGCCAGCCGGCAGAGCAGCATCTATGAAAAAATGGGTATCGCCACGAAAAGCGATACCCATTTCTTATATCGGCTTCCGGGTTCTTTAGCTCAGGATCAGCATTGCGGCGGTGAGGATCACGCCCACGGCGACACCGATCACCGCCAGAACCTTTCCGGCCCATTTGAGCCACACCTCGTAGGGAATCCGGGCCAGGGCCAGACCGCCCATGATAAAACCGCAGGTGGGGGTGAACAGGTTCACAAAGCCGTTGGCGGCAACGTTGATCATGATGGAGGTCTCCACGGACCAGCCCATCCCTGCCACAATGGGGGAAACGATGGGGCTGGACAGTCCCGCAAGGCCGGAGGAGGAGGGTACCAAAAAGCTCAGGCCAATGTGCAGCAGGTAGTCGAGGAATCCGAACACCGCAGCGGGCAGGCCGGAAGCGGACAGGGCCGTGACGGAGGCCTCCACCAGCCAGGTGCCCAGACCGGAGACGCCCATGAGAACGGAGGTTGCCCGGGCCAGGGCAATGACCAGGTTCACGGAGATCATGTCGCCGAAGCCCCGGATAATGCAGTTCATGAGTTTCCCCTTGTCAGGAAGCCCCACCAGACCGATGACAATGCCCATCAGCAAAAACCACACCGCGGCATCGTCGAACCACCACCAGCCGAACGGATTTCCTGTCAGAACGCCGGACCAGCCAAGGGCGCGGAATACCCCCTCGGACAGGTCCTCCCAGGGAATAAAGCCCAGGATCATCACCGCAAAAGAAAGGCCAAAGAGGACCAGGACCGATTTCTGCCGCCCTGAAAGCTTCGCACCCGCGTCAGCTCCGCCGGATGGGCCGTAGGCGGCGCGGCAGGCATCCATTTGCTCCGCAGTCAGGATGGAGCCCTTGCTTCCCCGGACCGCCCTGGCATACCGGGATGCGAAGAAAGCGGAGATTATATAAGTAACCAGCCACAAAATGACGCCCAGGACGTAAACGATGCCCATATTCACCGCCACCCCGGCGGCAGCCACCGCCGCGCCGGTGGCGAAGGGGTTGATGGTAGAGCCCAGAACGCCGCTCCCCGCACCCAACAGGACCGTGGCAGCACCCACCAGGGGGTCAAAGCCCGCCGCCATCATGGTAGCGGCCAGGAGGATATAGAAGCCTACCGTTTCCTCCCCCATGCCGTAGGTGGTGCCGCCGATGGAGAATACGAACATGAGAATCCAGATCAGGGCAATTTCCTTGCCCCGTAATTTTTTCACCAGCACCTGAATGCCGGTTTCCAAAGCGCCGGTGGCCGACACAATGGACAGGAACGCCCCCAGGCAGAACACAAAGCCGATCACATCCCCGGCGTCGTGCCAGCCCAATATGGGGGCCATGAGAATATCGCTGAGGCTGGCAGAGGAAACCTTTGCAATTTCCCCGGTTTCCGGGTCCGTATAGGTGCGGCCCTGGGCCAGCCAGGTTGCTACGGCAACCAGCAGCAGCACGCACAGCAGGATCGCAAATGTACTTACAGAGCGTCTTTTCCTTGCAGCAGTCATATTGCGTCTCCTTTCCGATATTACAGGGAATGGTTGTTGGGTTCATACAGCAGTGCGATGAATTGGGAATTTGTCGAATTCCCGGTCATTGCGAACCCGAATTCCCGGTCATTGCGAACCAGTCCGCTTTCCTGGTGTGGCAATCTCCCGGATAGAAGCACCATTTCTCGATAACGCGCAGGAAGATTCCGGGGAACAACACAGGAAGAACGGTCTGTATGACGATGGGCTGCCTGGAATTCGATGGAGATTCCCACGAAAGTAGTGCGCACTGGTTCGGAATGACACGTTCTGACGGTGCGCTAAATTCCTATTTATCTACCTGCATAGAAAGGTCGATATGTGTATCGACTTATATCACTTCGTTATCCAGGTTCCGGTTTTCCCTGCCAGGGCGTCCAACCCCCGGGACAGGGAGGTAATGAGGGCGGTGCCCCCGGTATGCTTTACAAATTCCACGCAGGATTGGACCTTGGGCAGCATACTGCCGGGGGCGAACTGGTTTTCTTCCATGTACCTTTCCGCCTCCTCCAGGGTCATGGAGGGCAAATCCCGCTGATCGGGCCTGCCAAAGTTCAGGCACACCCGGTCCACCGCCGTCAGAATAATCAGGCGGTCCGCTTCCAGCTGAATGGCCAGCAGGGCACTGGCCCGGTCCTTGTCGATGACCGCCGCTACGCCCTTTAGCCCCTCGCTTGTTTCCACCACCGGAATGCCCCCGCCGCCCACGGTGATGACGATAGCGCCGGCATCGCAAAGACGCTTCACCGCTTCCAGCTCCACGATCCGCCTCGGAATCGGAGACGGAACCACACGGCGGTAGCCCCGGCCGGAATCCTCCACGAACACAAAGCCCCGTTCTTTTGCAATCCGCTCTGCCTCCTCCCGGGAGCAGAAGCTGCCCACGGGCTTGGTGGGGTTCTGGAAGCCGGGATCCAGAGCGTCCACCTCCACCTGGGTTATGACGGTGACACAGGGTTTCCGAATGCGGCGCAGCTGAAGCTCCCCCTGAATTGCCTGCTGCAAATGGTAGCCGATATAGCCCTGGGTCATGGCGCCGCACTCCGGAAAGGGCATATAGGGGGTTCTGCAGCCTTGACGGGCGGAAAACTCCATAGCCAGATGGATCATCCCCACCTGGGGGCCGTTGCCGTGTCCGATGACCACCTCATAGCCCTGTTCCACCAGATCCACGATGGTCTTTGCGGTGTGCTTTACCAGCGCCAACTGTTCTTCGGGGGTACTTCCCAGGGCGTTTCCCCCCAGGGCCACAACGATCCGTTCCGCCATACTCATTTCAGAGTCGCATACATGACCGCCTTAATGGTATGCATGCGGTTCTCCGCCTCCTGAAACTGCCGGGCCTGCTTGCCCAGGAACACATCGTCGGTGACTTCCATGGCATCCAGGCCGAACTTTTCATAGATGCTCTCCCCGATGGTGGTTCCCCGGTCATGGAAAGAGGGCAGGCAGTGCAGGAAAATGGCGGTGGGCTTTGCCATGGCCATGCGCTCTTTGTTGACCTGGTAGGGAAGCAGCAGCCGGATGCGCTTTTCCCACAGTTCGTCTGGCTCGCCCATGCTCAGCCAGATGTCGGTATAGACAATATCGCAGTCCCCCGCCCCCCGGGCTGTATCCTCGGTAAATTCCAGCGCCCCTCCGGTTTCGGCGGCCACGGCCCGGCACTTTTTCACCAGATTCTCCGCTGGCATCAACTCCTTGGGGCCACAGGCACAGAAGCGCATACCCAGCTTGGCGCAGGCCACCATCAGAGAATTGGCAACGTTATTCCGGGCGTCACCGAAGAAGGTCAGCTTACGGCCCCGAAGATCGCCGAATTCTTCCCGGGCAGTCATCATGTCCGCCAGCATCTGGGTGGGGTGGAAGTCATCCGTCAGGCCGTTCCACACGGGAACGCCGGAAAAACGCGCCAGATCCTCCACCACGGACTGCTGAAAGCCCCGGTACTCAATTCCGTCATACATCCGGCCCAGCACCTTGGCGGTGTCCGCCAGGGATTCTTTCCTGCCCATCTGGGAGGAACCTGAGTCCAGGAAGGTGACCCCCATCCCCAGGTCCCGGGCGGCCACCTCAAAGGCGCAGCGGGTACGGGTGGAGGTCTTTTCGAAAAGCAGCACCACCTGCTTTCCGGTGAGCCACCTGTGCTGCGTACCGCTTTGCTTCATCCGTTTGAATTCTCCGGCAAGGTCTAAAAGATAGTTGATTTCTTCGGGAGTGTAGTCCAGCAAGGTCAGAAAGCTTCTTCCCCGAATATTCACGCCCATTGTTTTTCCTCCCAAGATCATTCATTTTTCCTATCGGGTGAACCGGCAGCGCGATAAATTGGAATTTGCCCGCAGGGCGGGCGGCCAAGTCGTGCGGTAGATTGGTGTAGTCGTTTCTGCCCTGCGCCGCTCGGTATCGTTCCGTGGTGCGGTGGCGGGGTGCCGACTTCCCGGTCATTGCGAACCCGAATTCCAGGTCATTGCGATAAAGTAGCTCACACTGGCGTGGCAATCTCCCAAATAGAAGTACCACTTCTCGTGGATAGACGCCGGGAAACGGCAGAATAGAACGGTCTGTATGACGATGGATTATCTGGAATTCGATGGAGATTCCCACTGAAGCCGGCGCGCTGGTTCGGAATGACAATGTTGTTCGATGCCTTGACTTCCCTCGTCAAATTTCCAATTTGTCTATTCCCCGCGGATCAGCGGCATGGACATGCAGCGGGGGCCGCCCCGGCCCCGGGACAGCTCCGCGGAGGGCATCCGCAGCAGTTGGACCCCAGCCCTCTCCAGGATCTCGTTGGTCACATTGTTTCGCTCGTAGACAACGATCTTTCCGGGGGCGATGCACAGGGTATTGGAGCCGTCGTTCCACTGCTCCCGGGCAGCGGCAATCATGTCGTCTCCACCGCAGTAGATAAGCTGCACATCGTCCACATGGGTGAACCTTTCCAGAATGCGGCGCAGGTCTGAATCGATCCGCCGGATCCGCAGGCCGTCGGGGTCCGCGGTGTGGGGCGTGATCTCATACACCGTCAGCGGCCCCAGGATCCCGGGGTGGACGGTATACTTGTTCACATCGATCTGGGTGAACACGGTGTCCAGATGCATAAACGCCCGGCTGACGGGAATGTCAAAGGCCAGCACGGTGCGGATCCGGCTGCCTAAGTCCCGGAACAGGTTCCGGGCGGCGGCCTCGATGGCGTCCGGGCTGGTACGCTGGGAAATGCCGATAGCCAGTGTATCCTCCGTCAGGTTCAGTACATCGCCGCCTTCGATGCTCGCGTGGAAGTCCCGGTCATAATAGCGCTTCAAAAGCCCTGCAAAGTCCGGATGGTACCGGAATATGTAATCTGCGTAAATGGTTTCCCGACGGCGGGTGGGGTAGCGCATCCGGTTCAGGAACACGCCGGTGCCCACCGAGGCGAAGGGGTCCCGGGTAAAATACAGGTTGGGCATGGGATCCACCACCAGCTCGTCGGCGGGGGCAATGAGGTCCTGCAACGAATACGCCGAAGCGCCGCCCATCTCCTTCAGGGTAACGCCCTCCATGGTCTTTTCCACCAGCGCCTTGCCCTGAAAATTCCCGGTCAGGTAACGGTACAGCTTATCCTGCCACTTTTTGGTGCGGATGTTGCCCTCTTCCAGCCACTGGTATAAAAAGGGCTTCGTCAGTTCGGGGTGCAGTGCCAGCACCTCGGACATCAGGTCCTCCAGGTACACCACTTCCGCCCCGCTGTCCCGGAGAATCTTCGCGAAAGCGTCATGCTCCTGCCGGGCTTGCTCCAGAAAGGGAATATCGTCGAACAGCAGTTCCGGCAGCCGGTCCGGCACCAGGTTCAGAAGCTCCCGCCCGGGCCGGTGCAGCAGGACTTTTTTCAGCGGGGTGATCTCACTTTGCACACAGATACCTTTCATAAGCTCCTCCAGCCTTTCCTTGTTGTCAGCGCTTTTGGAGGAATCTTTCTTCCGCTCCGCCGCCAAATGGCAGACGCAGTATCTAAGGGTACATTACTCCTATATGCGGCGGCGGGCCGGGAAAGAAGCAGATTCTTTCGCCCTTTTTCCCCTAAAAAAACACGGAGCCGCCTCACACGCAGTGAGACAGCTCCATATATTCTGACTTCCATTCTTCCCCGGCAGTCTGATCCCAACCGGCATCAGCATTGAGGACCTGTATATTCCAATTGAGGAAGTGTAAAAAGCAAAAACCACGGGCTTCGGCAAAATTGCCGAAGCCCGTGTGTCTGATACTCGTTTTTCATAAAACGGTTACATACCGTTTTATGAGACCGCGGTCTCGCGGTCAGCGGCATCGCCGCTAAAAAACGTAGTCCATACATTTCTCGCCGCCACTGGCGGCCTGCGCGATAAGCGCAGGATAAAATGGTATTAACCATTTTATCGAGAAATAGTATGATTATTTATCAAAGTCCGTTCTGTCAACTTCTTTGTCCTCCAGGTACTCCTGAAGAAACTGGTTCCACTGGCTGTAGGCTTCCCAGGTCCGTTTATCCTCAAACAGCCCTGTTTCCGCCAGCCACTTTCCCATAAAAGCCGAAACCTTTTTCGCACCATTCACATTCAAATGATCTCCGCCGTCAAAGCTGTCCTTTTCCCAGTCAATGGGCACCTCCTCCGGCATCAGATTCAGGTCCAGATAGGGGATCCCCAATCTATCCGCCATGGCCGCGATCCCGTTGCTCATTATCTGGTTCCAGTTGACAGTGCTGGGAGCGCTGACAAGAATAAGCTGGGCTCCGTGCTTCTGACAGAAAGCCTGGATCTTCCTGACATGCCTGATATTGATGGGGGAAATGGCATGGACTTCCTCCGATGGTTTCATGTAGTCCATTGTGTCGGCAGCTTTCGCGCCGCGGAACGCGCGGAAGCCTTTATCTCCCCGGACATGGCTATACTTCACAGGTTTATACCAGTCTTCCGCCCGCAGGGATTTCCACCGGTCATGATAGCGCAGCAGGGGGATCCACTCTGCCGCCTTTTCCGGAAGCGCTTCTGTACGACTATATTCCGCAAAGATCGTAAGGGTTTCCAGAATCACAATTTTGGGACTCTGTGTCCGAAATGCTCTGCGCAGATACCCCTCCGACTGATACATCATCTGCAAAGGAACTCCGCATACATAGGAGGTGATTCCCTGCTCTTTCCAGATCTCCATGGGAATGAAGCTGCAATAGCTTTGGCTGTTGCCCAGGATCAGAACATCGATGCTGTTCTCCGGTTCTGCCAGGATGCCGTCGGCTGGAGGATTCATCATTCCCGCCTTGTTGGTGTTGTTCTTGGGCTGTAAAAGGTGGGAGGCTGCCGCCAGCAGGACGGCCAGAATCGCGAAAAAAGCAATTCCAGATAAAATATTCTTTCGCATGGCCCTCCTCCTAAAAACCGGGAAAAATGAGATCCCCCGATATACGGCTCCGCCAGCGGCCAAAGTCGATACCGCGGCAAAATCACTGAAGCCCGTGTGTCTGATACTAGTTTTTCATAAAACGGTTACATACCGTTTTATGAGACCGCTGCCAAGCGGTCAGCGGCATCGCCGCTAAAAAACGTAGTCCATACATTTCTCGCCGCCACTGGCGGCCTGCGCGATAAGCGCAGGATAAAATGGTATTAACCATTTTATCGAGAAATAGTATGATTATTTATCAAAGTCCGTTTTATCAACTTCCTTGTCCTCCAGGTACTCCTGAAGAAAAACGTTCCACTGGCTGTAGGCTTCCCAGGACCTTTTATCTTCAAACAATCCGGTTTCCGCCAGCCACTGTCCCATAAAGTCAGATACCTTTCTGGCGCCGGTGATGTTCATATGGTCGCCCTTGTCCTTGGTATCCGTCTCCCAGTCGATGGGAACCTCCTCCGGCATCAGATTCAGATCCAGATAGGTGATCCCCAGGCTGTCAGCCACGGCAGCAATCCCGTTGTGATTTGCCTGGTTCCAGTTGGCTGTGCTGGGAACGCTGACAAGGACAAGCTGCGCGCCATGCTCCTGGCAAAGCGCCTGCATATTCTGGATGTGCCTGATATTTTTAGAGGGAACCCGTCTGACTTCCTCCGTAGGGATCATATAATCCGTTGTATCGGCTGGCTCTATCTCCCGGAAGGTATGGTAGCCCTTATCCCCCCGGACGTGGGTATACCGCACAGGCTTGTACCAGTCCTCAGCCCGCAGAGATTTCCACCGGTCGTGATAGCGCAGCAGGGGGACCCATTCCCCCGCCATATCCGGGAGCACCTCCGTACGGCCATAATCCACAAAAACCGCAAGGGTTTCCAGAATTACGATCTTGGGGCTCTGGTTCCGGAATGCGCTGCGCAGATACTGCTCCGTCTGGTAAAGCTTCTGAGCGGAAGACCCGCACACGTAGGAGGTAATGCCCTGTTCTTTCCAAATCTCCAAGGGCACGAAGCCGCAGTAGCTTTCGCTGTTTCCGAGAAACAGAACATCAATGGTATTTTCCGGCTCTCCCAGAAAGCCGTTGGCCTGGGGTGTCAGCATGCCTGCCTCTCTGGTGTTATTTTTGGGCAGCACAACGTAGGAGGCCGCCGCTATCAGAACCAACAGGATCAGAAAAAAAACGATCCCGGACAATATTTTCTTTCCCAAAGCTCTCCTCCCAGAAATTTGCTTATGTCGAAAACGAATGGCTGCCGCGAAAACTGCTTTTTGCGGTTTCAGGCGTGAAAGTATGTTCCGGGATGAGATCCGTTCAAACCCCAAAACAAAAGGGCAGTTTTTCAGGTGCCTGCATTATTCAGAGGCTTCTGAAGCGAGATAGTCCTGCAGAAACACGTTCCACTGGCTGTAGGCTTCCTGGGACCGCTTGTCTTCAAACAGTCCCGTATCTTCCAGCCACTCCCCCATAAAAGCGGTGACTTTTTTTGCGCCGGTGAAATTCAAATGGTCGCCCTCGTCCCAGGTATCCATTTCCCAGTCAATGGGAACCTCCTGCTGCATACAGTTCAGATCCAGATAGGCAATCCCCATACTCTCAGCCAGCGCCGTCATCGCGTTGTGCCGCCTTCCGTTCCAGTTGTACGTACTGGGAACGCTGACAAGCACAAGCTGGGCGCCGTGCTCCTGGCAGAGCCGATGGATAATTTCAAGACGCCTCACGTTTTTGGAGGGAAGGCGTTCCACTGCATCTGTCGGCTCCATGTACTCCGTTGTATCCGCCGCTCGGGACTCCCGATACAGACGGTAGCCTTTATCCGCCTCAACATGGGTATAGCGCACGGGCTTATAGAAGTCCTCCGCCTGCAGGGATTTCCACCGGTCATGGTAGCGTACCACCGGCAGCCATTCCCCCGTCATTTTCGTAACGACCTCCACGGGGCTGTAATCCCAGCATATCGCCAGAGCCATCACCACCACGATTTGGGGCCGCTGGGTTCTGAATACACTGCGCAGGTATTCCACCGACTGGTACATTCTCTGGGCGGGGGTGCTGCACACATAGGAGGTAATGCCATGCTCCTTCCAGATCTCCATGGGGATAAAGCTGCAGTAGGCCTCGCTGTTGCCAAGGAACAGCACATCGATGGTGTTTTCCGGCTCTCCCAGAATGCCGTCAGCCTGGACATCCTGTGTCCCCGCCTCTGCCGTGTTGTTTTTGGGGCGAAAAACCGGGGAAAGTGCCGCCAGCAGCACCACCAGGATCAGAAGAAATGCCACCGATGACAAAAAATGTTTTCGCACGGCTCTCCTCCTAGAAATTGGCATACATGGGGTCTACCGGGACATAGCCTACGCCGTAGGCGCCGAAAATAATGATGTACAGAATCAGGGCATACAGCACCGCCCAGCGGACCGGGGTCGGTTTTTTCTGCAGAGATCCCCGGACACAGATCCCTTTTTCATTCAGCAGGCTTATGACGAAGACGATCAGAACGGTTACGCCCACGATCAGAAAATCCGCCCCGTCAATGCTCAGCGCTTCCAGCAGAGCAGCATTCAGGGAGGAGAAACGGAAGTCCGTAACCATCCTGCCGAACATATTCATTCCCGCCCGCAGGCCGGCTGCCCGGAAGAACAGCTCGCCGATGACCACCAGCACGCAGGTCCGCAGAACCTGTACCAGATGACAGAAAGGCTTTTCCGGAGAAAAACCAATCTTTTCATTGAGCTTTTTCACCGCCGGAGCAATGAGACTTCCTCCCAGAATCAGGGCGAAGTGATACATGCCGAAGAAAATAAAGCTCCAGGCCGCGCCATGCCACACGCCGTTGCAGAACCAGACACAAAACAGCGCAATCGCCCCTGCCACCAGGGGGCCGAAGTGGTTGCCCAGCTTTTTCCGGGCGGCGCCGGTCAGCTTCTTCATGGGCTTCGACATGGTAACGGGATAGAAGATGTAGTCCTTAAACCAGGTGCCCAGGGTAACATGCCACCGGGTCCAGAATTCCGAAATGGTCCGGGAGAAGAAAGGCCGCTTGAAATTCTCCGGCATGGTGATTCCAAAAATCTGGGCCATGCCGGTGACGGCATCCATGGAGCCGGAAAAGTCCATATACAGCTGGATGGTGTAGCACACCGCCGCAATGGCGATCACGCCCCCCTGGAATTCCCAGTACTGGTCAAAAACGCCTTCCACAAAGGTGTTCAGCCGGTCCGCCACCACCAGCTTTTTCATCAGGCCAAAGCCGATGCGCTGAAGTCCCAGGGTCAGGTTATCATAGCGAATCTGTCCGGCGTTCCACAGCTGGTCCGCTGTCTGATTGTAGCGGCAGATGGGGCCCTCCACGATCTGGGGGAAGAAGGACAGGAACAGGGCCACCCGCATTAGGTTCCGGTCCGCCTTCACCGTTCCCTGGTACACATCAAACAGGTAGGAGATGGCCTGCAGGGTGTAAAAGGAGATGCCGATGGGCATGACGTAGGCAGGGACAGAAATTTTCAGACCGAACACGCTGTTTACATTCTGAACAAAGAAGCCGGAATATTTGAGAACCAGCAAAATTCCCAGATTCCCCAGGGCTGCCAGAGCCAGCACCAGCCGGGTATACCCCAGATATTTCTGCTTGATGGCCTTGCGCTGGGGCTTTTCCGCCGCCTTCACCGCCGCGTCCCGCTTCTGCTGGATCCAGCCGATCCAGAGGCCGCAGCCCCAGATGGATACAATGGATACCAGCAGCCAGGCAATGTACTGTCCGCTGACCAGCCAGAAAAAGCCCAGGCTTTCCAGCAGCAGGGCGTACTTCTTCCCCCTCTTGGGCATCACGGCATAGAACAGGATGCAGGCGGGGAGAAAAAACGCCAGGTACATGGGGGAAAAGAAGGAGGTGAGGGTCGCATGCTTTCCTGCCTGAAGCAGGGAAAAAATACGCATATCAGCCTTCCTCTTGCAGCCGCTGAATCATGTCCCACATAGCTTTCATGGAGTTAAAGTTCTTGGGAACAATCTCCACCGCGGGAACCGTAATGTCAAATTCATCCTCCAGCTCCGCGATCAGGGACAGGATGCTCAGGGAGCTGAGCAGATGGGCGTCGATGAGATCGGTACGGGTCTCAAAATCCACATCCGGCTGGATGTCCTCCAGAATTTCCAACAGTCTTTCCATTTTTCGTCTTTCCTTTCTATTTTTCTCTTTTGGGGGTTACATAAGTAAAATGATAAATTGGAATTTGTCGGCAGGGCCGACAGCCAAGTCGTGCACAAAATATGTG
>CAMCCS010000048.1 GCA_945873295.1 uncultured Clostridia bacterium
CATCCGTATCCTCGGTGCGCTGCTGGACATAAATCGCGTCAATCAGCGCCGCCACGGCATCCGCGGCAGCCTGATCGTCCACTACGGTTTCGGTTTCCGGCGGGGCTGTGGCTTCCGTAGCAGCGGGAGCGGTGGTCTCGGCAGTGGTCGCTGTCGTGGGCGCCGCCGGGCCGCCGCAGGCGGACAGCAGCATTGCCATTGTCAGTACAATGGCAATCAGGGTACATGCTTTTTTCGTGTTCATTGTTTTTTCCTCCTTGTGTCCTTCGCACAAAAGAAATTTATGAACAGAATACGGCCCAGGGTATCATCCGTCAGGCCAACGAAAAAAGGCACACCAACAGTAGGTATACGAAAGGGAGACCTCTCCGGAGAAGGTCTCATCGCA
Organism: uncultured Clostridia bacterium; assembly: GCA_945873295.1. Lineage (GTDB taxonomy): Bacteria > Bacillota > Clostridia > Oscillospirales > Oscillospiraceae > Faecousia. Next base: position 389 of record CAMCCS010000048.1, read on the forward strand.
TACCCCAAGCCTGCCGCGAAAGCGGCAGTGTTCAGTACGGCCAATTCCTCGTGACCTGGGCGTACAAAGCCCTGTACCAATGGCTGGCAGGTTTCCTGACTTTCGGGTCATCACAGCGCCGCGCCTTCTCACTTTCGCAATGGCATTTTGCGGCGTGCTCTCCGGTTCACAGTGACGAGATCGTACAGGTTTTGCACCTGTTTCCCTTTTACCCCCTGCCCCGCGAATCCGCGAAGCAGCGGCACCAACCATCTTCGTATTCAGTTCTACACATTCAAAGGGGGGCGTGCTATTTCCGGCAATCCGTTTGCAGCTTTCCCAGCCCTTTCGCCGCATCCAGAATATCCTGCATCCGACGGTTGCATGGGCCGATTTCACAGCCCGCGTCAATAACACAGCGGCAGGCGCGGACCTTTTCCATGGCCCGGTCAAAGGCGGCATCGCTGATCTCATGGAAAGGTCTTTCCGTGATGACCTCCGATGCCAGCAATCGGGCCAGCCGGTAATCCAGATCGTTGGTATACAGGATTCCCGCACAGAAAGGGACATTCTCCTTCTGTAATCTGCGATACACCCCAATGCCGCTTCCGCAGGAGGAAAGCACCAGAATCTCCGGATTCCCCCGGGGCCTCGGAAGCTCGATGCTTCCAAAGCAGGGGTCAAAATAGCCCTCCGCAATGTCGTAAAGCTGTCGGATTTTCTCCTCGTCAAAAACCTCTTCCGGCGTGCCGCAGCTGCCGATGGTGTCCCCCTTGACGCAGAGGATCTTGTCCGATATTTTCTGGGCAAGATCAATTTCGTGGAGGGACATAATGACCGTGATTCCCTTCTCCTTCGCCATGGAGCGGAGAATGGACAGCAGCTCCAGCTTGTGTCGAATGTCCAGGTAGGAGGTGGGCTCGTCCAGAATGATGATTTCCGGTTCCTGGCAGATGGCTCTTGCCAGCAGAATCCGCTGACGCTGACCGTCGCTGACGGCGTTAAAATCCCGGTGGGCCAGCTCCAGAGCGTGGACGATTTTCATGGCCTCGCTGACCTTTTCCTCATCCCGCCGGGTAAGCAGCCCCAGACGGCCCGTATAGGGGTAACGCCCGGTGGCGACAATGTCCCGGCAGGTCATCAGCTCCGGCTTCATCCGTTCTGTAAGCACTACCGCCATCCGGGTAGCCAGCTCCTTGTAGGAAAGGCCGCTGAGGCTCTGGCCGTCAAGCACCACCGTTCCCCCGATGGCTTTCAGCTGCCGGGTAATGGATTTGAGAATGGTACTCTTGCCCGCACCGTTTGGGCCGATGAGGGTTACAATCTCACCTTTCGCGATGTCGATTGTAATATCCCGGATCAGCGGCTTTCCGTCGTAGCCCACGGTGAGCTGACTGGTTTGAAAGTAGAAATCTGCCATGTTACCGCTCCTTGTTACGCCGCAGCATCATGCCAATGACCACCGGCGCACCGAACACAGAAGTAACCGTAGAAATGTTCAGCTCTGTGGGTGCGAACGCGGTACGGGCAATCAGATCGCAGCCCATGCAGAATACCGCGCCGCCCAAAAACACCGCCGGAATTACCACAATGGGCTTGGAGGTGTTCAGCAACCGTTTTACCAGATACGGAACCGCAATGCCCACAAAGGAAATCGGCCCGGCAAAGGCGGTGACGCAGGCAGACAGAATGCTGGACAGTACAATCAGCGCTACACGGAACACCCGGATATTCACGCCCATGCTCTGGGCATAGGCTTCGCCCAGCTGATAGGCGCCGATGGGCTTGGACAGCAGAAACACCGCCAGGGTGGTCACTCCCACAAGGATTGCCGCGATCCGCACATTATCCCAGCTCATACCGGAAAAGCTGCCCAGGCTCCAGCCGTGAAGATTGACAATATCGCTGTCCTCCGCGAAGGTGACCACAAAATCCGTGATGGCCGAGCAGATATACCCGATCATGATGCCCGCCACCAGCAGCACAGCCATACCCTTGAGCCGGCGGGACATGATCAGGATGAAGCCCACCGACAGCAGCGAACCCACAAAGGCCGCGATGATCAACGTCCAGCTGGACACCGCGCCAAAGGCACCGATAAAGTAAATCATCGACAGCGCCACCACCATCTTCGCGCCGGAGGAAATCCCCAGCACAAAGGGGCCCGCAATGGGATTGGCAAAGAAGGTCTGCAGCAGAAAACCCGACAGGCTCAGGGCGCCGCCCAGCAGCGCGGCCATGAGAATCCGGGGCAGCCGAATCTTCCAGATAATGCTTACCTGGGTGGGGTTTCCCTCCTTGTGAAGCAGAATCCTGACGATTTCCCCAACGGAAATAGGCACGCTTCCGATATTGATATTCAGCACCGTAATCACGAAAAGCGCAGCCAGCAGCGCGATAAAAACCACGCAGTACAGCGCTGTTGAACGATATGTGTGAAGATTCTCTTGCTCCATAACCGCTCCTACTTCAGTTTATAGAGGAAGTGCATATCCTCAAGTCCCATAAGCATGTGATTGAAATCCACGATCAATTCGCCGGTGATATCCGTTGCCTGAAACAGGTATTTGCCCGTACACCACACATCCCCGCTTTTCACCGCCTTAAAATCCGCAAACAGGCTATCCTTGGCAATCAGCTCATCAATGGTATAGATAGGATCGTCGATGGTGGCATTGTAGATCAGGTAATCCGCGCCCACTGCGGTGTTATAGAACTCCTCCATAGTCAGGGATATGGAGGACCGCTTGGTATCCGGGTCGGAAATATCGGTGAAAATATAGTTGCCTCCCGCAATTTCGATCATCTTCGGAACATAGTCCGTAGTCGCCCGGACATTGACGCTTCCGTTGGATGCCAGGTAAAAGAACGCCACCGTTTTGCCCGTATTCTCCAAATCCCGAAACTGCCGAATGGCATCCGTCTGGGTTTTGAAAAAGTCCTCCGCTTCTTTCTCCTTGTCCAGCATCACGCCGTAGACCTTCACCCATTCGGTGCGGCCCAGGGGGTGCTTTTCGTAGCTGGCGTGCTCAACGAATACCGGGATGCCCAGCTGTTCGATCATCTCCTGCACCTTGGGCGCGTGGAGAATCATGGTGGACTCAATGGCCAGGTCGCAGCCTTCCTCTACCATCAGCTCATAGTCCGGCTGAGAATAGCTGCCGGAGAAAAGCATTTTCCCTTCCTCCATGGCCGCAACCGCACCTTCCACATACCAGCCGTCCTTCCTGGTTCCCACCAGCCGGATGGAGCCCAGTCCGTCAATCCGATCAAACAGCGCCATGGCCGAGGTTGCCTGGAGGTAGATGGTATCCAGCGGCTGCTGAAGAACCTTGATGCTCCCATCCAAGTCTTCCGGCACTTCTCTTCCTTCCGGCACCACCAGATAGCGGCAGTCGCCGATTACCTCAATGAGCGCGTAGCCGCCCTCGTAGTAGTCCACAGCGAACTGCGTGGCGAATTCCAGCTCCATGCTGGATTCCCAGGTAAGCCCGGGAATCTCTTTTCCCTCCGGAGCGGAAGAACCCAAGGATGCCGGAGCGACAGAGCAGCCCGCGAGTAATGCAGCCACGAGAATGAGCAACGCGATTTTCCGCATTTGATTTCCTCCTCATCCAGCAATCTTTGCAGCTTTTTTCTTTGTCTCCCGGTTCCCGAAGGGGGTTGACGGGAACCGGGGCAAAGTCTTCCGCATTTCACGGAAAGAAATACAGACGCGGCCTGCAAACGGCAATCTGCAAACCGCCTGTGAACAAAAAAGCCATGGCAGCATAACGCTGCCATGGCCGTTTTTCCATGACGAATCAACTGTCCATTCCATAATCACGCAGAATGCACAGGTAGCTTGTTCAAGCAGGTCTCCTGACTCGCGTATCGTTAGCCTCGCACTGCCTTCTCAGGAAAAATCCCAATGACTGACTTTCGTCCCGTGCGGCGCCTCCTCGCATACAGTGGCGGTACCGTTCCGGATTCTGACCGGATTCACTATTCTCCGCCGGTTCCAAAGCAAAGCCGGCGGCACTTGAACAGTATATGAAATTACGTGTATTGTACACCCGGAAAACAAATTTGTCAACAATCGAGTCTGCAAAAAGGACTGCATGCACTGATTTGCGTTCTCGCTGTTTTTTGATACACTGATATATAGCCTCTGAAATGTAGTAAACCAACGAAAATAAAGGAAGAATGTACCATTCAGAGATTCTGCCTTTATCTTTCAAATTGCGCCCAGGTCATTGTCCTTGCCGAGCTGGACGGACACTTCCCTCTCCAATGAAATCCACTACCGGCCCCACCGTTGCTGCTAAATTAGGGAAGCTCTGAATAAATCGGCAAGCGCTGACAGCAGAAGATTTTGACGCAGCCGAAAGTTCTAAAAACGAGGGAATACTGGATGTATTTCCCGTTTTTAGAACTGAACGGATGCGGCAAAAGATTCGCTGCTTAAGCCGAAGGCGATTTGTTCAGAGGTTCCTTAGTTGGGACAAATAGCCAGCACGCAGGGATAATTTTGGGGATTGGGGATTCGCCCCAACAAGCAAAATCCGTTCAGGTAGCACCTGAACACTGCTTGCCGCTATTAGGGAAGCTCTGAATAAATCGTCAAGTGCTGACAGCGAGAGATTTTTCTTCAGCCGAAAGTTTCAAAAGTGGAGGAATACTGGATGTATTTCCCACTTTTGAAACTGCGCGGATGGAGGAAAAGCTCCGCTGTTCAGCCGCAGACGATTTGTTCAGAGGTTCCTTAGATCCATGACGACCCGAAAACGGATTGTCAAGCTAAGCTGTAATGAGATGCCTATTACCATCGGTTAATACATTCAAGCAAAAGAAAGACACCGCACTATTTGGGGAAGTAGTGTGGTGTTTTTCTCTACGGAATCACGCCTCGGTTCGCTTGGAACCGGGGCGCATCCTTGTTTAGGGCTACACCGCATAATTCGGCAAGGAATCTCAGCGAGAGATTTTGTGCCAGTTCAAAGTTCCGAAAACGTGGGAATACTGTATGTATTTCCCGTTTTTGGAACTGCAGAACTGGTGCAAAAGATCCGCTGAGATCCGCAGACGTAATTGTGCGGTGTTGCCTTAGTTGATATCCAGATCTGCGGTGACCTGATAGTAGTCGCAGGCGTGGGCGGTGTAACCCGTAACATTATTCTTGGAAATCATATTCATCTGTAGGAAGGAACAAAAAACGTAAGCGTTGTCATCGAGAATTGCCTGCTGGAGCTTGACCGCCAGCTCACCGCGTTTGGCGGTGTCAAACTCGGTGGACAGCTCTTCAATCAGCGCGCTGACTTCGGCATTCTCATAAGCGCCAAAGTTGTAGCTCATGCCGGGCAGGCAGCTGGTGGTGAAGAAATACTGGGGATCGCCGGAGGGGGCGGTGACCAGTGCGGAAGCATAGATGTCAAAGCTCGCCATATCCTTCAGGAACTCCCGGCGGTTGGCGGTGCAGTTGATGTCCACATCCATGCCGATTTCCTTCAGAGACGCCTGTACGGATTCTGCAAGCAGGGGCAGCTCCTGACGGCTGGGATAGGTCAGCCAGCGAATGGTCAGCTTTGTGCCATTCTTTTCCCGGATGCCGTCGCCGTCGGTGTCTACCCAGCCGGAATTTTCCAGAACCGCCTTGGCTCCTTCCGGGTCATAGGTTTCGGTAGTGACCTTCTCACCGCCAAAGGAGGAGAATCCGTTGGGGAAAGCACCGTTTCCGGGAACGCCGTGACCATCCAGCAGTGTTGCCACGAAGCCGTCCTTGTTGATGCCCATGGCGATGGCTTTCCGCACGGCAGCGTCCTGAATGATGGGACTGGTCATATTCATGGATGCGAAGAAGGCACGGGAGGTCTGGATGGAGGAGAACTGATACTCACCGTTTTCAAAATTGGGATATGCCTCGTAAGCCATGCCGTAGGCGGCATCGATGTCACCGGCCTGCAGGGCGGCGGACAGGGTATCGCCGTTAGAGAGGGTGCGGATGGTCAGTTCATCGATCTTGGGAGTGCCGTTCCAGTAGTTTTCATTCTTGGTCAGGGTCAGGTGGTCGTCGGTGACCATGTCCACCACCACATAGGGACCGGTGCCGGAAACGATGCCGGCTTCAAAGTCACTGGCGTCCACATCGATGATGCAGCCGTAGGGATCGCCCAGATAGTTCATCAGGGCGGGGTTGGGTTCGCTGGTAGTAATGGTCAGCACCTGACCGTCTGCCTGAATGTCCACGATCTTGGTATCGCTGGGGGCCCGGTCATGGACTTCCAGCAGGTGGTCAAGGCACTGTTTCACCGCCGCACCGTCCATCTTCCGTCCGCTGGAGAAGGTGACGTTATCCTGTAAGGTAATCGTCCAGGTGCAGTTGCCATCATTTTCCCAGGACTTTGCCAGCCAGGGTTCCAGTTCCATGGTGTCGGTGTAATGCACCAAGGTTTCGCCGATGCCGTAGCGGATGCAGGCCCAGCCGTTGTAGGTGCGGTGAGGGTCTACGGTTTCTTCCCAGTTTTCGGAGTTGAAGGTGGTGTCGCCAATGGTCATGACCTTCTTGGCAGCGGGAGCCTGTGTGGCAGGAGCCTGGGTGGCTTCCGCAGTCTTGCTACCGCAGCCCGTCAGCAGAGAAACAGCAAGGCACCCAGCCAGAATCAGGGAAACTGCTTTTTTCATTTTCTTCATTCCCTTCATTTATAGAACGCTGTCAATCAAGCGTTTTGTATAAGCATTCTGTGGATGCCCGATGACCGTATCGGGAACACCCTCCTCCACGATGGAGCCGTGGTGCATGACCACTACCCGGTCGCAGAACTGCTGCACCAGAGAAATATCATGGCAGATAAACAGAATTGACAGGTTGTCTCCCTGCTGGGAGCGCAACGCATTGAGCAGGTTCAGAATCTCTTTTTGCACCGTCACATCCAGTGCGGAGGTGGCTTCATCACAGATAAGAAGCTTTGGCTTCACGGCAAGGGCCCGGGCGATTGCCGCCCGCTGGCACTGTCCGCCGCTGACCTGATGGGGGTAGCGGTCAGCAAATTCTGCGGGCAGTCCGCAGGCTTCCAGCAGCCGTTTGACCTCTGAACGTGCTTCCTTTTTGGACATCCCAGCGTTTCGCAGGCTTTCGCCGATGCCGTCACCCAAGGTACGGCGGGGATCAAAGGAGTCCGTGGGTGTCTGGAAAACCATCTGCATTTTCCGGTAGACTCTGCGTAGTTCGTTCCCTTTCAGGTGGGTAATATCTTCGCCATCCAGAAGAATTTTTCCGTCGGTGGCATCCACCAGCCGGGTGATCAGATTCACGGCGGTGGTTTTGCCGCTGCCGCTTTCCCCGATAATGCCCAGGCACTCACCGGGGTTCAGGGAAAAGTGGATGCCGTTTACGGCGGTGAAATCATCCTGCCCGCTGCGGGAGAAGACCTTTGTTAAGTTTTCAACTTTCAAAATCGGCTCCATCTCACGCCCTCCTTAGCCTCGGCACTGCGGACAGCAGGGCGCGGGTATAGTCTGCCTGGGGATGGGCCAGCACCTGCTGGGTCTGCCCGTACTCCACGGTTTCCCCGTCTTTCAGCACCAAAACTTTATCTGCCATCGCGCGAATCACGCCAATATTGTGGCTCACCAGCACAATGGCAGTGCCGAAGGTCTTACGCACCAGCAGCAGTTCCTCCACCACCTGCTTCTGCACCGACACATCCAGCGCGGAGGTGGGTTCATCGGCAAAGAGGACACTGGGATTTAAGAGCATTGCCGCCGCGATTCCTACACGCTGCTGCATTCCCCCGGACAGCTCAAAGGGGAAGCTCGCAAGCACCCGCTTCCCGTCCTCAAAGCCCAGCTTGCTCAGCATATCCATGGCGCAGACTTCAAATTCCGCTTTGGAGATTTTCCCGTGCTCGGTCATGGTCTCATATAGCTGGGCCTCAATGGTGCGGATGGGACAGAAGGAGCTGCCCGCGCTCTGGAAGATCATGCCCAGTTCCTGACCGTTGAGTTTTCGCAACTCTCTGGGAGACAGGTCGGGAAGGTTCTGATCCCGATACCAGATATCTCCCTGGGTGACCATTCCGGCACTTCCCAGCAAACCCATAGCCGCTTTGATCAGGGTGGACTTTCCGCAGCCGCTTTCGCCCACGATGCCCAGAATTTCTCCCGGCTCCACGGTAAAGCTTACGTCCTTTACCGCAAGGAAGCCGTTATAGGAAATATCCACATGGTCATATCGTAAAATTTCTTCCATATGGTTACCTCCCTCGGCTCTTGGGGTCTGCGTAGTCCCGGATGGTGTCGCCCAGAAGATTGAAGATCATAACAGAAATAAAAATCGCGATGCCGGGGGAGAAGGTAATCCACGGCGAGGTGGTCATCAGGCTCCGGGTGTCGCTCATCATGCTGCCCCATTCGGCAATGGGCGGCTTTGCGCCTAACCCTAAGAAGCTCAGGGCAGCCAGCTCCATCATCATGGTGCCGATGTCCAGCATGGAGGTCACTAAGATCGGGCCGATGATGTTGGGCAGGATGTGCACAAAGATGATCTTGACGGTGGAGCTTCCGGAGAGCTTCGCCGCCTTCATCCACGCGGTTTCCTTCTGGGCCAGGGTCTGGCTCCGGGCGATTCGGGCGTATTTGGGCCAGGAAATCGCTGCCAGCGCAATGATGGCGTTTTGCAGTCCGCCGCCTAAGCAGCCGGCAACCGCCAGAGCGAACACCAGACCGGGAAAGGCCAGGAACATATCGGAGATACGCATGAGTACCGTATCCAGCACCTTACCATTCCAGCCGCAGATCACGCCGATGGCAGTACCCAGCACGGTGATGATGGCTACCAGCAGAAGCGTTGAGAAGATACTGGCCCGGCTGCCTACGATGACCCGGGACAGCATATCCCGTCCGTAGCGGTCAGTGCCCAGAAGATGCTCACTGCTGGGACCCTGCTTGGCAATGCTCAGATCCTGCAAATAGGGATCATAGGGGGTCAGATATTCCGAGAAAATGGAGCAGAGGATCAGCATTACCGCCAGAACGCCGAAGACAATCAGCCGCACCTTTACGCTGTCTCTTTTGATTCTCTGCTTCCGAATGGTAACCTCACTCATCCTTCGCTCACCCCCAGTCGGATTCTTGGGTCAAGGGCGTGGTAGAGAAGGTCGCAAGTCAGGTTAACTATCACATAAATAATCGCCATCCAGACCACATAGGCCTGAATCATGGGGTAATCCCGCATGGTGATGGCGTCCACCGCCAGCTTTCCCACGCCGTCCCACATGAAAATGCTCTCGATGATGGCTGTGCCGCCCAGCAGGTTTCCGATGGACAGAGCCAGCAAGGTAATGATGGTGAGCATGGAGGATTTCAGCACGCTTTTCCAGAGCACCACGCAGCTGCGGACACCTCTGGCCTTCGCACCGATCACATAGTCCTTGTTCAGCTCCTCCAGCACCGTTGCCCGCACCTGACGCATATATTTGGCGGACATGGCAATGGCGAGGGTCAGGGTGGGCAGCATGGCACTCTGGACGCTCAACCCCTTGGAGATGACCGGGAGCCATTTCAGCTTGATGGAGAAAACCTGCATGAGCAGCAGTGCCACAAAGAAGTTGGGCAGGCTGTTTCCCACAAAGCTGAAAAACCGCAGGAAGTAGTCCGTGAACCGGTCATGCCGCACCGCCGCCAGAACGCCCAGGGGGATGGAAATGACCACCGTCATTCCAATGGACAGGGCGGTGAGCAGCAGGGTTGCAGGCAGCTTGGAAATGAAGGTGCCGAACACCTCTTTCCCGGAAACGTAGCTGACGCCCATATCTCCGCGCATCATGCCGCCTACCCAGGCAAGGTACTGGGTGAGGAAGGGCTTATCAAGACCCAATTCTGCCTGTTTTGCCGCGATGATCTCCTCCGCCACCGCGCCCTTATCACCGTAAAGCTCGATAATGGCGTCACTGCCGGCAAGGCGCATCATGGCAAAGGACAGAAAGGTGATGCCGATGAGCACGGGAATCAGTTGTAAGAACCTGTGCAAAACGTATTTTTTCAAACAGCGACACCTACCTTGCGGCCCTCTATCAGGAACATGGGTGTGGATGCGTTGTTGATTCGCTCTTCTCTTGTCCAGACCTGCTTCCAGACCTCCGTATCGGCGTTTGCCTGCATTCCCAGCCTGCGAAGCACGTCCAGATCCCACGCCGGGCGGTGCCGGGCAGACAGGGGCGCTTTCCGGGCGATGGCTTCCATGGCATTGACATCCGTTCCGGCGTTTTCATCCCGGACATCCGAGGAGCGCAGGTTTTCCCGATCCTGGGCATGACCCAGCCGGGCTTCCTCGTCCCAGAGGTAGCGGTACCAGTTGGCATCGAAGTTGAGAAGCAGCCCGCCGGGAGTCAGCACCCGCATCCACTGGGCGTAGGCTTTCTCCGGGTTGGGAAGATTCCACGTCACATTCCGGGTCACCAGCACATCAAAGGAAGCGGTAGGAAAGCTCAGCTCCTCCGCGTTCATCTGCCGGAAGTCGATTTCCTTTGCTAAGAACCCTGCGTTGCGCTTTGCTTCCTCCAGCATGGAAGCGGTATAGTCCACTGCCGTTACCTGATAGCCCAGCTCTACCAGAATGATGGCAAAAAACCCCGGGCCGGTGCCCACGTCCAGCACCCGAATCTGGGAAGGCTTCTTCCCCGGGAACCGGGCGGCGATACGCCGGGAGATCACGCCCCGCCAGACGGTTTTCTGACTGGATGCCAGCTCCTCCTGATTGACGCCGGAATAGCCGGAAGCCCGGTTCGTCCAGTAGTGGATGTTTTCTTCTTCATAGGTTGCGAACTGTTTCATATCGACACCTCAGAAATAGGAAAAACGCCGCACTTTTTCCCAAAAGTGCAGCGTTTTCCTTTAGATTAGGAAGGGATTTGGGAATGTGTGTTTCACCATGTCCATATGGTAACACACCCGGATATCCTTCGGAAGCCCCCTAGGGGGTTGTTTTTTCTATGAATCGAAAGTATTATTTTCTGACGAAGATACCAAACATAGGCGCTGTGGTCAAATCCAGCGCTCCCAACAGACGTTTCCCAACTTCCCTGTCGATCTGGCAGCTGCAGAAACCGATCTTCCCCAATACCTGT
>CAMCCS010000049.1 GCA_945873295.1 uncultured Clostridia bacterium
TGGAGCCCGGCGAAACCCCCTATGAAAACGCCCAGTTCCTGCTGTTCCTGTGCGCCGTGATCAAGGCGGTTGACGAGTATCAGGATCTGCTGCGGATCTCTGTTGCCTCCGCCGGCAACGATCACCGGCTGGGAGCCAACGAGGCCCCCCCTGCCATCGTGTCCATGTTCCTGGGTACGGAGCTCAGCGAAGTGCTGGAAGCCATCGAAAACGACACGCCTTACGACAGCAAGGAAAAGGAACTGCTTCGGATAGGTGTTCACACCCTGCCCAAGCTTCCCAAGGACTCCACCGACCGAAACCGCACCAGCCCCTTTGCCTTCACCGGCAACAAATTTGAGTTCCGGATGCTGGGTTCCTCCGAGTCCATCTCCTGCTGCAACGCCATGCTGAACACTGCCGTTGCCGAAGAACTGCGGCAGTTTGCCGATGAGCTGGAGGGAGCAGCGGACTTTGAAGCCGCGATTCACACCCTGATCCAGCGGGTCATCCGGGAGCACAAGCGAATCATCTTTAACGGTGACGGCTACGACGAAAGCTGGGTGCATGAAGCGGAAAAGCGGGGTCTGCTGAACCTGAAGACCACCCCCGATGCCCTGGCTCACATGCTGGATCCCAAGAACATCAAACTGCTGTCCTCTCACAAGGTTTACAGTGAAACCGAGCTGCGGGCACGGCATGAGGTGAAGCTGGAAAACTACAGCAAGATCATCCATATTGAGGCTCTCACCATGCTGGATATGGCACGCAAGGACATTCTCCCTGCTATGAGCGCCTACACCACGGATCTGGCGGAGGCTGTTCACGCAAAGACCGGTCTGGGTGCCGACCTGGACTGCTCCTATGAGATGGACACTCTTCGAAGCATCTCCGCCCTGCTGGGTGAAGCCCACCGGGCTGTCAAAAAGCTGGAAGAGGATCTGACGGATGCAAAGGCCATCACCGGCAATGAAGCCCTGGCTGAGTTCTACAAATCCACGATTCTCGCGGATATGCGTTCCCTGCGTATCGCTGCGGATGAAATGGAATCCATTGCTTCTTCCAAGCGCTGGCCCTATCCCTCCTACGGCGAGATCCTGTTCAGCGTAAAGTAAGAATCGAATAAGAAAGAACACTTCTGATTGATTGGCTGTTTTCCCAATCATCAGAAGTGTTTTTTCAGGAAAGAGCCTTTTTTCCCGGTCAGAAAAAGGCTCTTTGGGTTGACTGCGAACGTCAATCCGATTATATGTTTCGTGAAGTCTGGCTACGCCAGGTGAAGTTATGCTTACGGCATAGTGAAGTTTTGTTTCTTTGAAACAAAGTGAAGTTAAGTGTACCACCCACGCCCTCAGGCACTTCACCGCGAAGCAACTTCACAATGCGAAGCATCACTTCACGTGCCGCCAGGCACATTTAGTTCAAAAAGACCACATTTGTCAGGCAGACAAATGTGGTCTTTTTTGTGGAGCGGGTGACGAGGCTCGAACTCGCTACCTCCACCTTGGCAAGGTGGCGCTCTACCGGATGAGCTACACCCGCATGGACAAGGCATATTATAGCGTTTTTTTACGATTTGTCAAGAGCCTTTTTATAAAAAAGCCTTTGCTTTTTCAGGGCGCTTCCGTCTGCTCCGTACCGCCCACAGACACCTGCGCCCCATCCTCTGTTTCTTCCAGGACAACCGGCTCAGGCGGATTCTCCGCACTTTCCTGAGCTGAACGGACAGATTCCGGATAGGCAGAATAATCCCATACATACCCCTGCATTTCATCATCTGTCCGCTCCCGGTAGGCACCTGTGGCATTGCAGGCCAGAAGATCCACATGATAGGGATTTCCGTTGTCCCAAACCAGGTTCCAGGTCCAGGGTTCCCCCTGCCGGGTTCCCGTAACGATACGGCATTCCAGTCCGGCCATACGGCACATTGCCGCATACACAGTGGCAAAGGCGCGGCTGTCGCCCACGCCGTGGCGCAGAAGACTATAGGCAGGCGTGATGGAGGTTTCCAGCTTATACTCAAACCGCTCCATGAGAAAAGCGTAAAGCTGACCGAACTTCTGGCTGTCGGCACCCTCGCCGCTGACATAAAGCGCGGCGGAATCAAATACCGGACGGACCTGAGTCTGCATCTGGCGCAGATCATCCCGACTGTTTTCATAAGTAAAGCTCAGCTCCACCACCCGGGAGCTGCCCTGCCCGTAGACCGTCTCCACAGTCTGGGGCGATTCCATTACCGTCTCCGGGTAGGTCAGTGCCAGATTCTGGACAAGCTGGTCAAAATCTGTCTGCCGGTACTGCTCGATCAGCATAACCAGTCTGGAATCGCAGTTCTGAAGCGCCTTCTGGACCGCGGGCTGCGCCGCGTCAACATCCGTCAGCCGGAGTATCCTTTTTATTTCCGCCGCTGTATGCCGGTAGGTAATGGACACCGCTACAGCCGGTTTGCCGCTGCTGGCTCCCTGCTCAAAGGAAATATTCTCCACCGCATAGGCGCCGATAGGATCCGTCACGCGAATATAATCCCCTGCCATTTTCAGCCCCCGGTTCATTGCGTCACCATCAAAATCCCCCGTATAAATCACGCCGCCATTCTTTCCCGCGGCAACCATATCCTTCAGAACGGCAAGCAGCTCAGAATAGTTCTCTGCAGACAGAGCCTCCCCCTGGTTTTCCCCGCCGCCCGCCTGATGGGGCGTGACATGGACATAACTGCCATCCAGCCAGGCGCAGCCACTCAGGAACATCGACAGTATCAGAAAAAGGGCGAATAGCTTTCGATTCATAGCGCACCTCTACAAAGAATTCCTGGAATATTTTTTAAAACCGTCTCCCAGCACCTGGTGTGCCTCCAGAACAATCACAAATGCCGCCGGGTCAATTCCCATAATCAGCTCCTTCAGCTCGGCGAGCTGGCGCTTTTTTACAACAGCCAGGACCACCTTGGTGCTTTTACGACTGTAAGACCCCTCCCCCTGGAGGAATGTGGCGCCCCGTTCCAGCTTATCTCCAACAGCCTGCGCGATCTGGTCATACTGTTCCGTCACGATCAGAGCAACCTTGGAATAGTCGAAACGATACACTACAAGATCCACTGCTTGCCCGCAGATGAAGGCCGCAAAGCCGCTGTACAACGCTCTGGACATATCCCGGAAAACAATACCAGTCAGCACGACCACTGTTGCATCGAATGCCATTGAGATTTGGCCGATGGGTACGTTCCGGTATTTCAGCTGCAGGAGGCGAATCAGAATATCCGAACCGCCGGTAGAGGTTCCCGCCGCGAACACAATGCCGACACCGACCCCGCAGAGCACGCCTCCGTAGAGCGTGCTGATCATGGGATCCGGTGTAGCAAAGGGAATCAGGGCAAAAACGTCAATCAGGACGGAACTGACAAGCATTCCAAGCAAGGATCCAAAAAAGAACCGCCTGCCGAGCTTTTTCGCGCCGAGAATGAAAAGCGGCAGATTAATGAGAACGGTAAGTGTACCCACACTGCCAAATCCCGTCAGCTCCACAATGACCATGGCAAGACCGGAGATGCCGCCGGAGTTGATCTCATTGGATTGGAGGAACAGGGAAAAGCCAAGGGAAAACAGAGCGCTGCCCATAATTGTGGCAGGAATCCACATCCATTCTTTCCATTTCTGTTCCATACCGTTCCTCCTGTGATTCATTAAGATAAGAAAGCCTGCCCATGCGATAGGCTTTTATACATCAAAGCGTTCCTGCTTCTGCCGAGAATCTTCATCCTTCAGCACGGCGCCGGCAGCGGGAATGGTCTTGCAGCGGTAGCGGCTTACATTCTCGATCCCGCTGTCAGAAAGCATCAGCGCGTCGGAAAGCACCGCCTTTTTCCGCAGGGACAGCACCGCCACGCCCTGGGTATTCCGGGTTGTCTTGGGAAGCAGCATTGCAGTGGAAATCACCGCGGCTCTTCCGTCGCTGGAATAGACCACAGTCTGGGTATCTTCGGAACAGGACAGGACCTTGACGAGGGGGCTCTTGTCGCTGTAGGCACCAGTGAGCTTTTTGCGGTTTGTCTTTGTCTCGTAAGCGCTGAGCGGTACCTTCGCGGCCTTGCCGTTCTCAAAGAAGAACAGGACAAAGCCCTTATAGTCCCCCGTCAGGACCACAGCACGGACCGTTTCTCCCGATTCCATGCCCAGCTTCTGGGGCAGGTAATCCCCCAACTGGGACGCTTTTCCGTCATCAAAATCACTGAGCCGTGCCTTATAGCACTGGAACCGGTCCGTAAACACAAGAAGCTCATCCCGGTTGGTCGTCTCCGTGGAGAAAGACAGTTCGTCTCCCTCCTTGAATTTCTGTTCTCCGCTGAGCCGGAGAGACTGGGCCGTGATTTTTTTCAGATACCCCTCCCGGGATACAAACACGGTAACGGGATAATCCGGTACATCCTCCTGTGTCTCCTCGGGACTGGCCTCCTGGGCATCATAGATGATTTCCGTTTTTCTGGACTGGCCATACTTCTGGGAAACCTGCTGCAGTTCGCGGATGATCACATTCTGGAGCTTTTTGTGGCTGTTCAGCGTATCCCGCAGGTCAGCGATCTCCTTTTCCAATTCGCTGATGGCTTTGGTCTGCTTCAGAATGTACTCTTTATTGATATTGCGAAGCTTGATCTCCGCGACAAAATTTGCCTGTACCTCGTCAATGCCGAAGCCGATCATCAGGTTGGGCACAACCTCGCTGTCCAGCTCGGTATTGCGGATGATGGATACGGCCTTGTCAATATCCAGCAGGATCCGCTCCAAGCCTTTCAGCAGATGAAGCCTTTCCTCTTTCTTCTGGATCTGGAAATAGATCCGGCGCTTTACGCAGTCGGTACGCCAGGCCGTCCACTCCTGGAGAATTTCCCCCACACCCATGACCCGGGGCATACCGGCAATCAGAATATTGAAATTACAGGGGAAGCTGTCCTGCAGAGGGGTCAGCCGGAAAAGCTTCTGCATCAGCTTGTCCGCATCCACACCTCGCTTCAGGTCGATGGTGAGCTTCAAACCGGAAAGATCGGTCTCGTCCCGCATATCGGAGATTTCCCGGATTTTTCCCGCCTTAATCAGCTCCGCCACCTTGTCCATAATCACTTCGGAGGCAGTGGAATATGGAATCTCAGTGATCTCGATGAGATTTCCCTCTTTGACATACCGCCACTTCGCCCGGAGCTTAAAACTTCCCCGCCCCGTGGCATACACCTCCCGGGTTGCCGCTTCGTCAAAGAGAAGCTGACCGCCAGTGGAAAAATCCGGTCCGGGAAGGGTCTCCAGAATATCGTGGTCCGCATTTTTCATAAGGGCAATGGTGGTTTCGCAGATCTCCCGGAGGTTAAAGGAGCAGATATTACTGGCCATACCAACGGCAATACCCTGGTTCGCCGAAACCAGCACATTGGGGAAGGTTGTAGGCAGCAGGCTGGGCTCTTTCATGGTGGCATCGTAGTTATCCACCATATCCACGGTGTCGCTGTCAATGTCCCGGAAGAGCTCGGCGCAGATGGGATCCAGCTTGGCCTCGGTGTACCGGGCGGCGGCGTAGGCCATGTCCCGGGAGTAGACCTTACCGAAGTTGCCCTTGGAATCCACAAAGGGGTGCAGAAGCGTCTCATTGCCCCGGGCAAGGCGGACCATTGTTTCATAAATCGCCGCGTCGCCGTGGGGGTTTAAGCGCATGGTCTGGCCCACAATATTGGCGGACTTAGTCCTGCCGCCGCTCAGAAGCCCCATTTTGTACATGGTATACAGCAGCTTACGGTGAGAGGGCTTAAAGCCGTCAATCTCCGGGATGGCCCGGGAGACGATGACGGACATGGCGTAGGGCATATAGTTGACTTCCAGCGTCTCAGAGATCGGCTGCTCGGTAGTGGAACCGTGAAGTCCCATGATCCCGTCGGTATTGATTTTTTTCTTTTCGGGTTCGCTTTTCTTCTTTGCCATGCTTGGCTCCTTTTCTTACGAAATATCTGCCAGTTCCAGGTACTTGGCCCCGTTCTCGGCAATGAAGTTTTTCCGTTCGTTGAGGCTGTCGCCCAGAAGAATGTTAAAATAGTAGGCAGTTCTTTCCGCGTCCTCCGGCATGACCTTAATGAGCCGCCGGGTCTCGGGATTCATGGTGGTCATCCACATCATCTCCGGGTCGTTTTCGCCCAGTCCCTTGGAACGCTGAATGGTTACCTTTTTCCCTTCAAGTTCCTTGAGGATCTTTACTTTTTCCTGCTCGTTATAGGCAAACCAGGTCTTATCCTTGCAGGTGATCTCAAACAGCGGAGACTCGGCAATAAACACATACCCGTCCCGGATAAGGGTGGGACACAGGCGGTAGATCATAGTCAGGATCAGGGTGCGGATCTGGAAGCCGTCATAATCGGCATCGGTGCAGATGACGACCTTATTCCAGCGAAGCCCGTCCAGGTCGAAGCTGCTGAGCTCCTTTGCCTTTTTCCCCTGAACCTCCACGCCGCAGCCCAGGACCTTCATCAGGTCTGTGATAATGGGGGATGCGAAAATTTTATTATAGTCCGCTTTCAGGCAGTTCAGGATTTTGCCCCGGACAGGCATGATACCCTGAAACTCCGCGTCCCGGCTCAGCTTGACGCTGCCCAAGGCGGAGTCGCCCTCCACGATATACAGCTCCCGGCGGGAAACATCCCGGCTGCGGCAGTCCACAAACTTCTGCACCCGGTTGGAAATGTCGATATTGCCGGAAAGCTTTTTCTTGACGCTGGTTTTGGTCTTCTCCGCCGACTCTCTGGCTCGCTTGTTGACCAGGATCTGTTCCGCCGCCCGGTCCGCCTCCTGCTTGTTCTCAATGAACCATACCTGAAGCTGCTCTTTGAAGAATGCCGTCATCGCCTCCTGGGTGAACCGGGAGTTGACAGACTTCTTGGTCTGGTTCTCAAAGCAGCCGATGGTGGAAAAGCAGTTTGTCACCATCACCAGACTGTCCTGGATGTCCTGAAACAGGATCTTATTCTCTCCCTTGGAATATTTCCCCGTATCCTTCAGGTATTTATCGAAGGCCGCGGTAAAAGCGGAACGCACAGCCTTATCCGGGCTTCCGCCGTATTCCAGCCAGGAGGAATTGTGGTAAAACTCAATGTGGTTAAGCTGCTTGGAAAAACAGAAGGAAGCGGTAATGCGCAGCTTCATTTCCGAGCGGTTATCCGCGTCCCGGCCCCGGCGCTCCGCTTCCCAGAACACCGGCATGGTAAAGGCATTATCCCCAACCATTTCCTCCACATACTGGCGGATACCGCCAGGATAACAGAATTCCTCTGTCTCGAATTTGCCGCCCACCTGATTCCGGAAGCGGAACAGAATGCCCTGGTTAACCACCGCCTGTCGGCGCAGCACATCCCGGTAGTATTCAACGGGAATATTGATGTCCGTAAAAACCGCCTTATCCGGGCGCCAGCGGAAGCAGGAGCCGGTCTTTTTCCGGTCCGCAGGCTGCTTTTTCAGTCCGCCGATATTCCGGCCCTTTTCAAAATGCAGATCGTAGCGGAAGCCGTCCCGGCGGATCACTGCGTCAAAGTATTCCGAAGCGTACTGGGTAGCACAGGAGCCCAGACCATTGAGGCCAAGGGAATATTCATAGTTTTCTCCGTTCTCGCCGTACTTGCCGCCGGCATACATTTCACAGAAAACCAGCTCCCAGTTGTAGCGCTTTTCTTTTTCGTTATAGTCCACAGGACAGCCCCGTCCGAAGTCTTCCACCTCCACGCTCAGGTCCTCGTACCGGGTGACCAGGATCGTATCTCCATATCCCTCCCGGGCTTCGTCAATGGCGTTGGAAAGGATCTCAAAAACCGCGTGCTTGCACCCTTCCAGATCGTCGGAGCCAAAGATCACAGCGGGACGTTTGCGGACCCGATCCTCCCCTTTCAGCATGGAAATGCTGGAATTGCCGTATTGCTCTTGCTTTTTTGCCATAGTATCCTACCTGTATTTCAAAGAATTCTTATGGTATTATATCTTTTTTCAACGGCAAAGTCAACCGTCCCCGGAATCAGACCCTTTTAGGGAGGGTATACTATTTTGAATTCGTTTCATTTTCTGTTTGTCCCGTGAAAGGAGGGCCATCATGGAATCGATCTGGCTGGATACGGAGCTGCCCCACTTTCCTCCCCTGTGGGGAGAAATCCATACGGACGTACTGGTCATCGGAGGTGGCATGGCTGGCCTGTGCTGCGCCCACACCCTGCAGGAGGCAGGGATCAACTGTGTCGTGGTTGAGAAAAGCCGGTTGGCAGGGGGGAATACCCGCAATACTACCGCAAAAATTACAGCCCAGCATGGGCTCTGCTTTGACAAGCTTCTCAGAAGGTTTGGAACTGAGCTTTCCCAGGCCTACCTACAGGCTAATCTTTCCGCAATTTCCGCTTTTGCATCCCTGGCAGGAGAAATTGACTGTGATTTTTCCCGGACAGACCACACGGTTTATGCCCGTTCCGGTGTACAGCAGCTGGAAACGGAGCTTGCCGCACTTAACAAGCTGGGGTATCCCGCGGTTTTCCGGGAGAAGCTTCCCCTGCCCTTTCCTACCGCTGGTGGCATCTGCTTTCCGGATCAGGCCCAGTTTCACCCGCTGAAATTTCTTGCCGGGCTTACCGCGGATCTGACCATCTATGAAAATACGCCGGTGCTTCAGCTGACGCCCCATCTTGCCATTACCGAAAAGGGGGAAATCCACTTTTCAAAAGCAATCGTAGCCACCCATTTCCCCCTTCTTAATAAGCACGGCCTGTTCTTTCTCAAGCTTTACCAGCAGCGGTCCTATGCAGTCAGCCTGGAAGGGCTAACGCCCCTGGACGGCATGTATCTGGAAGAAAACGGTCTTTCCCTGCGAAAAGCCGGGGACGCGCAGATTCTGGGCGGCGGCGGTCACCGGACCGGAAAGCGGGGCGGGGGCTGGCAGGCCCTGGAAGCCGCGGCGCAGCGCTACTTCCCCGAGGGGACTCTTCAACAGCGGTGGGCCGCCCAGGACTGCATGACGCTGGACGGGCTTCCCTATGTGGGACAGTACAGTAAGCGTACCCCCTGGCTGTATGTTGCCACCGGC
Source organism: uncultured Clostridia bacterium (assembly GCA_945873295.1). Lineage (GTDB taxonomy): Bacteria > Bacillota > Clostridia > Oscillospirales > Oscillospiraceae > Faecousia. Next base: position 9,061 of record CAMCCS010000049.1, read on the forward strand.
TTTAACAAATGGGGAATGACAAATTCCATGGTTGCAGCCCAGCTTCTGACCTGCCTGATCCTGGAAAAGCCCCATCCCTGCAAGATTCTTCTGTCCCCCCAGCGGCGTATGCTCAGACCCCAGCTTGCCGTAAACGGCTGGGAATCTGCCCTGAATCTTTTAACCCCTGGGCTGCGCCGCTGTACCCACATGGGCTGCCGTCTGGTCTGGAATTCCCAGGAGCACAGCTGGGACTGCCCCTGCCACGGTTCCCGGTATACCCAGTCCGGCCAGGTGCTGGACAATCCGGCGGTCAAGCCCCTCCCCGCTTTCTGGCGCAGGGAGCTGCAGAAAAAGAAGTAAGATTCCTTGCATGATTATCTTCCTGTCCGTTTCCGTGAAAGTCCTACAAAATCTTCCCTCCCCCCCCTTGTTTTTTTCCAAGCGCCCGGTTATAATAGGGGCACAAATGAAACTTAGGAGGACACCAATCATGGCTGTAAAAATTGAAAAGGACACCATTATCGGAGATATTCTGGACGTCGCGCCCCAGAGCGCGCCCCTGTTCTTCGCCATCGGTATGCATTGCCTGGGCTGCCCCTCTTCCCGGGGTGAGACCGTAGAGGAAGCCTGCATGGTCCACGGCATCGAGTGCGAGCCTTTCCTCGCTCAGCTCAACCGCTTCCTGGAAGCTTATGATGCCAACGAGGAGCAGGCCTGACCGCTGCCCACCAAATGCCATCCCGTTTCAAGCCGGGATGGCATTTTCATAGGAGGATCCATATGAACCTATCCAACCGGCTGCTGACCTGCTGCAGCTTCGTTAACCCCGGTGACCGGGTAGCGGATATTGGATGCGACCACGGCTATCTGGGCATTCATCTGCTGCTCACAGGAATTGCCCGCTCCGTTATTGCATCGGACATTCATTCCGAGCCTCTGGAATGCGCCCGGCGAAACGCCGGAAAATACGGTGTACGCAGCAAAATGTCCTTTTACTTATCCGACGGACTGCAGGGTCTGCCCCGGGACTTTGACTGTATCATCTGCGCCGGAATGGGCGCGGATACGATCATTTCCATTCTGGAGCGCGCACCCTGGCTGAAAACGGGAAATTACCGCCTGATCCTCCAGTGCCAGAGTAAGCGTCCCCAGCTCAGAAGCTACCTCAGCCGCAGCGGGTACACCATTTCCCGGGAAACCCTGGCAAAGGACGGGCGTTTTCTGTACCCGGTCATGGAGGTTCTGTGCGTTCCCTCCCACCCCTTGTCCCCGGAGGAATGCTTCCTCTCCCCCGCTCTGCTAAGTAGCGGCTCTCCCCTGCTGCCGGAATTCCGGGACCGCGTTCTTGCGGGTCTAGATAAGACAGTCTCCGGTCTTTCCTCGTCGGGCGGAGAAAAATACGAAACCTATCTGGCACTGCGAAACAAGGTCGCAGCCCTGCCAGTTCCGGAGAAAGAAGGAAAGCCATGATTACCGTCGGAATGATCACCACCAGTCTTAACAACCGTTTTCCGCCCCAGCGAAAAGAAAGCTGGGACCGGGTTGGCTTAAACTGCGGGCATATCGATGCCCCTGTAAAAAAAGTTCTTGTTGCGCTGGATCCCTTTGGGGATGTCTGCCGGGAGGCAAAGGACTGGGGCGCCGATATGATCGTAACCCATCACACGCTCCTATGGGATACCGGATTTGTTACGGACGAAACGGAGCAGGGACGGAATGCTCTGTTCCTGATTGAAAACGGTATCGCATGCTACAACGCCCACACCAACCTGGATTTCGCTCCCGATGGTGTAAACGATGTTCTGGCGAAAACCCTTGGATTATCCGAAATCCGTATGCTCGCCCCAACGGGGACGGATGAAACCGGACGGGAATGGGGTCTTCTTCGAAGCGGCTTTGTTCCAGAGCAGTCATTGGAAGCTTTTCTCCCTTATGTCAAGGAGAAGCTGGGCTGCCCGGGTCTGCGGTACGTCTGCGGCGGCAAACCGGTGCATAAGGTAGTCGTTGGTGGCGGTGCCTGCGCCGACGAAATGGGGACCGCGGTAAAAGACGGGTGTGACACCATGGTTACGTCGGATATAAAATACAACGATTTCTGGGACGCAAAAGCCCTGGGGCTTACCCTCATTGACGCCGGGCATTTCTATACGGAAAATCCGGTATGCGTCCTTCTGGCAGATATTTTGCGCAGTCAGTTCCCCTCCTTGGAGGTCAAAATCTCCGAAAGGCACCATGACTGCATGGCTTTTTATTAAGGCAGCACCGCATAATGGGAGCCGCGGGCTTCGGCGGATCTTTTGCCCCAACCGTGCAGTATGAAAAATGGGAAATACACAAAGTATTCCCGCATTTTTCA
>CAMCCS010000050.1 GCA_945873295.1 uncultured Clostridia bacterium
CTACTCTTCGCAATGACAGGCTCTGACGGCCCGCTAAATTCCAATTTTTCTGTTTTCTGCGCAATGAAGACATACATTATAATTGTGAGAAAGGGAGATCACCCATGCTTTACTTCAATAACGATTACAGTGAGGGCTGCCATGAGAAAATATTGGAGGCTCTGGTAAAAACAAACTACGTCCAGACCCCCGGGTATGGGGAGGACGACTTCTGCGCCCGGGCGGCGGAGAAGATCCGCGCCGCCTGCGGCAGGGAGGATCTGGGGGTTCACTTTCTGGTGGGTGGAACCCAGGCCAACTTTACCGTGATTGCCGCCGCGCTGCGGCCCTACCAGGGAGTGCTCTGCGCCGCCTCCGCCCACATTAACGGCCATGAGACGGGGGCCGTGGAGGGCACCGGACACAAGTGCCTGGCGCTTCCCGCCCACGAGGGAAAGATCACCGGGAAGCAGGTGCGCGACGCGGTGCTGGCCCACCGGAATGATCCCAGCTTTGAACACATGGTGCAGCCGGCAATGGTGTATATTTCCCAGTCTACGGAACTGGGGACCCTGTACAGCCGCCGGGAGCTGGAAGAACTGTCCGGGGTCTGCCGGGAACTGGGACTGTACCTGTTCCTGGACGGCGCCCGTCTGGGCTACGCATTGGCAGCACAAAGCAATGACCTGACCCTTTCGGACATAGCCCGGCTGTGTGATGTGTTTTACATCGGCGGAACCAAGGTGGGCGCTTTGTTCGGGGAAGCGGTGGTTATCGGGAATCCTGCCATCAACCGGGACTTCCGGTATATGATCAAGCACCAGGGCGGTATGCTTGCCAAGGGCCGCCTGCTGGGGCTTCAATTTGATGTCCTTATGGAGGATGGGCTGTACCTGAAAATCGCGAAGCATGCCGACCGGCTGGCAGACCGGCTTCGGGATGCGCTGGAAGCATTGGGCGTACCCTTCCTGGTTCCCGGGGTCACAAACCAGCTTTTCCCCATCCTGCCGGACACGGTGCTGGCGGCGCTGGGAGAAAAATACGTTTTCTGCGAACAGGAGCGGGTGGATGAAAGCCACCGGGCCGTCCGGTTCTGCACAAGCTGGGCAACCCGGGAGGAAGCTGTGGACGAGCTGTGCGCCGATCTACGCCTGTTGCTGAAGCAGTAAAAATTCACAGCTTGTTCACCGCTCCCCCGGGAGAAAAGGATATAATACGGGTAAAATTCACCCGATTCCGCCGGAGAAGGATTCCTTTTCCGCGAAAGGAGCGTTTCCATGCAGTTGGACAAAAAACTGATCCACAGGATTTTTCTGTGTCTGACAGGCCTGCTGTTCCTGGTGTGGCTTTTGACGGATACCCAGCGGGTCCAGGCAGTGTGGAGCACGGTTTCCGCACTTGTGTCCCCCTTTGTGGCGGGGGCTGCTGTGGCGTTCGTTTTCAATGTGCCCATGCGGGGGGTGGAAAAGCAGCTTTCAGACCTCCGCAAGCCCGGTCTGCGCCGGGGACTGGCGCTGGTTCTGACTATCGGCCTGATTATTCTGGTCCTTGCCGGTGTAGTGGGTCTGCTGATTCCCCAGATTGAGAAGACCGTGGACACGCTGTCTACCCGGATCCCACCGTTTATCAAACGGGCGAGAGAGAGCATGCTGCTGTTTCTTGACAAGCATCCGGAGCTGCGCACCTGGGTGGAAGAGAACCCGGAGCTTTCCAATGTGGATTGGAATTCTGTGATTCAGAGGACCTTTTCCTTCCTGGGAGACAGTGCCGGGACCATTGTGGACAGCGCTTTCTCCGCCATCGGCAGCGTCACCGGTGCCATTGTCAATGTTTTTATCAGCCTGTTTTTTGCCATCTACTGCCTGACCCGGAAGGAGATTCTGGCCCGGCAGGGCAGGCGGATTCTCTACGCTTTCCTGCCGGAGCGTGCCAGTGACGAGATCATTCGGATTCTCCGCCTGACCAACGCGACCTTTTCCAAGTTTATTTCCGGCCAGTGCCTGGAGGCCTGTATTCTGGGATGCCTCTTTGCGGTTGCCATGATGATCTTCGGCATGCCCTATGTGCCCCTGGTCAGCGTTATCATCGCGGTGACGGCGCTGGTGCCGGTGGTGGGCGCCTTTGTCGGCTGCGTGGTGGGCGCTTTCTTTATTCTGGTGGACAGCCCCATCCAGGCGGTGACCTTTGTGGCCATGTTCCTGGTGATCCAGCAGTTGGAAAATAACCTGATCTACCCCAGAGTGGTGGGCACCTCCATCGGCCTGCCCGGCATGTGGGTGCTGGTGGCGGTGACGGTGGGCGGCGGCCTGATGGGGGTGGGTGGTATGCTCGTGATGATCCCCCTGGTCTCGGTACTGTATACCCTCCTGGGAGAGTACACCGCCGCCCGGGTAGCGGATCGGCATATCCCGGCGGAAAAACTGATGGACCAGCCCCCGGACCTGCAGACTGCTTACCAGAAGCGCCGGGAGCGGATACGGCTTGAAAAAATGCGCCTGCGCTTCCAGAAGAAAAAAGACAAACAGTCAGACAAAGAACAGAACAAAGAATAAACAGCTGCCCTGAAAGCGGGAAACGCTTTCAGGGCAGTTTTGCAAACGTGGGGCTGATACAGCAAAGCGGAAAATGATCGTTTAGCGGCAGTGCCGGCGGACAAGTCGTGCGTTAGATTTGTGTAATCGTTTCTTCCCTGACCCGCTCGGTGACGTTTTTGCGGTAAATGATCGTTTGCCGCACTGACGGGGAACTTCCGAATTCCCGGTCATTGCGATAAAGTAGCTCACACTGGCGTGGCAATCTCCCGGTTAGAGGAACGCGGTCACAATGACGATGGAGATTCCCACACCAGTTTGAGAACTGGTTCGGAATGACACATAACTTGGAACGCAGCCTGCTGTACGATGGAGATTGCCACGAGCCAAGGGGTGCTCCGCTAAACGATCATTTATCTGAATAAACAAATAACCGTTACACCGCTAGCCAAATATGGAAAAGGGCTTCCAGGGAGGGACAGACGAGAAACAGCACCGTGGCACTTGCGGCTGTAATTGCCTCCGCCTCCCGGGGGTACAGGCCTTCCTCCCGGACATAGAACCCAAAATGGCGGTTAAAGCCCTCCGCAATCCAGTAACCCAGGGCGGTTCCCATGGCACCCGTAATCAGGTCGTTTATATCTGTCAGCCGGAACGTAAACAGCTGCGCCGCTTCAATGACGGCGGACAGGATAAGCCCTGCCAGGATTGTCCGGCCCAGACGGCGGAACCGGGGCCAGAGGGTGGGCAGCAGGAAGCCCAGAGGGACGAAGAGAAGAATATTCAGCGCCTGCTCCTTAAGACCCGAGAAAAGCCCGGCAAAGGGTACAAACGTGCATTCCGGGTCAAATACCCAGGGCTGCCCCATTCCCGGCATTCCCACGGCGGACCACACTGCCGCAAGGTACAGAGAAAAGAGTACCAGCAGCCACCGCTTTTCCCGGCCCCGGGTACGCAGCACCGGAAGAAACAGAACAAGCATCATAGGGATCCCCACCACTGCGTAGGACAGCATATCGATCCCGATGAACCGGAGCCTGACAGCAATTTCTCTCATAGGGGCCGCACCTTCTTTCTATTTGCTGGGCACCTCTAAAAACTATCCTTTTTCAAAAAGCGGTTTTTAGGGGTCGCCTGTTGAACATATTGTAGCACAGGATTGCGAAAGTGTGTTTTAAGCCTTCCTTTGAAACAGATTAAGGTTTCAGAAAGATTTTCTTAGGGAAATAAGAAGCGCCCCAATGCTTTCATTCTTACGGAATATGGGAACAAAAATCCCGTAACCCTTGCAAAACAGAGGGGATTGTGGTATCCTGTTAGTAAATGGGAGAATCTGCTCTTTAGGAAGCAGCATCGTTTCCTTGGAGCAAAATACAGGGAGGTACGTTACCATGGTCACCAAGCAGTTTCAGAATATCACCCTTTCCCGGCTGGGTATGGGCAATATGCGCCTGCCCATCCTTCCCGGCGGTAAGGACGGAGATATTGACTATGAAAAGGCCGGTCAGATTATCGACTACGCCATGGAAAACGGGATCAATTACTTTGATTCCGCCTATGTCTATCACAGTGGCCAGTCCGAGCGGTTTGTGGGTCAGGCCCTGCGCCGCTATCCCCGGGACAGCTATTACATCACTACAAAGTACAATGTACGGGCCAATCCCGACTACCGGGAGACCTTTGCCCAGCAGCTGGAGCGGTATGGGGTGGACCACATCGACTTTTACCTCATTCACGCCCTGGGAGACAATAATATAGACGATTACCTGCATAATGGGTGCATCCCGTTCTTCCAGCAGATGAAGCGGGAGGGGAAGATCTCCTATTTTGGTTTTTCCTCCCATGCCTCCCCTGAGGTTCTTGCCCGGTTTGCTGATGCGGAAAAGTGGGACTTTGCCCAGATCCAGCTGAACTACTTTGACTGGAACTACGGCACGGCAAAGCAGGAGTATGAGATCCTGGCAGAGCGGAATATCCCTGTGATGGTCATGGAATCCGTCCGGGGCGGCCGTCTGGCAAAGCTGACGGATGAGGCGGAAAGCCTGCTGCGCCAGGCCCATCCCGATTGGAGCATCCCCTCCTGGGCGTTCCGGTGGCTGAAGCGGCTGCCCATGGTGCAGGTCGCCCTCAGCGGTATGAGCAATCTGGAGCAGATACAGGACAATGTGGCAACCTTTGCCGATGACCGGGCTCTGACGGACGAGGAGGAAGCCCTCCTGTTCCGGGCCTGCGCCCTGTTCCATGACCAAGTGCGGGTGCCCTGCACCGGCTGCCGGTACTGCTGTGACACCTGCCCCGCGGGGATCAACATTCCGGAGGTTCTCAAGGTCTATAATTCTTTCAAGCTGGAGGGAGCCTGGGCGCTGAACGGCCTTAAAAATGTGGAGGGCGGTATGCCCTGGGACTGCGTAGGCTGCGGCGCCTGCACCCAGCAGTGCCCCCAGAACATCGGGGTGCCCCAGCTCATGGAAGAAATGGCAAAGGCTGCCGGGAAATGATCCGGGGAAAGAATAAGGGAAGCTCTGAAGAAATCGTCTGCGGTGAGAAGCGAATCTTTAGCTGTCAGCGCTTGCCGATGGAATCAGAGTTTTCTAAGAAAAGAGTGGAACACCGATCATGATGAATCAAGAACAAAGAACCGACCTGTATCTTTTGCTTACCAAGACTCTGCTGGTGGCAGTGGATACCGCGATTTTTGCCGCGGCATGGTATTTGTATTACAGTAAGCGCCTTTTCAGCGGCAACTTTTATATCAAGGGGCATCTTTTTATCATTGCCCTGTTTGCTATCCTGTATGTGTCCCTTGCCAAGCTCTACGGCGGCTTTGATCTGACGGTGAGCAATGCCAGCGAGCTGGCCTATGGCCACGCGGTGGCGGCAGTGATCACGGTTTTTTTTACCTATATTATTCTGTGGCCCCTCCAGCGGACGCTTCCCAACCCGCTGCCGCTGCTGGGCGTAATGGGCGGGATGATTCTGGCAGCTGCCCTGTGGTCCGGCCCCGCGGTGCGGCTGACAAACCGGCTGCTGCCCCCGAAGCGGACGGTGCTGATCTACGCCTATTCCGAAGCCATGGAAAACGGGCGGATGATCATGCAGAATATGCCCTGGCGGTTTCAGCTTGTGGGGCAGCTGGCGGTGGACGGGGATCCTGCCCGGACCTTAACGGAGTTGAAAGCCATGAATGCCGAGGCGGTAATGATCTGCGGGGTCAGCTCCAGTGTCCGAAATGACATTGTGAAATTCTGCATCACAGAAAAGATGGAGGCCTATGTCCGGCCCAATATCGGTGACTACCTGATCAACGGCGCCAAGACCATGCAGATGTGCAGCCTGCCAGTGATGCTGTGCCAGCGGTGCAGTCCCAGTGTATGGTACCTGGTTGTGAAACGGGGGATGGACATTGTGCTCAGTCTGGCGGCTCTTGTGATCCTCTCTCCGCTGATGCTCATTACCGCTGCTGCCATTAAGCTTTACGACGGCGGCCCGGTGTTTTATAAGCAGATCCGTCTGACCAAGGACCGGAAAGAATTTTACGTCTACAAATTCCGCAGTATGCGGGTGGACGCCGAAAAGGACGGCGTGGCAAGGCTTGCCAGCCAGGGAGACGACCGGATCACCCCGATAGGAAAGATCATCCGCAGCCTGCGTATTGACGAGCTGCCCCAGCTGCTGTGTATTCTTATGGGCACCATGACCATTGTGGGCCCCCGCCCGGAGCGCCCGGAGATTGCGGAGCAGTACGAAAAGGAAATGCCGGAATTTGCCATCCGGCTGCAGGCCAAGGCGGGGCTTACGGGCTATGCCCAGGTGTACGGAAAATACAATACTTCCCCCTACAATAAGCTGCAGATGGACCTGCAGTATATCGGCAGTATGGGTCTGGTGACGGATCTGAAGATTATTTTTGCCACCATCAAGGTGCTGTTTGTGCCGGAGTCCACCGAGGGTGTGGCCCAGGGCCAGACCACCGCCCGGAAAGAAAACCGGGAGTGATGGCAGCGCAGCCTTTCAAATCAGGAATAATTGCAATGAAAATAGCAAGGAGGATTCGGTATGCTCTATATCGGCATTGACCTGGGCACCTCGGCGGTGAAGCTGCTGCTGATGGATGAAGCGGGGCAGATCAAAAATGTGGTTTCCAGGGCGTATCCGCTGGAATTTCCCAAGCCCGGCTGGAGCCAGCAGAAGCCGGAGGACTGGAAAGAGGCGGTGTTTTCCGGAATCCGGGAGCTGCTTACCGGCTTCGACGGAAGTCAGGTGGCGGGGATCGGCGCCGGGGGCCAGATGCACGGCCTGGTGGTGCTGGATGAAAATGACCAGGTTATCCGCCCGGCCATTTTGTGGAACGATGGGCGCACGGCGGAGCAGGTAGCGTACTTAAACGGGGAGATCGGCATGAAGGAGCTGTCCCGGCTGACCGCCAATATCGCCTTTGCCGGTTTTACCGCCCCCAAGCTGCTGTGGATGCGGGAAAATGAGCCGGAAAATTTTGCCCGGATCCGGAAGATCATGCTTCCCAAGGATTACATCAACTACATTCTCACCGGCGTCCACTCCACGGACTATTCCGATGCCTCCGGCATGCTGCTGCTGGATGTGGAGCATAAATGCTGGTCAGCGGAAATGCTGTCGGTCTGCGGTGTCCGGGAAGACCAGATGCCCAGGCTCTATGAAAGCTACGAGACCGTGGGTACGGTAAGACCCGAGGTGGCAAAAGCGCTGGGGATTCCCGATTCCTGCCGGGTCTGCGCCGGAGCGGGGGACAACGCCGCCGCTGCCGTAGGAACCGGTGTGGTGGGCCGGGGGGGCTGCAACATTTCTCTCGGCACCTCCGGTACGGTGTTCATTTCCTCCGATACCTTCCGGGTGGACGAAAACAACGCCCTGCATGCCTTTGCCCATGCTGACGGCGGGTATCACCTGATGGGCTGTATGCTCTGCGCTGCCTCCTGCAACAAGTGGCTGATGGAGGACATCTACCATACGGACCGGTACAGTGAAGAGCAGGCTGCCATTGCCGGGGACAAGCTGGGAGAAAACCATGTGTTCTTCCTGCCCTACCTCATGGGCGAGCGAAGCCCCATTAACGACACCAATGCCCGGGGGACCTTTATCGGCCTGACCATGGACACTTCCCGGGCGGACATGACCCAGGCGGTGCTGGAGGGCGTGGCCTTTGCCATCCGGGACAGCTTTGAGGTGGTAAAGAAGCTGGGCATCGATGTGAAAGCCAGCAAGCTCTGCGGCGGCGGTGCCAAAAGTCCGCTCTGGAAGCGGATCCTGGCGAACGTCCTGAATATGGACCTTGAGCTGGTGGCTTCCGAGCAGGGCCCGGGCATGGGCGGGGCAATGCTGGCCATGGTTGCCTGCGGAGAATATAAAACCGTGGCGGATGCCTGCGGTGCCCTGGTTCATGTAGTGGACACCGTTCATACGGACCCCATCCTTGCGGCAAAATATGAAGAAAAATATCAGCAGTTCCGGAAAATCTATCCCGCCTGCAAGGCGCTTTTTGCCGAGCTGGCGTAAAAGGAGGAGCATATGAAAATCTATTCCGTATTTGACCCTGAATTCAAGTGTTACGGCCAGATCGTAGAGGGCCTGGAGGATGCCAGGGCGGAGATCCTGGAGGCCCTGGCGAAGACCCCCCAGCCGGCGGAGGGCACTGCCTATACCCCCTCCGATCCTGATTTGCAGGAGCTGCCCGCTGCCACGGAGCTGAGCGAGCACTGCTTCGGCGGCATGGACATCCAGATGGGCTGGTGCAACGGACGCAACACCAAGCTCAACTGCCTGGAATACCACCGCAACAGTGAGTTCAATATGGGAAGCGAGGACTTTATCCTGCTTTTGGGCCGTCAGGAGGACATTGTGGACGGCTTCCTGGATACGTCCACGGTCAAGGCGTTCCGGGTCCCTGCCGGGGTCCTCATTGAGGTCTGGGCCACGACGCTCCACTATGCCCCCTGCCATGTGGATCCCCAGAAAGGCTTCCATGTGCTGGTGGCCCTGCCCTGGCTGACCAATACCGACAGGCCCCATATGAAGAACGAAACCTGGGAGGATTCCATTCTCACCGCCCGGAACAAGTGGCTGCTGGCCCATCCGGAGTCCCCTGCGGCTCAAAACGGCGCAAAACCCGGCCTGACCGGAGAAAATATTGACATCGCGAATTTTATTTAAGGGAGAGATGCGCAGTGAATAACATTCCTGAAGTCAAGCTTGGTATTATCGCGGTTTCCCGCGACTGCTTCCCCATTGCTCTGAGTACCCAGCGCCGGAAGAATATCGTTGCCGCCTATCCCGGTGAAATCTACGAGTGCGGGATCACCGTGGAGAACGAACTGGACGCGGCCAAGGCCATTGCCGATGTGCGGGCTGCCGGGTGCAATGCGCTGGTGGTGTTCCTGGGTAACTTCGGCCCGGAAACCCCGGAAACCCTGCTGGCTAAGAAATTCCATGGCCCCGTGATGTATGTTGCCGCCGCCGAGGGGGACGGGGATATGATCAACGGCCGGGGCGATGCCTACTGCGGCATGCTGAACTGCTCCTACAACTTAGGCATGCGCAAGCTGAAGGCCTACATCCCCGAGTACCCCGTGGGCACCGCGGAGGACATTGTGAAGATGATCCAGGAATTTGTGCCCATCGCCCGTGCCATCATCGGTATCAAGAATCTGAAGATCATTACCTTCGGCCCCCGGCCCCAGGATTTCTTTGCCTGCAACGCCCCCATCAAGGGCCTGTACGAGCTGGGTGTGGAGGTTGAGGAAAACAGTGAGCTGGATCTGCTGGTTTCCTACAAGGAGCACGCCGGAGACCCCCGCATTCCCGAGGTCTGCGCCGATATGGCCGCGGAAATGGGAGAGGGCAGATACTATCCGGACATGCTGGAGCGGATGGCTCAATTTGAGCTGACGCTTCTGGACTGGGCGGAAAACCACAAGGGCGACCGGAAATACGTTGCCTTTGCCGACAAGTGCTGGCCCGCCTTCCCCAGCCAGTTCGGCTTTGAGCCCTGCTTCGTCAACTCCCGTCTGGCGTCCCGTGGGATCCCCGTGAGCTGTGAAGTGGATATTTACGGCGCCCTGAGTGAGTACATCGGCGCCTGTGTCACCGGCGACGCGGTGACCCTGCTGGATATTAACAACTCCGTGCCTAAGTACATCTACGATGAGGGAATCGCCGGGAAGTACGACTACAAGCTCACGGACACCTTCATGGGCTTCCACTGCGGCAATACCCCCTCCTGCAAAATGTGCGCTGACCGGGCGGTCAAGTACCAGCTCATTCAGCACCGTCTGCTGGAGCCGGTGGGAAGCGATCCGGATTTCACCCGGGGCACCCTGGAGGGCGACATTGCTGCCTCCGACATTACCTTCTACCGCCTGCAGTGCGACAGTGAGGGCGTGGTCCGGGCCTACATCGCCGAGGGCGAGGTGCTCGACGTGGCGACCCGCAGCTTTGGCGGCATCGGCGTATTCGCTATTCCCGAGATGGGCCGCTTCTACCGCCATGTGCTGATCCAGAAGCGCTATCCCCACCATGGCGCCGTGGCCTTTGCCCACTGCGGCAAAACCTTGTTCGAGGTGTTCAAGTACCTGGGCGTGGGAGATATTGCCTACAATCAGCCCAAGAACCTGCCTTATTCTACCGAGAATCCTTTCTGCTGAACTGACAAAACAATGGGGCGGACACGAAAGTGTCCGCCCCATTTGTCAAAAAGGATAGCAGCGAAATACGAATGGAATAGAAGAAGTCCATTGTGCATATTCAACCCATTGCGGACGAAAAGAACTGGGACAATTATGCGATTTGTTGCACTATCCTGTGAAAATCCAATAAAAGAAAGGAGGCTTCTTGACAAAGAGTTGTGTAAGTTTTATAATTGCTTCAGCGAAACCAAATTATTAACGGGAGGAACATGAAATGAAGAAAGTATTGGCAATCATCCTGACGATGCTGCTGTGCATCGGACTGTTTGCCGGCTGCGCCGGTAATGAAGCTCCCACCCCCGCTCCTGCATCTGAGGAGAACAAGACGGATGCACCTGCGGATACCTCCGCCGGGACCGAAGCCGCCCCTGCGGCTCCCAGCTACATGGAATCCCTGATCGAGGCCGCCAAGGCTGAGGGCACCCTGGTTGTCTACGGCTCCTGCGAGGAGGAGTACCTCGCTGCCGCCTGTGAGAAGTTCCAGGAACTCTACGGCATTGAGGTCCAGTATCAGCGCCTGTCCACTGGCGAAGTCCAGAGCAAGATTGAGGAAGAGAACGGCCATCCTTCCGCCGACGTATGGTTCGGCGGCACCACCGATCCTTACAATGTCTGCGCGGCGGAAGACCTGCTGGAGCCCTATGAGGCTGAAAATGCTTCCCATCTGGTGGGCGATGCCTATCGGGATGCCGACGGCAAGTGGTACGGCATTTATAAGGGCATCCTTGGCTTCATGGTCAATACCGATGAGCTGAGCCGTATGAACCTGGAAGTTCCCCAGGATTGGGCCGACCTGCTGAAGCCCGAGTATAAGGGCCTGGTGTGGCTGTCCAACTACAACACTGCCGGTACCGCAAAGCTGGTCATCAATACCATGATCCAGAAGTACGGTCACGACGAGGGCATCCAGTATCTGGTGGATCTGGATAAGAACGTTCAGGTTTACACCAAGTCCGGCTCCGGCCCCTCCAAGAATGTGGGCACCGGTGAGTGCGTCATCGGCATCGGCTTCCTGCATGACGGCATCACCC
>CAMCCS010000051.1 GCA_945873295.1 uncultured Clostridia bacterium
TGGCTTTCAAAACTGACATCGAGATCGCCCAGGAAACCGAAATGCAGCACATCCGCGAGGTCGCCAAGACCGCCGGTGTGGACGAGAAGTACCTGGAGCAGTACGGCAACTACAAAGCAAAGGTTGACTACAACATCCTCAAGGACATGGCGGACAAGCCCAACGGCAAGCTGGTTCTCGTCACCGCCATCAACCCCACCCCCGCCGGTGAAGGCAAGACCACCACTACCGTGGGTCTGGCCGACGGTATGCGCCGGATCGGCAAGAACGTAATGGTCGCTCTGCGTGAGCCCTCCCTGGGACCCGTCTTCGGTGTCAAGGGCGGCGCTGCCGGCGGCGGCTACGCACAGGTCGTCCCCATGGAGGACATCAACCTGCACTTCACCGGTGACTTCCACGCCATCGGCGCTGCCAACAACCTGCTGGCCGCGATGCTCGACAACCATATTTACCAGGGCAACGCTCTGGGCATCGACCCCCGTCAGATCACCTGGCGCCGCTGCGTGGACATGAACGACCGCCAGCTCCGCTTCGTGGTGGACGGCCTGGGCGGCAAGGTCAACGGTACTCCCCGTGAGGACGGCTACGACATCACCGTGGCTTCCGAGATCATGGCTGTTCTGTGCCTGGCCTCCGACATCACCGACCTGAAGGCCAGACTGGCCCGTCTGGTGGTCGGCTATACTTACGCCGGCAAGCCCGTCACTGCCGGCGACCTGAACGCCCAGGGCGCTATGGCCGCTCTGCTGAAGGACGCTCTGAAGCCCAACCTGGTCCAGACCCTGGAGCATACCCCCGCTTTCGTCCACGGCGGTCCTTTCGCCAACATTGCCCACGGCTGCAACTCCGTCACCGCCACCAAGATCGCCCTGAAGCTGGGTGATTACGCCATCACCGAGGCCGGCTTCGGCGCCGACCTGGGCGCTGAGAAGTTCCTGGACATCAAGTGCCGTATGGCTGGCCTCAAGCCCAGCTGCGTGGTGCTGGTCGCTACCGCCCGTGCCCTCAAGTACAACGGCGGCGTGCCCAAGGCCGAGACCGGCAAGGAGAACCTGGAGGCTCTGGAGAAGGGTCTTCCCAACCTGCTGCAGCATGTGGAGAACATCACCACCGTGTACAAGCTGCCCTGCGTGGTGGCCATTAACCGCTTCCCCACCGACACCGAGGCTGAGCTGAAGCTCATCGAGACCAAGTGCAAGGAGCTGGGCGTCAACGTTGCTCTGTCCGAGGTTTGGGGCAAGGGCGGCGAAGGCGGCATTGAGCTGGCCAAGGAAGTTGTCCGTCTGTGCGAGCAGCCCAACGACTTCACTTTCTCCTACGAGCTGGACTGCTCCATCAAGGAGAAGATCGAGGCCATCGCCAAGAAGATTTACCACGCTGACGGCGTGAACTTCACCGCCAATGCCGAGAAGCAGATCAAGACCCTGACCGAGCTGGGCTACGATCATATGCCCATCTGCATGGCCAAGACCCAGTACTCCTTCTCCGACGACCAGACCAAGCTGGGCGCTCCCAGAGGCTTCAGCATCACCGTGCGCAATGTAAAGGTTTCCGCCGGTGCCGGCTTCCTGGTGGCGCTGACCGGCGAGATCATGACCATGCCCGGCCTGCCCAAGGTCCCCGCCGCCGAGCGGATCGACGTGGACGAGACCGGCAAGATCTCCGGCCTGTTCTAATCTGCGGATGAATTCCCAAACAAAAGCACAGGCGGCCCCCCGCCTGTGCTTTTTCAAGATATGAGATATTGTGCTTATCGGGTTAATTCAGTAAAACGACAAATTGGAATTTAGGCTATCGGCTTTAATAAGCTGATCGTGAAATTGTAACTTGTCGGTCCAATACCTTCCCCCGGGGGGAAGGTGCCCCGCAGGGGCGGATGAGGAACGGCGACATTTTCTGATATGAGATGCAGGCAAATAAGAACGTACAGCCTTTCAAATTGTACCTTTTTAACGAACTATATTGGTAGTTGGAATATTTCGCCGTTCCTCATCAGTCACCCAAATCGGTTCCGAAGTGCCGATTTGGGCGACAGCTTCCCCCCGGGGGAAGCGATGGTGCTGCCGCACCAGTGCGTCACATACCAATTTATCAGTGTGCTTACTAAAACCGATAATCTTAATTGGAATTTATCGAATTGCCGGTCATTGCGAGCCAGTTCTCAAACTGGCGTGGCAATCTCCTGGATAGAAGCACAATTTCTCGTGGATGGACTCCGGAAAACGGCAGGATAAAACGGCCTGTATGACGATGGGCTGCCTGAAATTCGATGGAGATTCCCACACCAGTTTGCGAACTGGTTCGGAATGACATGTTCTGACGATGCGTCAAATTCCAATCTACTGCATCACAGAACGATACCGAGCGGCGCAGGGCATGAACGACTACAGAAATTTAGCGCACGACTTGTCAGCGGCGACTCGCCGCCAAATTCCAATTTATTGCACTGCTGTTTTAGCCGATAACCCAAAGGATATCTTAAATCTGATATCTCGTATCTTATATCTGCGTACAAGTTTTATTTAAGGAGTAACTTACATATGGATATGACGCTTGAATCCTGCCGTACCTTTGTGGAGGTACTGGCATCCAATGCCCCCGCTCCCGGCGGCGGCGGCGCTGCCGCCCTTGTGGGCGCCATCGGCACCGCTCTGGGCAATATGGTGGGCTCCCTCACCGTGGGCAAGAAGAAGTACGCCGATGTGGAGGCCGAGATCATTGCCCTGAAAGCCAAGTGTGACGCACTGCAGAAGGAGCTTCTCGACCAGGTGGAGGCCGACGATAAGGGCTTCGTTCCCCTGGCCAAGGCCTACGGCATCCCCAAGGATGATCCCAACCGGGACGCCATCCTGGAGGAAGCCACCGTCACCGCCTGCGCCGTACCCATGCACATCATGGAGCTGTGCTGCCAGGCCCTGGACTGCATCGCCGTATTTGCCGCCAAGGGCAGCCGTCTGGCCGTCTCCGACGCGGGCTGCGGCGCGGTGTGCTGCAAGGCCGCTCTCCAGGCTGCTTCCCTGAATGTTTTCATCAACACCAAATCTCTTAAAAACCGGGAAACCGCCAGTGAACTGAACCGGCAGGCCAACCTGATGCTGAACAAATACTGCGGCATGGCTGACGATATTTTTGAAGAAGTCATGGCCAATTTCAAACAGGATTAACAGGAGGAACATACAATGGCAAAACTGCTGCTGGGCAAGGAAGTTACCGATGCCCTGAACGCGAATCTGCAGGTTCGTACCGCTGCCCTGCGGGAAAAGGGTGTTGTCCCCACCCTGGGCATTATCCGTGTGGGTGAAGATCCCAGCGACCTGAGCTATGAAAAGGGCGCTACCAAGCGGGCCGAGCTGGTGGGCGTGGCCGTCAAGAAGTTCGAACTGCCCGCCGACGCCACCAAGGAGCAGGTCCTTGCTGTCATTGACCAGGTCAACGCTGACGACAGCATCCACGGCGTGCTGATGTTCCGTCCCCTGCCCAAGCATCTGAAGGCAGACCAGAACGAGATCTGCAATCGCTTGGATCCCAAGAAGGACGTGGACTGCATGACCCATATGTCCAACGCCGGTGTGTTCGAGGGTCTGGACCTGGGCTTCGCCCCCTGCACCCCCGCCGCCTGCATGGAGATCCTGGACTACTACGGCATCGACTGCAAGGGCAAGAACGCCGTCGTCATCGGAAGGTCTCTGGTAGTGGGCAAGCCCGCCGCCATGATGCTCATGGGCAAGAACGCCACTGTCACCGTCTGCCATACCCGGACCGTGAACACCGCCGAAATCTGCAAGCGGGCGGACATCATTGTCTCCGCCGCCGGTGTTCTGAACTCCCTGACTGCTGACTTTGTCCGGCCCGGCCAGGTGGTCATCGATGTGTCCATCAACTGGGACGCGAACAAGCCCAACGCCAAGGGCGGTCTGGGCGGTATCGCCGGCGACGCGAAATTCGACGAGGTTGAGCCCATTGTGGACGCCATCACCCCCGTCCCCGGTGGTGTCGGCTCCGTTACCACCAGTGTGCTGATGAAGCATGTGGTGGAGGCCGCTGAGAAGATCTGACCAAAGCAGTGCGGCGCAGGGGCGGGACAGACGTCCCGTCCCCCGCTCCCGCATGAATAGTCTTCCTGCATGACTGACGGATAAAAAGCGGGTCACCGCTGTGGAGTGCAGGAGTGTTCTGCCGGCCGTCTGGGCAATTCAGTTTTTTGGGGGACTGGATTGCCCTTTTCCTTTTCTGTAACGATTCAGCAGAGCGTTTCACGTAAAGGATCGTTTACAGCTCTGGCGCGAAGCGCTCATGCCTCTCCCTTTGGGAGAGGTGGCCCGGCGGAACGCCGGGACGGAGAGGGTTTTCGCAGAGCATTTCCCCTCTCAGTCACGCCTATGGCGTGACAGCTCTCCCATAGGGAGAGCCAAGGGGTGCTCCGCTAAACGATCATTTTTCGAGGAAACGATACCGAGCGGGTCAGGGCAGAAACGAACACGCATCAAGTTCGTCACGACTTGTCCGCCGGCACTGCCGGCAAACGATCATTTATATACGGTATTTTGCCTGCGGCTGAATCGCTACCCTTTTCTTCTGACAGAATAGCAGCAACACAATACAATAAGAGATGAGGTGCTTTATGAAAAAAATCAAAAACCTCTGTGAAAGCGACTTCCTGAAAGTGCTGTTCGGTTTCTTCTGCGCCGCTTTCCTCATTGCCGCGGTGTGTATGCCGGACCGGACTTCCATGCTTACAGGGCTGTGGCAGATCGTCAGCAATCCCAGCAAAATCTCCACCAACTATTTTGCCGTGGGCGGCTACGCGGCAACCTTTCTCAATATGGCCCTGGTGGGCTTTGCCTGCCTGGCGCTCTATGTAGGACTGAAGGCCACGGCGACCAACGTTTCCAATCTGGCCTTTATTCTGACGCTGGGCTTCTGCTCCTGGGGCATCAACATTGTGAATATGTGGCCCTCCATGCTGGGCGTAGTGGTCTACTGCCTGGTGAAGAAAGAAAAGCTGGGCGCGAATGTCAACGCCATGCTGTTTTCCACCGGCATTGCCCCGCTGATCACCGAACTTATGGTCCGCTACCCCCACGCCGAAGCAGTGGGCTTCAACATTGTGGGAATATTGCTTTCCCTGGCGGTGGGTTTCGTCATCGGCTTTTTCCTCCCCGCGGGACTTGCCAACTCTCCCAAGGTACATAAGGGCTTTGACCTGTACAGCGCCGCTCTGCCCATCGGCATGACCGCTTTCTTCCTCCAGGCCACCCTCTATAAGACCATGGGCGTAGCCCTGCCCAACCCTCCGGATGCCTCCACCTTGCAGGTTGCTTCCCGGCTGACGGTTAATGTCTTCTGCTGCGTGGTGTTTGGCCTGTGCGTGGTGTTTGCGTTCATCCTGGGCTGCCGTCCAAAGGATTACTGGGAGCTTCTGCGGGATCCGGCGCTGGTCACCAATTTCTCCTCCACCTACGGAAACCCGGTGTTCCTGATGAATGTGGGCGTGTACGGTCTGTTCATCCTGGCCTATTACAACCTGATCGGCGCCACCTTCAACGGTGTCACCCTCGGTGTGATTTTCTGTATGCTGGCCTGCTGCAACTCCGGTTCCCATCCGGGAAATGTCTGGCCCATTATGCTGGGCTATGTGGTGGCCTCCACCGTGTTCGGCTGGCTGTCCGCCCTGGCAGGAGGCAGCTTTGCCGGCGCAGTGAATGCCCAGGCCATTGTGGTGGGCCTGTGCTACGCCAACGGCCTGAGCCCCATTGCGGACAAGTACGGCTGGCAGTACGGCTTCCTGGCGGCGATGATGCACTATGTGCTGGTCACCTCCGTCCCCGCCCTCCACGGCGGCTACTGCCTGTACAACGGCGGCTTTACCGCGGCGCTGATCTGCCTGATCCTGGTTCCCTCTCTGGAGCGGTTCTGCCGTACCAAGGAAGAACGCCGGGTTCGGTAAACAGAAATAAGGGTATTGGCTTTCATAAGCTGATCGTGAAATTGGAATTTGTCGGCAGGGCCGACAGCCAAGTCGTGCGCAAAATATGTGTAATCGTTTTTGCCCTGCGCCGCTCGGTATCGTTCTGTGATGCAGTAGATTGGAATTTGACGCATCGTCAGAACATGTCATTCCGAACCAGTTCTCAAACTGGTGTGGGAATCTCCATCGAATTTCAGGCAGCCCATCGTCATACAGACCGTTCTTTTGTACCGTTTACCGGAATTCATCCACGAGAAATTGTACTCCTATCCTGGAGATTGCCACACCAGTGACATCGGTCACTGGTTCGCAATGACCAGAAATTCGGTAAATTCCAATTTGTCAGTACACTTACGAAAGCCGATAACCTTAAACAGAAATCATTCCTATAGAACAGCCGTGCTCCGGGGATTTGACCGGGCACGGCTTTGTTATTCTGTTTTCACCCAATCCGGCGCGGCTTCAAAGCGCATTGTCTTCCCTTTCCAGGGGAAAGTCAGGGCACAGGAAAAAAGCCTGGGGGCGGTCTCCGTGTCCCGGGCTCCATATTTGTGATCTCCCACCAGCGGATACCCCCGGGAGGCAAACTGCACCCGGATCTGATGGCTCCGCCCGGTGTGCAGCCGCACCCGGACGAGGGAAGTGTCTCCTGCCGTAAGCCGCCGGTATTCCAGCTTCGCCCGCTTTACCCCCGAGCGTTCCCGCTTCACGACAAAGACCTTGTTCTTTTTGCTGTCCTTCCACAGAAGGTCTTCCAGAGTGCCGCTCTCCGGCGGGATCCCGCCGACCAAAGCATAGTATTCCTTTACCAGCGCGCCCTGCTGCACCAGCCGGGACAGTTCCGCTGCCGCTTCCTTTGTCCGTGCGTAGACCATCACACCGCCCACGTTTCTGTCCAGCCGGTGGACGGGGAAAAAGGGGCCTCCCAGCTGCTCCGTCAGCGCTCGGGGCACCTCGGCTTCCGAATCCGGCCCCACAGGCTTTACGATCACCGAAAGGTCCCTGTCTTCATACAGAATTTCCATTCGTTCTTTTGCCTCCATCGCCGCCACTGTCCTTTCCCGGCTATTTTACCAGATTTCCTATGGAAAAGGAACCCTCCCGCGCGGTTTTTTATCACACAGATAAATTGGGAATTTGCAGAGGAAAGCCGGGGTATCGAACAACACTGTCATTCCGAACCAGTCCTCAGACTGGTGTGGGAATCTCCATCGAATTTCAGGCAGCCCATCGTCATACAGGCCGTTTTATCCTGCCGTTTTCCGGAGTCCATCCACGAGAAATTGTGCTTCTATCCAGGAGATTGCCACGCCAGTTTGAGAACTGGCTCGCAATGACCGGGAATTCGATAAATTCCAATTTATCGATCTGCCCCGTTCCGCCAAAAAGCATTTTTATTTTCCCGGATTGCTTCTTTTTTGAATTTGCGTTATAATAGACAAAACGATTTTTTACGGAGGATTCCCATGAAAACTGTATCCCGGGATTTTCAGCACTGGTCGCCGCTGAAAATCTTCCTGAGCTATTTCGGCAGCCACAAAGCCCTTTTTGCCGTGGACATGGGCTGCGCTATCTGCATTGCCCTCATTGACCTGGCTTTCCCCCTGGTCACCCGGAAGGCGCTGTATGATCTGCTTCCCGAGGGAAAGTACCGCATCTTTTTCGCCCTGATGGCTGGGGTGGTATTCTTCTATGTGATCCGGGCACTGCTCAATTACATTGTCTGCCTCTTCGGCCACCTTTTCGGCATCCGGGTGGAGGCGGACATCCGCCGGGACCTGTTCACCCACATGCAGGAAATGAGCTTTGACTTCTACGACGGAAACCGCACCGGCCAGCTCATGAGCCGCCTGACCTCCGACCTGTTTGAGCTGACGGAGCTGGCCCACCACGGCCCGGAGGATATTGTCACCTCCACCTTTACCATCGTCGGCGCCCTCATTGTCATGGCGGGAATCCGCTGGGAGCTGGCTCTCGTGGTGGGCATCATGATCCCTGTGTTTATCGCGGTGATCATGGCCATGCGCAATAACATGAGCCGTGCCTCCGCCGCCGTGAAGCAGAAGACCGGGCACATCAATACCGAGATCGAATCCAGTCTTTCCGGCATCCGCACCGCCAAGGCCTTCGGCAACGAGGAAGTTGAGTCCCACCGGTTCAACTCTGCCAACGAACAGTTCAAAAACTCCAAAAACGGCTTTTACAAGGCCATGGGCCTGTTCAATACCTCCATGGAGTTCTTCCTCACCAGCCTGAACGTGGTGGTCATCGCCCTGGGCGGCTGGCTCATTATGCGGAATAAAATGGACTACCGGGACCTTGTGACCTTCAGCCTGTACATTGCCACCTTTGTCAGCCCCATGCGCAAGCTTGCCAGCTTCTCCGAGCTGTTCGCCAACGGCTTCGCTGGCCTCAACCGGTTCGTGGAGGTCATGCGCACCCAGCCCTCCGTCCGGGACCGGGAGAATGCCCGGGATCTGGAGGCCGTCAAGGGCCATATCCAGGTGGACAATGTTTCCTTTGCCTATGACGGGGATCTGGCGGTGCTTCACAACGTGAGCCTGGACATTGCCCCCGGGGAGACGGTTGCCATTGTCGGCCCCTCCGGCGGCGGCAAGAGCACCCTGTGCCAGCTGATTCCCCGGTTCTACGATGTGTCCAGCGGCGCTATCCGCATCGACGGCCAGGACATCCGGGACGTGACCCAGAAGAGCATTCACGCCAGCATCGGCATCGTGCAGCAGGAGGTATTCCTGTTTGCCGACACCATCTTTGAAAACATCCGCTACGGGCGGCCCGACGCTACCGAGGCGGAGGTCATTGCGGCGGCAAAGCAGGCGGAGATCTACGAGGACATTCTTGCCATGCCCGACGGCTTCCAGACCTATGTGGGCGAGCGGGGCACCCTGCTCTCCGGCGGGCAGAAGCAGCGGGTGGCCATTGCCCGAATCTTCCTGAAAAATCCCCCCATCCTGATCCTGGACGAGGCCACCTCCGCCCTGGACTCCGTCACCGAGGCAAAGATCCAGCGGGCCTTTGACAACCTGGCAAAGGGGCGCACCACCCTGATTATCGCCCACCGCCTCAGCACCATCCGCTCCGCCCAGCGGATCGTCTCCATCGCCGACGGTGTCATCACCGAATGCGGCAGCCACGAGGAGCTGCTTCAAAAGGACGGCATCTACGCAAACCTCTACAAAACCCAGAACGCCCTGGCCCTGGAGAATTTGGCCTGAAGTTTTCCAAAAAACAACACCCTCCCGGGATGCGGAAAATCCGCTCCTCAGGAGGGTGTTGCCCTGAATTACCATTTTCTTCCCAGCGCTTGTGGGAAAAACCGGAGTAACTGCTTCATATGCTTCCGCCGCCATTGTAAAATAACACAATGCGCTTATCGGCTAACGTAGTATTACGACAAATTGGAAATTAAATTGACAATTGACAATGAACAATTGACAATTAAGGAATCCCTTCGGGATGATTTAAAATAAAAGGAAACGGACACTCCGGGAGGGGTGTCCCTACGGCGGAAACGGACACCCCGGGAGGGGTGTCCCTACAGGGGAAACGGACACCCCGGGAGGGGTGTCCCTACATGGGAGGGATTCTGTGGAATTGCCCAAAAGAAACCACAACCGCATCAGGGGGTTTGATTACAGCCAGAATGGTGCTTATTTCGTCACCATCTGCACGCAAAACAGGCAGAGAATTTTGTCAAAGATCGTAGGGACACCCGTCCCCGGGTGTCCGCAAGCACCATGCCCGGAATTATTGTCCTATGGAAGAATCGCTGACAAATACATCCGGCAGATGGATGCATTTTATGACCATCTGTCGGTGGATAAATATGTAATCATGCCGGATCATATTCATTTTCTGATTTCAATCCATGAACAACCCGGACACCCCGGGAGGGGTGTCCCTACAAGGGAGGGATTCTGTGGAATTGCCCAATAGAAACCCCAACCGCATCAGGGGATTTGATTACAGCCAAAATGGCGCGTATTTCGTCACCATCTGCACCCAAAACAGGCAGAGAATTTTGTCAAAGATCGTAGGGACACCCGTCCCCGGGTGTCCGCAAGCACCATGCCCGGAATTATTGTCCTATGGAAGAATCGCTGACAAATACATCCGGCAGATGGATGCATTTTATGACCATCTGTCGGTGGATAAATATGTAATCATGCCGGATCATATTCATTTTCTGATTTCAATCCATGAACAACCCGGACACCCCGGGAGGGGTGTCCCTACGCCCAGGACATCCGTGGTTGCAAGATTTGTGGGAACATTCAAACGGTTTTGCAGCAA
This sequence comes from uncultured Clostridia bacterium, assembly GCA_945873295.1. GTDB lineage: Bacteria > Bacillota > Clostridia > Oscillospirales > Oscillospiraceae > Faecousia. The sequence goes on from CAMCCS010000051.1 coordinate 10,283, forward strand.
GGAATACGGCCAGAACATCTGGCAGGCCCGATATTACGATCATGTGATCCGCAACCAACAGGATTATGACGAAACCTGGGAATACATCGAAAACAATCCACGAAAATGGATGATGGCAAAACAAGGAATAGACGCGTAGGGACACCCGTCCCCGGGTGTCCGCAAATTCCATCCCGCCGGGAAGCACATCCTCATTTTCTTCATCAAAACAACGCCCAAAACGCAAAAACAGGAAGCACATCATAACCGTTTTCACGGAAAGGATGTGCTTCCTTCTCAAATAATCGAAGGGTCTGTTCATAAGAAAGCATCGTTTTTTCCCTGAATTGGGTGCTGCGGCAATAAAGCATAAATTCATTGGTTTGCCAGTCAAAATCCAAACAAATTGCCATAAAAATACTCCTGTTCATTGGCGTGATTTTCACCCAATAAAGCAGGAGTATTCATAGGTGCGATAAAGAATGTTGATAGGCTTCACGGGCTTCCTCTATTGGGGGTTTCGGGGCATTCATAGGGTTGGAGCCTCAAAAGAAAAAGCCGGAAACCCGTTGTGCCCCAATCAGTATTGTGCCGCCTCGGCGGATTTGAGCTGAAGCTGGAGCTTGTCAGCTATAAGCGCGATGAACTCCGAATTGGTTGGCTTTCCCTTGGTGTTGCTGACCGTGTAGCCGAAGAACCTTTGCAGCGTGTCCAAATCGCCCCGGTCCCAGGCAACTTCGATGGCGTGCCGGATGGCCCGCTCCACCCGGCTGGGGGTTGTCCCAAAGGTTTTCGCTACCTGGGGATAGAGGACTTTCGTAATGGCGTTGATCACATCCATATCGTTCACCGCGATAATGATGGCCTCCCGCAGGTACTGGTAGCCCTTGATGTGGGCGGGAACGCCGATCT
>CAMCCS010000052.1 GCA_945873295.1 uncultured Clostridia bacterium
CCACCAGCATATACAGAAACATCACGCAGGTCTGCCCTGCCACAATTTGCTCTGTCTGCATTTTTTGTCTCCTTATACCGGGATTTCCGTTTTTTCTAATCTTACCAGAATCCGGTCCGTTTTTCAATCCCAAATCCCGGTATTCAGACCTGCTCAATTTAAATGTTTTTCGCAAAAAGCAGAAAAAACAACCCCCCGGGGGGCTTCAAATGCATGTTCCAGGCTGTTACAATAGAGCCAGCTTATGAAACGAGGTAACGAGAATATGCATATGGCAGACGCATTGCTGGCCCCTGCCGTGGCGGCAACCATGTACGCCGCTTCCGCGGTCACCGTCGGCGCTTCCGTAAAGACACTGCGCAAAGATGAAACCACAGCCAAGCTGCCCACCATGGCAGTGACCTCCGCTCTGGTCTTTGCCGGTCAGATGATCAATTACACCATCCCCGGCACCGGTTCTTCCGGGCACCTGTGCGGCGGCATGATGCTCTCCGCCCTCCTGGGCCCCCAGGCAGGCTTCCTGTCCATGGTGGTGATACTGACGATTCAGGCTCTCTTCTTCGCCGACGGCGGATTGCTGGCCCTGGGAGCGAACTGTTGGAACATGGCGTTCTACGGGTGCTTTGTGGGGTACTACTTACTATGGAGGCCGCTTATCCGAAGCAAGCTGTTCAGCTCTCTGGGCGAAAAAGCCGCCGGCCGGATCCGGATCATCCTGGCTTCCGTCCTGGGCTGCGTGATTACACTGCAGCTGGGCGCTTTCTCCGTGGTTCTGGAAACCTCCCTCTCCGGTGTCACCGAACTTCCTTTCCGCGCCTTTGTGGGCATTATGCAGCCCATTCACCTGGCCATCGGCCTGGTGGAGGGCCTTATCACCTCCGCCGTTCTCCTGTTCATTTATGAAACCCGGCCCGAGCTTCTGATGGATGTAAACAAAGCCGACACCCAGCTTTCCGGGAAGCTTTCTCTCAAAACCACTTTGGCCATCCTGGCTGTAACGGCTGTCATCGTGGGCGGCGGACTGAGTCTCTTCGCCAGCGCCAATCCCGACGGTCTGGAATGGTCCATGTTCGGTAACGCCGAATCCGGTTACAGCGAAAACATGGGACTGGACGAGGAAAGCTTCGGTATTTCCAGTGGTGCGGCGGATACCGCGGCAGCCATTCAGGAAAGAACCGCATTTCTGCCGGACTATGGCTTTGCTGACAGCGATATGGCAGCGGGCACTTCCGTTTCCGGCCTTGTGGGCTCCGCCATTGTGGCCGGTGCCGCAGCCGCAATCTGCATGGCAGGCGGTTTCTTCCGAAAGAAAAAAGTTGCTGCAAAAGCGTAGAATATGTGATATGATATCAGAGGCATCCACATGGATGCCTCTGAAAACTATGTAATACTACTATTTGATTAAAAGTTCACAAAGATTTCCGAGGATCATTTGTGGAAAACAAGACGGAGGATGCAGCTGGGCTGACGCCCAGCAAATTGGGCAACGCAGTTTTCCGCAAATGAGACTGGAAAGATTGTGAAGTTTTAATTAAAGAGTAGTATAAGGAAAGTCGCTATGGATAAATTATCGCACGCCCAGTCAGAGCTTCGGGAAATGGACGCTTTGGCGGCAGAATGCTCTCCCATCCACGCGCTGCACCCATTGTGTAAGCTTCTGGTGACGGTCTTCTACATTGCCGTTACCGTTTCCTTTCCCAAATACAATTTTTCCGGGCTGGTTATGATGGTCCTCTACCCCGTCATCGCTTTTCAGGTGTCCGGGATACCGGTGGGGCTTTGCTTTTACAAGCTCCGCCTTGTGCTGCCCCTGGTCTGCGCCGTGGGTCTTGCCAACCCCTTTCTGGATCATACTCCCCTGCTGCAGCTTGGGACCATTACCGTAACCGGCGGCGTTGTTTCCATGGTGACGCTGATGCTCAAGGGCGTTTTCTCCTTGATGGCGTCCTTTCTGCTCATCGCCACCACCTCCATTGACGCAATCTGCGCCGCCCTGCGCAAGCTTCATGTACCGGGGATCCTGACTACCCTGCTGCTTTTGACCTACCGCTATATCGGTGTCATGCTGGAGGAGGTTACTGTGATGACGGAGGCCTACAGCCTCCGGGCTCCCGGGCAGAAGGGGATCCATATTTCCGCCTGGGGTTCCTTTCTGGGCCAGCTGCTGATGCGCAGCATGGACCGGGCGGAGGAGCTTTACAGCAGCATGGTACTGCGGGGCTTTAACGGCAATTTCTTCTATGCGGATATTTCTCCTTTCTGCTTAAATGATCTGCTGTATACGGCAGTCTGTGCGGCGGCATTCTTATGCGCCAGAATCTTTGATATTCCCGGACTTCTGGGGAGCTTCTTCGTGGGGTGAAAACATGATCGAATTTCAAAACGTATCCTTTTCCTATGACGGAACTGCCCCGGTGGTGGAAAACCTGAGTTTTTCCATATCCAAGGGAGAAAGCGTGGGCCTGATCGGCGCCAACGGCGCGGGCAAGTCCACCATTATGAAGCTGCTGCTGGGTCTTCTTTCCGGTCAGGGACAAATCTGGGTCGCAGGTTTGGAAATGAATAAACAAAATCTGCCAAAAATCCGGCAGACCGTGGGCTTTGTACTCCAGGATTCCGATAACCAGATGTTCATGCCCACCGTCTATGAGGATATGATCTTCGGCCCCAGAAATTACGGTCTAACAAAGGAGCAGGCGGAGCAGCGGGTGGATGACGTGCTGAACCGGCTGGGCCTTACAGAGCTGAAGCACCGCTACAACCACAAAATATCCGGCGGAGAAAAGAGAATGGCGGCGATTGCTACCATCCTTGCCATGGAGCCGGAGGTCATTTTGATGGACGAACCCTCCACGGCCCTGGACCCTGTAAACCGGCGCACGGTGATCAACACCATCAACACCCTGCCCCAGACAAAGCTCATTGCATCCCACGATCTGGACATGATCCTGGATACCTGCGGGCGGGTCATCCTGCTCTCCCACGGAAAGATTGTTGCCGACGGCAGCGCGGAATCGATCCTCCGGGACCGGGTGCTGCTGGAAGCAAACCGGATGGAACTGCCCTTCTGCCTGCAGGGCAGGCACAAATAAAAGCTCATAATCAAAGGAGGAAGCGCCCATGATCTACACCGTCACCTTCAACCCCTCTCTGGACTACATTGTGGATGTGGAGAATTTCCATCTGGGAATGACGAACCGCACCTGCTCCGAGCAGATGATGGCAGGGGGCAAGGGCATCAATGTCTCCATTGTTCTCCAAAATCTGGGCATCGAAAATACCGCTCTCGGCTTCATCGCCGGGTTCACCGGTGAGGAGATTCGCCGTCAGGTCTCCCAGATAGGAATACGCGCCCAGTTCATTTCCATACCGGAGGGCGTTTCCCGCATTAATCTGAAGCTTCGTTCCATTGACGGCACCGAAATTAACGGCATGGGCCCCACAATTGGGCAGGCGCAGATGGATGCCCTGTACGAAAAGCTGGACACGCTGACGGATCAGGACACGCTGGTTCTGGCAGGCTCCATCCCCGCTTCCATGCCGTCCTCTATTTACAGCGACATTATGGAAAGGCTTCAGGAAAAGGGCGTCACCTTTGTGGTGGACGCCACAAAGCAGCTGCTTCTCAATGTATTGCGCTACAAGCCTTTTCTGATTAAGCCAAACAATCACGAGCTTGGGGAGCTTTTCGGGGTCACCCTGTCTACCCGGGAAGCTGTTGTTCCTTACGCCCGTAGGCTTCAGGAGCGGGGCGCCCGGAATGTTCTTATCTCCATGGCCGGTCAGGGCGCCGTGCTTGTTGCCGAAGATGGCAGCGTGCATCTGACCCCTGCCCCTAAGGGAACCCTGGTAAACGCCGTAGGCGCAGGAGACTCCATGGTTGCCGGATTTCTGGCAGGATGGCAGGAGCAGCATGACTACGGCCACGCTTTCCGCATGGGCGTTGCCGCCGGAAGCGCCAGCGCCTTCTCCCGGTACCTCGCAACCCGGGAAGAAGTAGAAAGGGTATATACCCAACTCATCTAATAGGAATTCCCGGCTTTACAGAGCAACAGATCCCCTGACCAACGGATTGTATATCCGTAGTCAGGGGACTTTTTTGTTCTTTTCGGATTGATGCAGCAGCGAGGCAAATTGGGAATTTGGCGGTGTAAAGAAACGGAGATTTGGCTCCCCCTATGGGGGAGCTGTTACGGCTTAAGCCGTGACTGAGAGGGCCCTCTCCGCCCCCTTCGGGGGCACCTCTCCCAAAGGAAGAGGCATGGGCGGCTGCGCCGCCAAAGCGTCAAATTTCCTATTTAACTGTTTGCCAAGGGAAGCTTTATCAGGTAATTGACGGCCAAAAAAGGGGTTTGGGGATCCCGCTCAGACGTGTCGGCTCACCATACGTTTCCCCAAAAGTTTCCACGGTTACGGACCGGATGAACTGGGGAGAAACGGGCGTGTTGATTCGCACACCCGGTTGATCCGGGAACGGAACCGGATAGGTTTCCACCTGCTCCAGACGGCGCAGTACCTCCAGCCCCTCGGTCACCCTGCCAAAAATGGGATAGGTACCCGTTATTGCGGGGCAATCCGCCAGGGGGAAGAAAAACTCTCCCCCGGCAATATCCGGCTTTCCATACCCGCCAAGGCCCACCGTTCCAAATTCCGCTTTCAGGTAGCGCCCGGATAAAGTATCGTTTGGAATAAAATAGCAAGCCTGCCGGTTGTGAAAGGCATGGTAGCTCATATCCAGGACCCACCCGGGAACGACACGCTCGATGGGATAATTGTCAAAGACACCCCTGTTTGCCAGATACACAAAGCTGGTAACCGCGTTGGGCGCAATCTCCGGAAAAAGCTCCATTCGGATCACCTCGTCGGTTGCGAGGGTCATGGCTGCCATGGGGTTTTTCATTCTGAGCACGTCCTTCCTGATTGGATGAATTGGGCACGAATGTCCGAAACCGGACCCAACCGCATGTCTGTGTTGTAATTTTACCACACCGCATTCCTTTTTTCCAGAAAAAATTCAGCGCAATTTCCAAAAATCTCTTTTTCGAATCATCCAAATTGACACGAGCACAATTCAATGGTATACTTTAGCTCATGAACATATGTCCTCCCAGCGTGGAAAGATATGTGTCGGAGAAAACAGCAGGAGGGAACCCATTATGAAAGTCGCAACAGACATCGGCGGCACCTTTACCGATCTGGTCGCCATCGACGAATCCGGAACCTTGATTCTGGAAAAAGCGCATACCACGCCACCCAACTTTGACCAGGGTGTTCTGGACGTTCTGGCAAAGAGCAGGGTGGACCCCAAGAGCATCGAAGCCTTTTTCCACGGTACGACCACGATCATCAACGCACTGACCGAGCGAAAAGGCGCGAAGACCGCCCTTATCACCACGAAGGGCTTCCGGGATATTCTGGAGCTGGCCCGGGGCAACCGCCCGGATCTGTTTAACATGGTGTTTAAAAAGCCGGAGCCCTTTGTCCCCCGGTATCTGCGCCGGGAGGTAACGGAGCGGATCAGCTACAAGGGTGAAGTTTTGACGCCGCTGTGCGAAGAAGATATTTGTAAGGCAGTGGAATACCTGAAAAAAGAGCAGGTGGAAGCCATTGCCGTTTGTTATATCAACTCCTACGCCAACGAAGAGCACGAGCGCAGGACGGTTGCCAAAATCAAGGAGCTCTGGCCGGAGGTCTATGTGTGTCCCTCCGTGGATATTACCAAGGAGTGGCGCGAGTACGAGCGGACCTCCACTGCCGTCCTCAATGCCTACGTTATGCCCGTGGCCTCTTCCTACATCAACCGCCTGGGTCAGCGTCTGACCGATGCCGGTGTCCCCGGCACCCGCTACATTATGCAGAGCAACGGCGGTACCACTACCTTTGAGCAGGCCAAGCTGACGCCGGTCAACGTGGTGGAGTCCGGCCCGGTTGCCGGTGTTTTCGGCGCTTCCATTCTGGGTAAGATGATCGGCGAGGAAAATATCATTGCCTTTGACGTAGGCGGCACCACCGCCAAATGCTCCCTCATTGACCGGGGCCAGGTCAAGGTCACCACCTCCTACTACATTGAAAAAAATGAGCGCAGCGCCGGCTATCCCATCATGGCCCCCGTTGTTGACATCGTGGAGATCGGAAACGGCGGCGGTTCCATCGCCTGGATCGATGAGGCAGGATCCCTGAAGGTCGGTCCCAAGAGCGCCGGTGCTCTCCCCGGCCCGGTTGCCTACGGCAAGGGCGGCACAGAGCCTACCACCACCGATGCCAACCTGATTGCAGGCCGTCTGTCCGCGAAGAACTTCGATATGGAAGTATCCCTGGATCAGGTCCGCGGTGCGCTGGCGGAAAAGGTGGGCAAGGCATTTTCTGTGGGTGCCGAGGAAGCCGCTGAAAGCATCATCCGTGTTGCCGACTCCAATATGAATAACGCCCTGAAGCTGATTTCCGTGCGCCGGGGCTATGATCCCCGGGACTTCGCCATGGTGGCTTTCGGCGGCGGCGGCCCCATGCACGGCCCCACCCTCGCCAAGGAGCTGAACATCCGTAAGGTCATCGTTCCCGTAGCCGCATCCGTCTTCTCCGCCTGGGGCATGCTGATGAGCGATATTCGCCACGATTTCATCCAGACAAAGATTCTCTCCTTCAGCACCGCCCCCATGGATACACTCAACGCCATGTGGAAAGCCCAGATGGACGAGGCCGGCGCCCTGTTTGCCGCTGAGGGAATTGCGCCGGATCAGGTGGTGTTCACCTTTATCGCGGACATGCGCTACATGGGCCAGGAGCACACCGTCCAGGTGGCTGCCCCCGCCTATCCCTGGTCGGAAGCGGACCGGGCCGAAATCATGGCCCGCTTCCACAGAACCCATGAGCACTTCTATACCTTCTCCCTGCCGGATACCCCTGCTGAGATCGTTAACCTGCACCTGGTTGCTTACGGCCAGCTGGCGAAGCCCTCCCTGCAGGAAATCCCCGCCCAGGAAGGCGACATTTCCGCCGCTCTGAAAGAGACCCGCCGGGTATTCTTCTCCGGAGACGGCTGGCTCGATACACCGATTTACGACCGGAGCAAGCTGGGCAGCGGCGCGGCAGCCCAGGGCCCCCTGGTCGTAGAAGAACCCACCACCGCCACCGTTGTCTGTCCCGGACAGCGCCTGTCCGTGGATCGTTATGGCAACCTGATCGTGGAAATGGAGGTACAGTAATGGCTGAAAAAGTTTCTATCAATCCGGTAACGCTGGATATTGTCAAGGATTCTCTGATTGCGGTCAGCAACGAGATCTTCTACGCGTTTGCCCAGACTTCCATGAGTCCCATCATCTATGAGACTCTGGACTATGCAAGCGGCATTGCCGATGCCGACGGACGGCTGCTGACCCAGGGCAACGGCGTCACCGGCTTCATCGGCATGATCTCCCCCATGATCTGCGCCGTGGTGGATAAGTACGGAAAGGAAAACCTGCATCCCGGCGATGTGTACATCATCAACGACCCCTTTATGGGCGGCGGCACCCATATGTCCGATGTGGGAATGGTCATGCCCATCTTCCACAACGGCGAGCTCATCGCCTTTGCCGGCAACAAGGCCCACTGGAGCGATATCGGCGGCATGGCCCCCGGCTCCTTCACCACGGACGCAACCAACCTGTTCCAGGAGGGCATGTGCTTCTCCGGTACAAAGCTGGTGGACCGGGGTCAGCTGGTGGAGCCTGTGTGGGACCTGATGCGCAGCAATATGCGCTATCCCCAGATCTCCCAGGGCGATATGTGGGGCCAGATCTCCTCCCTGCGTACCGGAGAAAAGCGGATCAATGAACTCTGCGACAAATACGGTACCGAGGTGGTCAAGGGCTCCATGGAGCGTCTGATCGCCCAGGGCGAGACGGTTGCCCGCCGCCGCCTGGCGGAAATGCCCAAGGGCACCTGGGAAATGGATGAGTACATGGACGATGATGGCCACGGCAATCCCGTGCACCTGCAGGTCAAGGTCACCATCACCGACGATGAATTTCTGGCGGACTTTACCGGCAGCGACCCCCAGGTGGTGGGCTGCGTGAACTCCGGCGCAACCGCCGCCTATGCCGGTGTGAAGGTTGTTTTCATGTCCGTTGTCGGCCCGGAACTGGCGGTAAACGACGGCGTGTTTGCGCCCCTGCGTACCATCTGTGAGCCGGGCAGCGTGCTGCAGGCCAACCGCCCTGCCGCAACCTCCTGCTACTATGAGAGCATGATCTATGTCATCGATCTGGTCTGGAAAGCCCTTGCCCCTGTATTCCCCGACTCCCTGGGCGCGGGCCACCTGCTGTCCGTCTGCACGGTGCTGATGGCCGGCCAGCATCAGGACTTCGGCAACGACTACCTCATCATCGAGCCCACCGTCGGCGGCTGGGGCGCAAGCCGGGGTAGCGACGGCCAGGTTGGTCAGTTCTGCGTCGGTGACGGCGAGACCTACAACGTGCCCGTAGAGATGGCGGAGACCCGCTACGGTATTCGCATCGACGAGCACAGCCTGCACACAGACGGCGCAGGCGCCGGTGAATTCCGTGGCGGCAGCGGTGCCGTTCGGGTTTACCGCTCCATGAACGACAATCAGACCTTTACCGCCTCCTTCGGACGCAACAAGTGGCCCGTGTGGGGCGCTGCCGGCGGCAAGGACGGCTCCATTAACTACTTCCAGTTTACGGATGCCGACGGTACGGTCAGCGAGCCCATGGGCATTGTGGCCCGCCGTGTGATGAACACCAATGATGTGGTCCGTCTGGTCACCGCCACCGGCGGCGGCTACGGGGATCCCTACAAGCGTCCCGCAGAAAAGGTAGCGATGGATGCCAAGAATGAGTACATTACCGTTGCCCAGGCTGAAGCGGACTACGGTGTAATCCTGGATCCCGAGACCTTTGCGGTCATCGGCCTGACCGAAGCCCGCAGAAACGCTGCGGCTGAATAAAAGCAAAAAGACCTGCGGTATTTAGGATCATTACCCGGAATACCGCAGGTTTTTCATGCCGGAATAGACAGCTTTCTCCCCCCTTTGAGAGTAAAAAGCTGTCGATATTGCCCGTTGTAAAACAGCACTTTCTGTGTTATGATAGATTTCAATGAGTAAAGGCGCTCATCCGGACAGAGGTATTCTCTGCCCCGGGTGGGCGCTTTATCTTTTTTTCAGGAAGGGGAACACCATGGCAGAAATACATGAAGAATGCGGCGTGTTCGGTGTGTACAGCACCCAGAGTGCCGACCTTGCAGGACTTGCGTATTACGGACTCTACGCTCTGCAGCACCGGGGGCAGGAAAGCTGCGGAATCGTTGTCAATGACGACGGCGTTTTTTCCTCCCACCGGGACTTAGGAACGGTGAACGATGTTTTCTCCCGGGAGGTTCTGGGGCGGTTCCCCAAGGGGACTATGGCCATCGGGCATGTCCGCTACGGCACCACCGGCGGCAACAACCGGGAAAACTGCCAGCCCATTGTGGTCAATCACCAGAAGGGCAAGCTGGCTCTGGCCCACAACGGCAACCTGAGCAATGCCTACGAGCTGCGCAGCGCCCTGGAGCTGGGAGGCGCCATTTTCCACAGCACCAGCGATACGGAAATCATTGCCTATATCATAACCCAGCAGCGGCTGAAAACCGCGTCCATCGAGGTTGCGGTCAGCCGGGCCATGAACGAGCTGGACGGTGCCTTTTCCCTGGTAATCATGTCTGCTGCCAAAATGATCGCCGCCCGGGATCCCCACGGCTTCCGCCCCCTGTGTTATGGCATCACCCCGGAGGGTGTCCATGTTGTGGCTTCCGAAAGCTGCGCCCTGGCAGCTGTGGGAGCAAAATTTCAGCGTGATCTGCTGCCCGGGGAGATCCTGACCTTTGACGAAACCGGTGTCCACACCGACAGAATCCACTGCGGCACCGTGGAAAGGCGGGCCTGTATCTTTGAATACATCTATTTTGCCCGTCCCGACTCGGTCATCGACGGGGTCAGCGTCCATGCTGCCCGGAAAAACGCCGGACGGCTGCTGGCGAAGCGGCACAGCGTTGACGCGGATCTTGTTGTAGGCGTACCGGACTCAGGACTGGACGCCGCCATCGGCTACGCGGAAGAATCCGGGATTCCCTTCGGCCTGGGCTTTATCAAAAACAAATATATTGGGCGTACCTTTATTTCTCCCGGCCAGGGTCAACGGGTGGATCAGGTGAAGATCAAGCTCAGCCCCATCCGGGATGCGGTTCAGGGAAAGCGCATCGTCCTGATTGATGACTCCATCGTCCGTGGCACCACCAGCGGGCAGATTGTGGGGCTGCTCCGGGAGGCAGGCGCCAGAGAAATTCACATGCGCATTTCCTCTCCCCCTTTCCGGAACCCCTGCTATTACGGAACGGACATCGACTCCCGGGACCACCTCATCGCCTGCCACCACACAGTGGAGGAAATCGCTTCCATCATCGGCGCGGACAGCCTGGGGTACCTGGCCCTGGAGGATCTGACGGAAATGATCGGATCGGCGGATTACTGCCACGCCTGCTTCAGCGGCCAGTATCCCACCGCCATTCCCATCTGCACCGCAAAGGACCGCTTTGAAGGAAAGCTCTCCCAGCGGGAAGGGAAGCAAAAATAAATACATAAAAGCTGTCATTCCGAGAAAGTAGCGCACTACTTTCGTGGGAATCTCCATCGTATTCGAGGCTGCACTCCTCTAAAGATGGAGATTGCCACACCAGTGACATCGGTCACTGGTTCGCAATGCAATGTCACTAAGTTAAGCTGAAGCACCTCGCTACAACTCA
>CAMCCS010000053.1 GCA_945873295.1 uncultured Clostridia bacterium
TGGGCTACACCAGCGAGGAAATGAAGATGCAGAACGAGGGCCGGAAGATCATGCATCTGCCGGAACTGAAAGTCAGCTGCACCTGCGTCCGGGTGCCCGTGGTCCGCAGCCACTCCATTTCCGTCAGCTGCCATTTTGATGTGCCCGTGACCGTGGAGCAGGCCCGGGCCGCCATTGCCGCCGCCCCCGGCTGCCGCCTGGTGGATAACCTCCCCGCTCACGAGTACCCCATGCCCCTGGACACCTCCGACCAGGATATTGTGTTCGTGGGCCGTATCCGTCCCGACCTGACGGATGATAACGGCCTGTGCCTGTGGTGCTGCGGCGACCAGGTCCGCAAGGGCGCTGCCACCAACGCGGTCCAGATTGCCGAGCTGGTCATCAAGAACGAGAAATGATAGAATATCCGGTTAACGCAGCAGCGTGGGAAATTGGAATTTGCAGAAGGAAGCCAGGGCATCGAACAACACTGTCATTCCGAGCCAGTTCTCAAACTGGTGTGGGAATCTCCATCGAATTCCAGGTATCTTATCGTCATACAGAACATTTCCTTTGACCCGTTTTCCGGAATCGGCCTGTATGTTATCGAGAAATGGTGCTTCTATCCGGGGGATTGCCACACCAGTGTGCGCTACTTTATCGCAATGACCGGGAATTCGCCAAATACCAATTTATCTCTTTGCTGCGTCAAGCCGATATGCATAAACCATGATTTCCGCGCTTCCCATCCGGGCGGCGCGGATTTTTTCGCGTCTGCCGTACTCCTGTCCCGCCGCCGTAAACAAAAATAAGGAAATTCCCTTGACTTTTTATTAAGGGGAAAGTACAATATAGGTGGTATTGTGTACTCTGGTTCGGTGTATGTCCGGCAGGAGTTTCATTGATAACCGGCGTAAGGGCCGGGGAGCGCGTTTTTGCGTCTCGCTGCGTTTTTTGAAATACTGGCCGCCGGGCGGTGCCCCGGCTGGTTTTTGCGTCAAATTTCACATGGGGACAAATGCGCACCCCTCCTCGCCAATCTTTAAGGAAGGAGGTGTGCAGAAGAATTATGGAATGGTATCACTATCTGATTATTGTTCTGGCCACTGCCGTGGGAATCCTTATCGGATGCGCCATCGGCTTCGCTTACCGCAAGAAGGTTGCGGAGCGGGAGATCGGCTCCGCGGAGGCGGAGGCCACTCGGCTGATCAACGAAGCCATCCGCAACGGTGAGAACCGGAAGAAGGAAATGCTTCTGGAGGCCAAGGACGAAATCCATAAATCTCGCACAGATCTCGAAAAGGAAGTCAAAGACCGTCGGGCGGAGCTGACCAAGCAGGAGCGCCGCCTGGAGCAGAAAGAAGCAACCCTGGACAAGAAGACCGAAGCTTTTGAGCGCAAGGAGGAGGAGCTGAGCCGCCGGCTTGCCGACGCGGCCAAGACCCAGGAGGCCGCCGAGGAGGCCCACAAGCAGCAGCTCACCACCCTGGAGAAGATCTCCGGCCTGACCCAGGAGGAGGCTAAGCAGTTCCTGCTTCGCTCCGTGGAGGAGGATGTCCGCCACGATGCTGCCATGAAGATCAAGGAGATCGAGCAGCAGCTCAAGGACGAGGCCGAGGAAAAGGCCCGGGAGATCATCGCCACCGCCATTCAGCGCTGCGCCGCCGATCATGCCGCGGAGACCACCGTTTCCGTGGTGCCTCTGCCCAATGACGAGATGAAGGGCCGGATCATCGGCCGGGAGGGCCGGAATATCCGGACGCTCGAAACCGTCACCGGCGTTGACCTCATCATTGACGATACCCCCGAAGCTATCACTGTCAGCAGCTTTGACCCCGTCCGCCGGGAGATCGCCCGGCTGGCTCTGGAGAAGCTCATTGCCGACGGACGGATTCATCCCACCCGCATCGAGGATATGGTGGAGAAGGCCCGGAAGGAAGTGGACCGCACCATCCGTGAGGAGGGCGAGCGGGCCTGCTACGAGACCGGTGTTCACAACCTGAACCCGGAGCTTGTGAAGATCCTGGGCCGTCAGAAGTACCGTACTTCCTACGGTCAGAACGTGCTGAATCACTCCATCGAGGTTGCCCATATCGCCGGCCTTATGGCGGCGGAGCTGGGCGTGGACGTGGCCCTTGCCAAGCGGGCGGGCCTGCTCCACGACCTGGGCAAGTCCATTGACCATGAGGTGGAGGGCAGCCATGTACAGCTGGGCGCGGATCTTGCCCGGAAGTTCAAGGAAAACCCGGTGGTAATCAACGCCATCGAGGCCCACCACGGAGACGTGGAGCCCAAGACCGTCATTGCCGTGCTGGTGCAGGCTGCTGACGCGGTGTCTGCCGCCCGGCCCGGCGCACGGCGGGAGAATGTGGAGAACTATATCCGCCGGCTGGAAAAGCTGGAGGAGCTTACCGGTTCCTATCCCGGTGTGGACAAGGCCTATGCCATCCAGGCTGGACGGGAGGTCCGGATCATGGTCAAGCCCGAGGTGGTCACCGAGGACAATATGATCCTCCTGGCCCGGGATATTGCCAAGAAGATCGAGTCCGAGCTGGAATACCCCGGACAGATCAAGGTGAACGTGATCCGGGAGACCAAGGCCGTGGAATTCGCGAAGTAAACAGCAAACAGGCCGGGGGATTATCCTCCGGCCTGAAAAAATTCCGCTGTGAAAGATGCCGTTCGGCATACGGAACAAATGAGACCCACCACAAAAGTGGTAGGTGGAAAAAGGAGAAAGGGATTGCGCTACGAGAATATGGAGCGGGGGCGGTTCCTGGCTAGGCCCAACCGGTTTATTGCCCGGGTGGAGCTGAACGGTCAGGTGGAGACTGTCCATGTGAAGAACACCGGGCGCTGCCGGGAGCTGCTGCAGCCGGGAGCGGATGTGTGGTGCCAGCGGGCAGGGAATCCTGCCCGGAAGACCGGGTATGACCTGATTACGGTGCACAAGGGCGAAAGGCTTATCAATATGGATTCCCAGGCACCCAACGCTGCCGCTATGGAGTGGCTCCGCAGCGGCGGCCTGGGTCCGGTGGATGCTCTGCGGGCGGAGACGGTCCACGGGGATTCCCGGTTTGATTTTTCCTTTACCCGGGCAGGTGTGCCCTGCTTTTTGGAGGTAAAGGGGGTCACGCTGGAAGAGGGCGGCATCTGCGCCTTTCCCGATGCACCCACAGTACGGGGAGCAAAACACCTCCGGGGTTTGGTGCAGGCGGCATCGGAGGGCTTCGGCGCTTATGTGCTCTTTGTCATCCAGATGGCGGATGTGCACTATCTCGTCCCCAATGACGCAACGGACCCGGACTTTGGCGCTGCCCTGCGGGAAGCTGCCGCCGGGGGCGTAAAGGTGCTTGCCATGGACTGCGCGGTTACACCGGAGGAAATGGTGATCCGCAGGCCCGTAGAGGTGCGGCTCGTTTAAAACTCCGGACGGCCTTACGCAGGGGGCAGACAAATTGGAATTTGACGGGCTGTTTGCCGAATGGTACGCAGGTGGGAAATGGGACGCAGCAAGGGCTCCCTTGTGTAAAGGGAGCTGTCGCGAAGCGACTGAGGGATTGTGCAGTACAGTTCTTCAATTTAGGAAGTGTTTCGGCGAAAAGACTTGTTGAAACGACTTTGCGGTAGAATCTACCTATTTTAACGATGCCTCGGCAAAACGGGGGCAGAACGGACATTGTACGTTCGGACGATGGGCACACCGGGAAGTCCACCATTACAACCCCTCAGTCAGCTCCGCTGACAGCTCCCCTTACACAGGGGAGCCCTTGGGTGTACGGCATCCACCCGCGTTCCATTCAACGAAACCACCAAATTCCCAATTTATCTGTTTGCTGGGGAAGACCGAATGCGTATCCCAAAATCAAAACCTGCCGGGAAGCCAAAGCTTTCCGGCAGGTTTTGATATTATCCTTTATTGATCTTTTCCAGCAGCGCTTCCAGCTGAGGCAGGGATTCGATTTCGTAGTCCGGTATAATGTCGGGCCTGCCGGGGGCGTGGGAAAAGTTAACCCAACAGGTAGTGAGCCCTGCATTCTTCCCACCCAGAATGTCGGAGGTCAGGCTGTCTCCCACCATCATGGCCTTTTCCCGGTCAAAGCCGGGGATCCGGGCAAAGCAGGTTTCAAAATATTCCCGGGAGGGCTTGTTGTACCCCACCTCCTGGGAAATGAATACCTCCCGGAAAAACCGATACAGGTTGGCGCTGGTGAGGCGGCCCTTCTGCACCGAGGCTGTACCGTTGCTGGCAAGGTACAGCTTATATTGTTTGCTTAAAGATGCGACGGCTTCCTCCGCCCCAGGGAGAAAATAGTGCCCGATGGCTAGGTTTTTTTCATAGTCCCGGGCCACTGCCTCCGGGTCCACCGGGATGCCCAGCTCCTGGAATAAGGCCTGGAACCGGCCGGTAAGGACCTGCTCCCGGGTCAGCTCCTGCCGTTCCAGCCGCTCCCAGTGGGCCTTGTTGATGATGTGGTAGCGGTTCAGCACGGCCTCCGTGGGTTCCACGCCGTAGTCCTGAAAGGTTCGGGCAATGGCGATCCGCTCCGCCTTGTGAAAATCCAGAATGGTGTCATCCAGGTCAAGAAAGAGAAATTCGATCATTTGCTTTCCCTCCTTGCCGCAATTTCATTGGCGATGGCGGCAAATTCCGGGATGCCCAGGGTCTCCCCCCGGACGGCGGGATCCAGGCCGCAGGCAGAGATGACGCTTTCCGCACCGGCCTTTCCCAGCTCCGGGAACCCGGCGGCAAGGCCGTTGCTCAGCTTTTTCCGCCGCATGGCAAAGCTTGCCCGGACGGCCCGGAAGAAGATTTCTTCATCCTGAATATCCCAGGGCTTTTCTTCCCGCACCTTTAGCGATACCACGGCGGAGGTCACCTTGGGCTGGGGCAGGAAGCACTGTGGGCCGACATCAAACAGCAGCTCCGGAACCGCGTAATACTGGCAGAAGATGGAAAACGCACCGTAGTCCGCGGTGCCGGGCCGGGCGGCAATCCGCTGGGCTACCTCTTTCTGGACCATGACGGTGACGGAGGAAAAACAGGCGGCTTCCAGCAGCGCCGTGAGCACCGGGGTGGTGATATAGTAGGGGAGGTTGGCGCAGGCCATGGGCCGCAAGCCGGGGAACTTTTCCTTAACGAGGGCGGCAAGGTCCAGCTTCATGGCATCATCCCAGATAAGTTCCAGGTTGGAAAACTCTCCCAAGGTTTTCCGGAGAATGGGCTCCAGCCGCCGGTCCAGCTCCACGGCGCACACCTTTCCGGCCCGGAGGCAAAGCTGCTGGGTCAGGGAGCCGATGCCCGGTCCGATCTCCAGCACTCCTGCCGCCTCGTTCACCCCCGCCTGCTCTGCTATGGACTTGGGCACCCAGGCAGCGGTGAGGAAGTTCTGTCCCTTGGCCTTGGAAAAGTGAAAGCCGTATTGCTCCAGCAGCGGCTTCATCACCTGAATATCACATACATCGATCATTGTTTCACCTCAGAAAAACAGCGCCTTTTTCCGGCGGGATACTTTTCTTTATCCTACCAGAAAAAAGGCGCTTTTGCAATCGCCAAATTGGGTTTCCGTCAGCCCAGGAAGTAAATGGTACACTCCCGGCGGCCAAACTGGATGCATTCATCAAAGGTGGGCAGGTACAGATCTACCCGGTCCCCCTTGATGTCCCCGCCGCAGTCCTCCGCCTCGGCGACGCCGTAGACGTAGCTTCCGTCGCTGGCGATAATAAACATCCGGGTCCCGTAGGGGATGTACCTGGGGTCAACGGCAACGGTACCCACATGGACGGTGGTACCGGTGTAGGTCAGCATGCTGCACCCGGCGTCGGTGTGGGTGTAGGCGGTGGCCTGAACCTGGGCGGTGTCGTAGTAGGTGAGGATCTCCCCGGTGGGGAGGGTGATGATTCCGTCGCCGATTACGGGCATCTCTGACTGCTCCGGCGCTGTTCCGGTGCCCACGGCAATGATTTCCGTAATGGGGGGGACCGTCATGGTTTCGGACAATACGGTCCGCTTTTGCTCCGCGGCGTTGACATATGTCACATCCGCAGTGCGAAGCATCTCTCCGTCGGAGCCGGAGACCAGCACCTTCTCCGTTCCCTTAGGGAGGGAGGAAGCGGCACAGCGGATGGTCTCATGGGGGACGGTAACGGCGTAGGTTTGGGTCTCGGTGAGAATACGGTCGATGCTCAGAACCATGCCGTCCCAGGTGAGGGTGTCCAGGGATTGGGACAGGCAGTCGCCCTCGTCAGTGGTGAGTCCCAGACGGGAAAGCAGTACTCCGACGGTCTCTCCGGAGGAGGAAACCTGCTGCTCCTGCCCATGATAGCGCACCGTAATGGTCTGGCCCCGGCAAACAGTGATGGACGCGGCATCGGACTCCACCCGAGCGGTGAAGGTATCCGCGTCACCCAGGTTAACACCCGCTTCGTCCAGAACCACGGCGGGATCTGTAGCGAAGGTGGTGTGGGTGAAAACCCGGTCACCGTCGGTGATAATGTAAGTGGTAGCAAAAACTACCTGGCACAGAAGTACCAGCACAAGGGCCAGGGGGATGCATACCGCCAGCAGGCGAAGCAGGAAGATCTTTCTGTCTGAAGCAAACCGGCAAAACGAACGCATGGCAAAAATCTCCTTTGCATCAGATTCTGTTAGGGCGGGATAAAAATGTATCAAAAAGTTACATTTTGTATTTATGCGGGGAAATGATGGATTTATTATAACAAAATATTCTAAAAAGTCAATAGTTTATTTAAAAAACATTAAAAACGACAACTTTATACATAATTTTAGTAACCGCTTTATGTAAACATTCCCACAATATACGGGTCGTATTCGGCAGAAAAACACGACATGTTGTAGATAAAGGTAACAAAGATTTACATAATATGTCGAATTGCGTAACTTTTTGAAAACCTTTGCGGCTTGGCGTTATGTCAATTGAAGGGGGGAAAAGCCTGGCGGAACTGTGCGGAATTGCCTGTTGACATTTTCCGGAAATTGTGCTAAATTGGCATGGAACAAAAAGCAATGACGAAGACAAGCGTGGCTGCTTCACCTCTCAGAGAGGGGCCCGTCCGGTGAAAGGGCTCTGTTGCTTAGGCTTCCGCGTACCACTTCTGAGCTGCCCGGTGGAAATGCCGGGACGGCAGCGCCCGTTACCGCGCCAATGAGTGGCGGCATCTTTGTGCCGCAACCAGGGTGGAACCGTGGAATACGCTGATTGTATCCCACCCCTGATTTTAGGGGGTGGGATTTTTGTATTCTCCCCCAATATAAAAGGAGGGTCATCCCATGGAAAACGAATTCACCTTTGAAAACCCCGCGTACCGTAAGACCTACTGGCACACCTGCTCCCACATTATGGCGCAGGCTGTGAAGCGTCTGTGGCCGGAGGTTCAGCTTGCCATCGGTCCTGCCATCGACGAGGGCTGGTACTACGACTTTGACGCCCCCTTCTCCTTTACCCCTGAGCATCTGGAGAAGATCGAGGCGGAGATGAAGAAGATCTGCAAGGAGCGCATCCGCATTGAGCGCAGCGAGAAGCCCCGGGCGGAAGCGATTGCCTACATGCAGGAAAAAAATGAGCCCTATAAGGTTGAGCTCATCAACGATCTGCCCGAGGATGCCGTGATTTCTTTCTACACCCAGGGGGATTTCACCGACCTGTGCGCCGGCCCCCACCTGGACCACACCGGACGGGTCAAGCACAACGGCTTCAAGCTGACCCAGTGCTGCGGCGCCTACTGGCGGGGCGACTCCAAGCGGAAAATGCTCCAGCGGATCTACGGCATCGCTTTCCCCTCCAAGGACGAACTGGACGAGTATCTGAAGCGCCAGGAAGAGGCGCTGAAGCGTGACCACAACAAGCTGGGCCGGGAGCTGGAATTCTTCACTACGGTGGACGTAATCGGTCAGGGCCTGCCTATCCTGCTGCCCAAGGGCGCCCGGGTCATCCAGACGCTGCAGCGCTGGGTGGAGGACGAGGAGCAGAAGCGGGGGTACCTGCTGACCAAGACGCCCCTGATGGCCAAGTCCGACCTGTACAAGATTTCCGGCCACTGGGACCACTATCTGGACGGCATGTTTGTCCTGGGCGATCCCAATGACGAGTCCAAGGAGTGCTTTGCCCTTCGGCCCATGACCTGCCCCTTCCAGTACCAGGTTTTCCTGAACCGGGCCCGCTCCTACCGGGACCTGCCCATGCGCTTAGGTGAGACCTCCACGCTGTTCCGCAATGAGGATTCCGGCGAGATGCACGGCCTGATCCGGGTGCGCCAGTTTACCATTTCCGAGGGCCACCTGATCCTCCGTCCCGAGCAGCTGGAGGAGGAGTTCCGTGGCTGCCTGGAGCTGGCCAAATACTGTCTGGACACCGTGGGCATGCTGGAAGACTGCACCTTCCGGTTCAGCCAGTGGGATCCCAACAACCGGCAGAAGTATATCGGCACTCCCGAACAGTGGGACGAGGCTCAGAGCATTATGGGCAAGATCCTGGACGATCTGGGCGTCGAGTATACCATCGGCATTGATGAGGCCGCGTTCTACGGCCCCAAGCTGGACATCCAGTACAAGAACGTCTTCGGCAAGGAGGACACCATCGTCACCATCCAGATCGATATGCTGCTGGCGGAGCGCTTCGGCATGGAGTACACCGATGCCGACGGCCAGAAGAAGCGCCCCTATATCATCCACCGCACCAGCCTGGGCTGCTATGAGCGGACCCTGGCCTACCTGATTGAGAAGTACGCCGGCGCACTGCCTATGTGGATGATGCCCACTCAGGTGAAGGTGCTGCCCATTACGGACCGGGCCCATGCTTACGCCAGAGATCTGGTGGAGAAGCTGAACGCTGTGAATATCCACACCGAGGGCGACTACCGCTCTGAGAAGCTGGGCTATAAGATCCGGGAAGCCCAGATGCAGAAGATCCCCTATATGCTGGTGGTGGGCGACCGGGATATGGAAAACGGCACCGTGTCTGTCCGGACCCGTAAGGGTGAGGACCTGGGCGCCATGTCCCTGGAGGACTTCATGAGCAAGGCACTGCTGCAGATCGCCACCAAAGCAAAGGACTAAATAACCAACAAAACGGTACCCCCTGAGGAAACATGTTTCCTCAGGGGGTAAATTTGTTGCGGCAGCTTGAAGGCAGTCTCGGTGAACGGTGTGTACCGTGTCCACCCACGCACCATGGAGCGACGCGGCCCGTAAGGAACGCTATTTCTCGTTCCGCCAATAATAATTCCCGATTAGGCTATCTTTCATAATCTGATCGTGAAATTGGAATTTGGCGGGCTGCCGACTTCCCGGTCATTGCGATAAAGTAGCGCACACTGGCGTGGCAATCTCCCGGATAGAAGCACCATTTTTCGATAACATACAGGCAGATTCCGGGAAACACAAAAAGAACGATCTGTATGACGATGGGTTATCTGGAATTCGATGGAGATTCCCACACCAGTGTGAGCACTGGCTCGGAATGACACGTTCTGACGGCCCGTCAAATTCCCAATTTGTCAGTGTGCTTAATAAAGATAACCTTAATTCCCGATTGCGGAATGCATAAATGCATTCCCTACAGTTTTGACCGCCTGCGCACCATGGTGCGATACCGAGCGGCGCAGGGCAGAAGCGATAAGACACATTTTGCGCACGACTTGGCTGCCCGCCCTGCGGGCCCGAGCGGGTCAGGGAAGAAACGACAATAGACCAGGTCCGTTACAGCTTGTCCGCCGGCACTGCCGGCAGCTTCGCCTCCAACATGAATGAACCGATACCGAGCGGGTCAGGGAAGAAACGACAATAGACCAGGTCCGTTACGGCTTGTCCGCCGGCACTGCCGGCTTCAGTTCGCCCCGATCTTCCAGATCCCGGAGAATGGAGGCATAAAACGTTTCGTCGATCTTATACTTTTTCAGATAGATGAAGAAGCCGGCCACAATCATCACAAGGGGAATCGCAAGCATGGCAACCTTCACCGCCGCCTGGCCCGCCGGGCCGATGGCAGCGGCGGTTTCCTCCCCACGCTTGATCCCGGAGAGGATCAGGGCGATGCTGATAATGCCGGTGGACAGGGCACCGCCGATTTTGTTGACCAGGGGCTGAATGGAGAAGGTGATGGATTCGTTCCGCTTGCGCAGCTTCCACTGGCCGTACTCGATGGTGTCCGCCAGGAACATGAGCATCAGCAGCTGAATGAAGGCCTGACCGATAAACAGCAGGACGGCGGAGACAGCAATGAGAATCAGGGAGTGCTCCGCGAAGAAGAATACCAGATACCCCACCAGCACCAGGGCGGTTGCCCCGGAGTAGAGCTGCCGTCGGTTGAACCGCTTTGAAAACAGGGGAAATATCCCCAGGGCAGCCAGCTGGGCTACGCCGCAGACGGCAGCCAGCACAGCGTACATATTTTCGTTACCGAACAGGTACTTCATGTAGTAGATGGCAAAGCCGGTGGTGGTGCAGTAACCCACCTGAAACAGACCCATGGCTAAGGTGGTCCACAGAAGCTGATCGTTTTTCGAAATCGCTTGCCACATCTGCCGGAGGGTGGTTTTTTCCTCCGACTGGACGATGGACCGGTCCTCCTTCACGCCGAAAAGGGGGAAGCACAGGAAGCCGAGGTAGAACACACACATGGCGCAGGCTACCAGGAACCAGGACTTCGGGGTGTTGCCCATAGCCTGGGTGATGGGCTGCCAGCCGATCATGATGGCGAACATACCCACATTGGCGCAGATCCGGGCGAAAGCGCCGTTCTTTTCCC